>NZ_SRLD01000019.1 GCF_004745955.1 Hymenobacter elongatus | reverse complement strand
GCGTCCGGGCTTTTTTTTGCCAGCGTGGCCACCGTCATGCGCGCCACGCCGCTCGGGCGCACGATGGCGCGCTGCGAGACGCGTTCGAGCAGCAGCCTTTCGACCTGGGCGTAGCGGACCGCCCGTATCGGCGCGGCCGGGGTAAAAACGGCCTGGTGACGGCAGCTCGTACACCGGTACTTGGCTTTGCCTTTACTGCTGCCGTTCTTGCGCAGGGCCGTGCTACCGCACTTGCCACAGTATAACGTGTTCTGGATCAGCTGCCAAGCTACGCAAAAACCGCCTTTTAGACCACCGCCCAAGGGAGAAACGTTTTTAGTATTGTTTGTCCACTAAAACAAGTGCTAATCACCACAGGCCCAGTTCCGCGCCGCCGTCAGGTTTGTGAAGGCCAGTAGCTCAAACGGCATTTGTTGCTGAGCTGTCTCCTGCGCTTGGCCAATAAGCAGTTTGTTGAGAGGATCAACACCCTCAAGGCGAGCGAACCGCTGCACCCCCAGCTCAATTAGGCGGGGAAATACCTGCTGCGCAATCCATTCCAGATCTACCGGGCGCACTGGTCCCAGCAGCCGGTCGTCCGCTATCCAGCCGGTAATACGTTGCTGACGGGCATGCTCGACGCAATCCAGCGTAGCCTGCCGCAGCAAGCTGCTGCTGACGAAGCCTAGCCATTGGGCCTCGATAGCGCGGGAAGTCCCCTCGTAGAGGTAAAGGTTCAGATACGGATAGGTAGCTAGAAGATGCATGCTGAGAGAGACAGAAGGACGTTCGGACGGAGGAAGGCTGCCAGCCCCGCCCTTTGCTTATGGTCGGCAAGTTTACTGCCTTTTGGCTAACATTTTCTGCCAAAGGCAAGAGGTTATGGATGTCGGAGTAAGGTGCGAAATTTCCTGCAGGGTTGCGGGGGTTGTTTTCCACACCGGAAGCTCACAGACAGGAAGGGGAACCTGACAGTTGGCGCGTCGGCACCCCTTTGCTAGTCTCCTCAACGCGCTACGCTATGACTTGCCACGTTGCCTCCGGTGCTGAGGTTGCGCAAGAGCTAGACTCCATCCGCGCTGGGGTGGCTATGGCCACTTCCCGGCAGCGGCTCACCGCCCACGGGCCTACTGTGTTAGTAGGCTAGACCCTTTGACGGTAGGACCCGTTAAGCAGCTCGGAATACAAATATTCCTGAAATAAAAAATCGGTACCTTACATGGGCCTCAGTTTTGGGTTAAGCCTCCGCTTGGGCGCTGTTGTGCAGCAAGTCTATATTTGCCAGCCTGTATTAAGCCGGGGGATTTCCATTTCTTGAGCACCCGGTACACTTGCCTCCAACTTTAAATAAGTCAATGCTGGCCTGTGAGGCCGGTGGCCCCTCCCCACGATGAAGGAAAGCGAAAAAAAGTACCGTCGGCTGATTGAAGCAAGCCAGGATTTATTGGTTACTGTTAATCTGAAGGGCAGCATCCTCGATATCAATGAGGCAGCTGTAACCTTGACGGGCATGGGCCGCGACACGTTGATGGGGGCCGATTTTTTCGCCCTTTTCACCGAACCAGAATTGGTGCGGGATGCCTACCGGGAGGTTGTGGCCAACGGGACGCTCAGCAATGTATCCTTCACGCTCCGGCACGCCAATGGCACTCTAACCGAAGTGTCGTTCGATGGCTCCGTGAACAAGGACGAGCAGGGCGCAGTGCTCGGCGCAGTGATAGTGGCCCGAGAAGTGGCCGAGAAAAACTGGGCGACGGAGCTGAGTATTGCTAACAAAGAACTCGCCTTCCAGCACAACGAGAAGGAGAAGCGCGCCGACGAGCTCAGCATTGCCAATGAAGAGCTGGCATTCCAGAATAATGAGAAAGAAAAACGAGCGGCGGAGCTTGGCATTGCCAACGAAGAGCTGGCCTTTCAGAATGATGAGAAGGAAAAGCGCGCCCAGGAGCTAAGCGTAGCCAACGAAGAGCTAGCCTTTCAGAACGACGAGAAGGAAAAGCGCGCCGCCGAGTTAAGTATTGCTAACGAAGAGCTGGCCTTCCAAAACAACGAAAAGGAGAAGCGCGCGGCCGAGCTCGGCATTGCGAATGAAGAGCTGGCCTTCCAAAACGACGAGAAGGAAAAACGGGCGGCCGAGCTCAGTATTGCTAACAAGGAGCTGGCGTTTCAGAACGACGAGAAGGAGAAGCGGGCCCAGGAGTTGAGCGTAGCGAATACCGAACTGGCCTTTCAGAACGATGAGAAGGAAAAGCGGGCTCAGGAGCTGAGCATCGCCAATACCGAATTGGCGTTTCAGAACGATGAGAAAGAGAAGCGCGCGGCTGAGCTTAGTATCGCCAACACTGAACTGGCGTTTCAGAACGACGAGAAGGAGAAGCGGGCGCAGGAGTTGATTATTGCCAATGCGGAGCTGGCCTTTCAGAATGATGAAAAGGAGAAGCGGGCCCAGGAGCTAAGTATTGCCAACATTGAGCTGGCCTTCCAAAACGATGAGAAGGAAAAGCGGGCGGCCGAGCTGGTCATTGCCAACAAGGAGCTGGCCTTCCAGAACGACGAGAAAGTGAAGCGGGCTGCTGAACTGCGTGTCGCCAACTACGCCCGGGGCCTGATTGAGGCCAGCCGCGACCCGCTGGTGACCATCAGCCCGGAAGGGAAGATTACGGACATGAACCAGGCCACGGTGAACATCACGGGTATGGACCGTGCCCAGCTGATTGGCTCCGATTTCTTCGTCTACTTCACTGACCCGCAGATGGCGCGCGAAGTGTATCAGGAAGTTTTTGCCAAGGGCACGGTGGCCGATTCGCCCCTTACGCTGTGCCACAAAGACGGCAAGCTGACGGACGTGCTCTTCAACGGGTCGGTGTACAAGAACGACGAGGGCAAGGTGCTGGGCGTGGTGATTGTGGCCCGCGACGTGACGGACCAGAAGCGTATTGCGACGGAGCTAATCGAGGCCAAATTCGCGGCTGAGCGCGCCACCGTGCTGGCCGTGGAAGCCCAGGCCAAAGCCGAAAGCGCCACCGGCATTGCCGAAAACGCGGTGAAGGCGAAGCAACAGTTTCTCAGTAACATGAGCCACGAAATCCGGACGCCCATGAACGCCATCATTGGCTTCACGAAGGTGGTGCTGAAGACGCAGCTGACGGAGAAGCAAAAGGAATACCTGACGGCCATCAAGCTCAGCGGCGACACGCTGATTGTGCTCATCAACGACATTCTGGACTTGGCCAAGGTGGACGCGGGCAAGATGACGTTTGAGAAAATCCCGTTTAAGCTCGCCGCGTCGGTGTCGGCTATGGTGCATCTGTTCGAAACTAAGATTCAGGAGAAAAACCTAGCCTTGGTGATGGACTACGACGCCAAAATTCCGGAGGTGCTGGTGGGCGACCCGGTGCGCCTGCACCAGGTTATTCTGAATTTGGTGAGCAATGCCGTAAAATTCACCAGCGAAGGCACCATCACGATGGGGGTGCGGATGCTGGTGCAGGACGCGGAGAAGGTCATCCTGGAGTTCTCGGTTACTGATACCGGCATTGGTATAGAGGAGGCCAAGCTGAGCACGGTATTCGACGATTTTCAGCAGGCTACCAGCGGCACTAGCCGCCTGTACGGTGGCACGGGGCTGGGCTTGGCCATCGTCAAGAACCTAGTGGAGCCCCAGGGCGGCACCATCAACGTGAAAAGCAGGGTAGGGGTAGGCTCCACGTTCAGCTTCATCCTGAGCTTTGGCAAAACCACCGAGAAAGCCGACGCCGAATTGGGCCTGCCCGTTGAGTTGGAAACCGGCTTCAAAGATGTTAAAATCCTAGTGGTGGAAGACATTGCCTTGAACCAGCTGCTGATGAGGACGCTGATGGAGGATTTCGGCTTTGATATGGACGTGGCCGGCAACGGAAAAATTGCCCTCGAAAAGCTGCGCACCACCCGCTACGACATTGTGCTCATGGACTTGCAGATGCCGGTCATGAACGGCTTCGAGGCCACGGAATACATCCGCAATGAGCTGCGCTTGACGGTGCCTATCATCGCCCTGACGGCCGACGTGACAACGGTGGACGTAGAGAAGTGCAAGGCCGTGGGCATGAACGACTATATCTCGAAACCCATCGATGACAAGCTGCTCTACAGCAAAATTATCAAGTATCTGAAGCAGTCCGACTCCGACAAAGCTACCGTTGCACCGACTCCGCGCGATTTGCAACCCCAGCCCCTCACCTGCGTCAACTTTGAGTACCTGAAACGGATAACTAAAAGCGACGCTCGTATGGCCGAGATGATTGGCCTTTACCTGCAGGAAATTCCACAGTTGGTGCAGACCATGAAAAAGGCCATTGCTGAAAAGGACTGGATTGCCCTGAAACGTGCTACGCATTCCATCATCCCTACTTTCGCCACGATGGGTATGGACCCGGAATTGGAGGACATCACCAAATCCATTCAGAGTATGGCGGTTACCCTGATTTCCGTCGGCGATGGGGCCAGCCAGGAAACCATGAGCAGCCTGTTGTCCTTGTTTTCGAAGATAGAAGTGGCCTGCGCCTTGGCCGCTCAGGAGTTAGAGGAAAAGCTGCTGTTGCTTGCGCAAACCTTCTCTGCGGCGCGAGCGAATGAGAGTTCATCTAATTAGGCAAGCTGTGAACAGAAGACAGATGTGGCAAAGTGTCCTGGTTAAATCCTCGGGGTCGGGGCAAATACTTTATTGAAGTAGAAGCCGCCCTACGCGGCCAATGCACCGACTACCGCCAGCTCGACCTGTTCGAGCCCACGGTTGCCGTTCCCTACATCCCCATTCCCTCCTTGGCATGAAGGCCTCCGTCTTTCTCTTCCACACGGGTGACTTTCTAAGCTCGCCCGACGTGCAACCGATGGAGGCCCACGAAGTGGGAGCTTACTGTTTGCTGTTGTTCAATTCCTGGCAGTCCGACCGTCCTGGCTACCTGACCGCCGACGCAAACCGCCTTCGCCGCACCGCCCGCCTCTCCGCTGACCAGTGGGCTGACAGCCGCGAGCTGCTGCTTGGCAAGTTTCCGCTGGCCGCCGAAGAACCCAGCTTGCGCTGCAGCCCACGTCTAGTGCAGGAAGTAAAGTAGTGCCGGGTCAGTGGGAAGTAGCGTGTCAGTAGCGTCTGCCTGATTTCTTTGCTAGCTACTGGCTGCAACAGTATTTTCCACAGCATATCATCCAACGAAGCATAGTCGATTACGTCCCGCAGATGCAAATTCAAAAACAGGCCTGAAAACGAAGAAAGTCCGCCTGGATGGGCGGACTTTCTAAGCTGTGGCGCTCCCTCCTGGGAACGCGGAATTGCTTATTTAAGCTTTAAAAGCGGTTTTAGGCAGGAAATTGTCCCGGTTTATGTCCCGGTATCAGCCTCTGTCCCGGTTTTGTTCGTCCGGTCCGCTCCCTGAGAAATAGTTAACGGAAGATAATTATTTTCCTGCCAATCCACTACCTGCTCGTGCATCCATACTTCGGCCTGGCGCATGGGGTTATACCGGTTCTAGTAAGCGGTTCATGGGCACCGGCCCCACTACGTGCCCGAACAGCTGCAGCACGGCGTTGACCTTGTCCAGGCGCAGGGTTACTTTCCCCTGTTCCAACTCGCGCACAAAGCGCAGGCCCACGCCCGCCTTGGCCGCCAGGTCGGGCTGCGAAAGCCGGAGCAGGCGGCGGCGCTCCTTCACGAAGGCTGCCAGTGTCACTGTCATGAGATGTACCCGTTCGGGTGTAATAACGGCCTGATACATGAGTATTATACCCGATGAGGTATAAATACAGGAATTAAGAGCATGATTATACCCAATCGGGTATACGTAGGCTGACACCGTAGTCTGCCTAGCCTCCCAATCAGATAACGTCGCCGTAAATAATTCGGCTCACCTTCCACATGGCCCGGATGTCTTCTGCCGCTACCGGCAAGCTGCCCGCCAAGGGATTATCCGCGTGAAGCATCAGCAGCCCCCGCTCCAGAATATCATTGTCCTTGATGCGCTTAATCGTCAGCTGATCGGCGAAGGCTATTACGTACACGCCGCTGGTGGCATACTTCACATTGTCCAGCCCGACCCGCACGCCCACCACGCGCATTCCCGACCGCAACTGCGGCTCCATCGAGTCGCCGTCAATTTCGAAGCCCAGCGTCCCCGGCTTGCGCATCTCGGGCGTCGGGTCATAGATGCGCACGTTGGTCAGGTTCTCGTAGGCGTCCAGTTCCCGATCATCCATCAGATCCATGAAGCCGCCGCGCACCTTGCAGGTCACCAGCTTCACGTCCAGGTAATCGGCCTCCTCCAGGTCGCCCAGTATCTGCACGTTGCCGCCCACCGGACTAAACTCCTCCATCGGGCCGCTGCCAAACCACAGCCAGTTGCGACTGATGCCCAACTTGTCCACGATGGTTTCCAGCGCCTCACTGCTGGGTTGATGGCGGCCCCCCTCCAGTTGCGTTATCAACGGACGTGAAACACCCAGCAAGTCCGCCATTTCCTGCTGCGTCATGCCCCGCGACTGGCGCACCACTTTTAGTCGCTCACCAATAGTCAGCGACGGCATCGGGGTAACCGCACTGATTTTTTTCTTCTCGGCAGGTATCATTTGCAACTTTTGGTAACTTTTACTTACATTTGGATTGATTGTCCGCCTTCAAATGTAACAATAAAATTCCAAATGCAACCACTTGAAACCATCACTACGCCGCCCGACCTCCGGGCGTTGCTGCCCCACGGCGCTATTTCAAACATCGCCCGCCAGCTCAACATCTCCCACGCGGCCGTGTCGAAGGCCTTACAGAAGGGGAAGCCCGCGCATCCCGCCGTAGCCGAAGCCGTGCGCCTCATCAAGGCCGCCGGCAGCCAGCAGGTCCAGCACGACCTCACTCAGCTCAAGTCCTAGCCCATTCACCTCACTACCCCTTTGATTATGATGCTCTTTATCGAAGCCAATCAGCCCTACCCGCACCGCCCGCTGCCGTTGGCGCCCTACCTGCGCGAAGAGCCCCGTGCGGCCATGGCGGCCCTGGAGGCCGCTATCCGGGCCTGTCCTCCCAAAGACACTACCGCCTACTCTTCCCGCCCGACGCCCACCCAGCGCTACGAGCTGAGCGTCCTTCTCGACAGTTCCTTCCTGACTCACCGCGAAGCTGTCTGGCTGGAACTGTGGCGCTATGAGTTCGACACCGCCACTGCCGCCAAGGTCCTCACGCAACTTCCCCTCATCCTCGGCCACCGCCAGGCCTCAGGCATTGCCCCGGTAGCGCAGAAGGGTGGCTGCTTCTTCCCCGAACGACTCACGCCCCCGCAGCCATGACCGAGCTATCCACCACCACCGCCGACGGCCTGCACATCACCGTGCGCCTGCCCGACGACCACGCCTGGGTGCGCGAGTCGCTGGAGAAAGCCTGCGCCGCCGAGGCCCGCCGCCAGCTCGAAACCGCCCCCACGCCTGACCCGGCCTACTCCGTGCCCCGCACGGCCGCCCTGCTCGATCTGCACCCCGAGACTCTGCGCGACTACATGCGCCTGCCCGAGCACCACCCGCGCCGCCTGCACTACCTCGCGGGCGAGTCCAGCCGCGGCGACCGGGTGCTGCTGTCCCAGATCCACGACTGGCAGTGCCGCAACCGCACCGATGCCGAGCCGGTAGCCGCCGCTGCTCCCCGCGCTAAGCGCGGCCGCCGCTCCCCCTTCCGCCCCGCTTAATCCGCTACTCAAAAACAGTAGACTCACCCGCCGCCAGTACAGGCGGCTCAATTCCCCGTTCCCCAATGTCCCAGCTACTGCCAATCGTCGGCCCGGATAGTCCGGAGGCTACTACTTCCCTCATCACTATCCAGAAGGTCAAGCTCAAAGACCAGCACCTCACCTGCGAATTTACCGAGCAGCGAACCGACGAGGCCCCACCCCGCGCCTTCGCCCTGACGTGCACCGATCAGGTTCACCCTGACCTGACCCATGCCCTCAGCCGCCTGGTGCCGCACCTCTGCCTGCTGGCCGAGCAGCTGACTGAGACATCCGACTTCTGGCCCGACGAGGCCGAGGAGCTACCCGCTCTGTTCGAGCCCTTCACCGTCACTGGCTTCTCGGTGGGCCGCCACCAGGGCGGCGTCACCCTTATTGGCCAGCGCCAGCTCACTGGCGGCAAGGTGCTCAACCTGACTTCACCCTACCAATCCTTCGACGACGAGCAGGCCACCTATCCCTACACCGGTTTGCTCGAAACCACACTCCAGGCTGCCCTGGCCGAAGTGGAAGCCGCCCTACGCGGTAAAGGCACCGAGTACCGCCAACTCGACCTGTTCGAACAGCCTGCCACCACTAGTGCCCTGCTGGTGCCCACGCCACCGCGCGCATGAAACTCCCGGCTATCCAATTCTACCCCGGCGACTGGCACAAGGACCAGGGCGTCCAGGCCCTCGACCTCGCGCAGCGTGGGGCCTGGTTTGAGCTGCTGTTGATGATGCACGACAGCGACGAGCGCGGCGTGCTCCTCGTCAACGGCCAGCCCATGCCCGATGCCGTCATTGCCCGCCGCCTGGGTTTGGATAACCAAACGGCTAACCAAATTCTAACCACCCTGCTCGACTACGGCGTGGTCAGCCGCCGCGAGTCCGACGGCGCGCTGTTCTGTCGCCGCATGGTTAAAGATGAGAAGCTGCGCCGGGTACGCACCGCCGCCGGTAAAAAGGGCGGTAACCCCAATTTGCTTAACCAAAAGCCCAACCAAACCCCAACCATCGGGGATAAGCAAATCCCAACCCCTTCATTTTCAACTTCACTTACAACTTCAATAATAGAGGGAGAGGCGGCTGACGCCGCCCCGCCCGCGCCCACCGCTGAGAAGTCAGAGTCAAAAGAAAAAAAGTCGTCAGGCTCCCCTCCCTACCGGATGTCGCGCATCAAGCGAGGGTGGGCTGGGGGAGGGGCTCCCACGCTCGCCGACGTCCAGGCCTACGCTGCCGACCAACACCCCGGCAGCCCCGACGCCCAAACCGAAGCCGCTGCCTTCCACGACCACTACGAAAGCAACGGCTGGCGCGTGAGCGGCAAAACCCCCATGGCCGACTGGCGCGCCGCGTTCCGCGGCTGGATGCGCCGCCGCCTCCAATTCCAGGCTGCCGGCCCCCACGGCACCAGCCAGGCTGCGCCCCCGGCTCGCGCCCGCACCGCCCCCAAACCCACCGACCCCACCCGCTGGAGCTAACCCACTATGACCCCAACCCAACCCGCCCGTTTCTCTGCAACGTCTGGCCCCCCTCCTTACCGGGGTAATGCGAATCAAGCATTTGCAGTTGGGGGTGGGGCTCTGCCGCCCCAGGCCCTCGACCTGGAAGCCGCCGTACTCGGTGCTGCCCTGCTCGAAGCTCCCGCCCAGCGCACTTTGCTGGCCACGCTGCCTACCGAGGAAGTATTCTATTCCGCTGCCCACCAGCAGGTGTACCTGGCCATCCGCGACCTGGTGCAGGCCGGCCAGCACGCCGACCTCCTCACCGTCGTGCAGCAGCTGCGCCACCGTGGCACGCTGGAACGTACCGGCGGCCCAGCCTTCGTGGCCGGCCTCACCAGCCGCATCAACTCCGCCGCCCACCTCGATAGCCATTGCCGCATCCTGCAGGAGCAGCACGCCCGCCGCGTGGTCATCCGCGCCGGCTCGGAGCTGGCCGCCTATGGCTACGACAACACCCGCGACCCGCTCGAATTGCTGGCCACCGCCCAAACTCACCTCACCAGCCTCCACCGCACCCTTGAAACCCGCCCCGGCCAAACGGCCGCCGCCGCTTTCGACGCCACCTTCGACCGTTTGGCCCAAGCCGTACAGCAGCACGGCCTCACCGGTATTCCCACCGGCCTCACCCAGCTCGACGGCCTTACCGGCGGCTGGCAGCCCTCCGACCTCATCATTCTCGCCGCCCGGCCCGCGATGGGCAAAACTGCCGCCCTGCTGCATTTTGCCCGAACCGCCGCCCTCGACTACGGCCACCACACCGCCATTTTCAGCCTCGAAATGCCCACCCTGCAACTCATGCAGCGCATGGTGGCCAGCGAAGTCCCCGGCTACAGCAATTCCGACCTGCGCCGCGGCAACCTTCCCGGCGGCCTCGACCAGGTAGCCCATATCCGCCAGCAGGCCCAGCGCCTCCAAACCCACGGCCACCAGCTCCACATTGACGACACTCCCGGCCTGAGCATCCAGCAGCTGCGCGCCAAGTGCGCCCGCCTCCACGCCCAGCACCCGCTGAGCCTGGTGTTGGTCGACTACATCCAGCTTATGCGCGGCGACACCAAAGGCAACCGGGAGCAGGAAGTCGGCAGCATTAGCCGCGGCCTCAAGGAACTGGCCAAGGAACTAAATGCCCCGGTCATCGCCCTCAGCCAACTTTCCCGCGACGTGGAGAAAAGGGGAGGAGACAAACGCCCCATGCTCTCCGACCTGCGCGAGTCCGGCAGCCTGGAGCAGGATGCCGACTGCATCGTCTTCCTCTGGCGCGGCGAGTACTACAGCATCCCCGAGTACGACGACGGCACTCCCACCGCCGATACCATCTTGTTCGACATGGCCAAACACCGCAACGGCGCCACCGACGAGGTAGTAGCCGCCTGCAACCTCCGCCGGGGCGTGTTCAGTGACTTGCACTCTCACGCTGTCAGTTTCTAACGGCTGACTTGTAGCCTCTTCCCAAAACCCAATAGCTAAAAGCCATAGGCTAACAGCTCAAAACCATATGCCAACCCCCATCGTTATCAGCTGCTTCGACCTCACCACCACGCTCGTGCAGCCGTGGGCCGATGCCGGCTACCTCTGCTACTGCGTCGACCTCCAGCACCCGCCCGGCGAAACCCGCGAGGGCAACATCATCCGCGTCGGCATCGACGTGCGCGAATGGCTGCCGCCCTACGGCCCCGTGGCCTTCGCCGCCTTCTTCCCGCCCTGCACCGACACCGCCATTTCCGGCCGCGCCCACTTCCGCCGCAAAGGCCTCGGCAGCGTCATCAAGGCCCTGCAGTTGTTCGAATGGTCCGCCCGTCTCGCCGCCTGGTGCCAGGCCCCCTACTTCATCGAGAACCCGGTGAGCACCGTCAGCACCTATTGGCGTCCCCCGGACTTCCGTTTCGACCCCTGCGATTACGCCGGTTACCTACCACCCGAGCGCCAGCTCAGCGAAGCCTATACCAAGCGCACCTGCCTGTGGACCGGCGGTGGCTTTCAGCTCCCCGAGCACAAGGCCGTAGTGCCCATCCTCGGCTCCAAAATGCACAACCTGCCCGACTCAAAGAACCGCGCCAATCTGCGTTCCGCCACGCCCGCCGGCTTCGCCCGCGCCGTATTTGAGGCTAACGAAAAGCCAGGATAGCGGTATTAGATTGACCAAGCAGCCGCACGAATTTTCTGCTCTAGCGAGCACGACAACGGCATATGCATATAGAAAACCCTTCACAGAAAACAGCACATTGCTTTAGGTTGTGCACTGTATTCCTGTGTATGTTTGTAGCAAACTGCCCCTACTCTTCTTAAACGAGTCAGAGGGAGGCTTTTTTCTTCTTGTACTACACGGATAGCCACTATCCACTGCCTCATAAAGCTACTGCGTGCGAACCATTACTACCATAACCCGAGAGGACTTGGGTTTTCGCAGTGCGAATACAGATGAAAGAACACATGCCCTTCACTCTTATCCAGCTAAATTCATTCCTCAGCTGGTTAACGAGTTAATAAAATCTTTTAGCAAACCGGGGGACTTAATCGCCGACATTTTTGCAGGGAGTGGTACTACGAACCTAGAAGCAATGTGCTTGGGCAGGCATTCGCTAGCCGTTGATGTGAATCCGGTAGCATCTCTCATTACACGGGCTAAAACTGCTATTGTAGAGCCGGAAGTCTTGATTCTAGCATCTGCGCAAGTATTAGCGAATGCGCTGGATTCCGCACGAAATCAATCTATAGAGTCTGAGCGAGTAATAGAACTATTGAAGGGCAAGAACATGGAGCGCTTGCTTCATTGGTTTTCACCAGAAAACATAGTAACCCTAGCATTTCTACTGGAAGAGATTCAGAAAGAAGAAGATATTGATTTACAGGACTTACTGTTGCTAATCTTTTCAAGCTCTTTGAAGCCCGCTTCTAACTGGCTCGACTGGAGTGTTAAGCCACAGTTGGATTGTCGTCCATTGCTGCCAACTGACCCAGCAGATAGACAACCTAATGTGCGTTATCGCCGGCAAGTGCCAGGGGTCGCTGAAGTGTTTACCAGAAAGGCGAAAGAGGTAGCAAGGCGTTATTCAGCATCAGCTGAACATCTGCGTCAACAAGCCTGCTACCGGCCAGAAGTAATCTGTGACGACATTAACAGACACTCACTCGGCAAGGACCGATTTGATGCTGTAATCACAAGTCCTCCTTACCTTACCTCCTATGAGTACGCTGACTTGCATCAGCTTACAGCATACTGGTTATGGAACACTCAGACAGTCACCAGTTTCAAAAAATTGGGATTCATAGGCACACAGCTCTATGAAGAGAGAATGGTAGAAGAAACACTTGTTACAAGTGCGTCTTTGGACCTGATGCGTAAGGTTATGAAACCGCTTGCACAGAAAAGAGTGGAGCGGTACTTTGCTTCAATGCAACGTTGTTTTGCAACTACATATGAAGCGCTGAAACCAGGGGGGCACTTCTGCATAGTAATCGGCAATAGTCGTTTTAGAGGGTATGAAATCGACAATCACAAAGTCTTCTTGGAGCTACTAGAGCCCCTAGGCTTCTCTATTGAGAATGTATGGGAGCGCCCCATTCCCAATAAACGATTAACCTCTCTGCGACATGCGGTAACGGGTCGAATTTTACCTAAAGTGTTTGAGGGAACCGAAAATGCAATTGAAGTTTATCCCACCGAGCACATACTTATCTTGAGAAAATAATATGCCAGTAATCAAGAAGGGCACAGCTTCATTTAAGCCATATGCACGGCTAATGAGCATATTGGGTGACCAACTCATCACAGATAAGATTGTGGCTTTGGTGGAAATTGTAAAAAACTCTTATGATGCGGATGCTACTTCCGTAACAATTGAGTTTAAAAACTGGACTCCCCAAAATGGTGAACAGCCACCAAACCCTAAATCTTATATTGAAATTCGGGACGATGGTCTAGGCATGAATGAGGACGTTTTACTAAACGTTTACTTGAATCCAGGCACACCCAATAAACTTCTTTTAAAGAAGCAGAACCTGAAAACGCCGGTTATGAACCGGACAATGCAGGGCGAGAAAGGAATTGGGCGCTTTGCAATTAATAAGCTAGGACAAGACATCTCTATTTTTAGTAAAACCCCGAATGACCCAGAAGTACAACTGCATGTTGACTTCGCTGATTACGACAATGAAGATGAGGCCGCTCCAGAGGAGTATAAATTACTGAGTGAAATCAGCAATGACTACGTCATTAATGAACCACCTGTCGTATTCACAGGAGGCCCAGGCACACTTATTCGGATAAATAAGCTTAAGCAAAATTGGAGCGATGATGACTTTGCGTCGCTTTCTGCATCCCTACAAAAGCTTGTAGCGCCTCCAGACATTCTACAGCAGGAACACAATCCCGATACTTATGAGGTATTAGCTGACTTCGAATTCAAGCTAATTGTTAATGGCGAAGAGGTAGAGAAAGCGGAGACTCATTGGAGCCAAATGCTTAGTCTTGCGCCTTTTCAAATGATAGGGACGATTAGCGAAAAAGGTGTACTGGAATACGATTATTTAGCTTCAGGCCCATTCAAGAAGCGCGAAAGCAAAAGAACCATTAACCTTTTAAACTACGGCGATTACACTTTTTCTTCAAAAGCTATTAAAGCCAGGTTTGAAGCTCAAGAGGTAAAGGAAGCCGGGGGCAGGAAGCTAAAGCGGCTACCTAAGCAAGGAAAAATACATTTCTCCTTCTACGTATATGACATGCGTCCTAAAACACGCTTGTTAAATAGTCGACAAAAGGAATTTTTAGCTGCCCATAACGTATTTGTATTTCGTGATGGTATCCGCGTGTATCCATTTGGTGAAAAGGATTATGATTGGCTTGAACTTTCACAACGTCGCGCAACCGACAAAGCCGGAGATTATTATAACATAAACCAGATTATCGGTTTCGTTTATATTACTGGCCAAGAAAATCCAAAGCTGAAGGATACGACCAGCCGATATGGCATGATGGACGTAGAAGGCGCTTATGACGACTTCAAAACACTGCTTATTGGCGCATTAAATGCAATGAAAGCAGAATCCGATTTGGATATTGTTAAGGAGGAAATAATTAAAAACCAAAACCTTAAGTCAACAGAAGGAAGTTTAGAACTAGCACACGAGGACTTAGTCAAAAGAATAAATCAGGTAGTAACCGACCCGAAAGAGCAACAGCAGCTTTTAGAGTCTACTAATAAGTTTTTGCAGGTCTACGGAACCCACAATGCCCTGATGAAGGAACGGGTGGAAACATACGAAGACTTAGCAGGTCTAGGTTTAGCGGTGGAAAAGTCATCCCATGATGCCATTATGGTTCTTGGTAGGCTATTTAGAACTATTGATGAATTACGGCGGCGCTTAGAGCAAGATGGTCCTGTTACCAGAAGAATAAAGGACTTGCTGACTGAAATGCGCGACAACGTAGACATTGTCTACAACGAAATGCAAATCATACAACCTTTATTCCGCATTTCTAAGCGTACTGATGATATCGTCAATGTAAAGGAAATTGTTGACAAAACGGTCCGTTACTTCCGACATGAATTGCGTTCTGACATTCAAGTTACAGTAGAGGTAGTAGGAAAAGATTTGCTGCTGACTACCCCACAAGGCTTAATATTGCAAGTTCTAATAAACTTGGTAGATAACGCACTCTACTGGTTGAAGGAAAAAGGAAGCGCGCCAAATGTGCAGAAAGAGCTTCTTTTTCGAGTTGATGGGAACCAAAAAACTCTTCTTGTAGCAGACAGTGGTATTGGTATTAGCCCCGAACTCGCCGACGCTGTATTCGAAGCTTTTTATTCTAGAAAAGCCTCAGGACGCGGGTTAGGCCTGTATATCGCCCGAGAGTTACTGGCCCGAATGGGGGCTACCATAAGCGTAGTATACAGCAGCCCGGAACGTTTGCTGAAGGGAGCTAATTTCCTAATCCAATTCGAAACCCAAGAAGCGTAATGGATACGATTGATATCAAAGGAGTCGTACTGTTCGCAGATGACCGGGTTCATTCAGACGATGAACCAGAGTATGAGCTCTACAAGTTGTTTAAAAAGGAGTTCGTAGTACTTCCAGTAGACAATCTAGACCATTTGAAGCAGGCGCTTACTTCAGTTTCTACTTTCGACGTTATAATTTTAGATTGGGAATTCTTATCCCATGACCCAGACTTTGTTGATGCACCTCCTCAAAACCCCTTGTCGATTTTAGAGGAGTTGAAGCTCTTCTCAAAGATTTTCGTTTATTCAGCTGCCGATATACCTGCAGATGCAGTAGACAGATTGCATATTCTTTTTCCAGGACGAGTAGTAATAAAACAGAAAGTCATCAAAATAGATGAGCGAGACGCATTACTTGCCGAATTTGAAGAAATAAAAAAAGAATTAAAAGAGTTCGCACTTGCAAACCAAAACTTAGATTTTTCAGTTGCTTGGGGCCGCGCGATTAATCAGTCATTACAATCCATTTTTGGTGAATTAGCTGCAGTTAATAAGCATTGGGTTAGGGATATCTATAAATCAAGTGTAAAGGATAATAGCAACGCTATTTCAGAAGTCATCGAACTTTTGAACAATCTTTTGGCTGAGCAACTAGTTCAGAACCCAGGATTAAAAGCCATGATTTTAACTCAAGGCAATGAAAACGGGACCAATACATCTGAACTGGCAGCAGCAAAGCTTTTTCAACGTATCTACTACACGAAAATTCACGGCACTGAGGTGCCTTTTGCTACTGGTGATATATTTGAGATTTCAGATGATGAGTATGCAATACTGATTACACCAGAATGTGAAGTTTATATTCGTGACAGTGTACCTGCTATCCCGAAGAGCAATTTGGAAATCCTCAGGTTTTCTAAAAAGGATATTACTGCAGAATTTGGCATTGACAAGGGATTGGACAAGTTCAACCAGAATGCTACAGCAAAGCATTATTTACCCTCGTTCCCTTACAGGAATGAGGCAATGCTTCTTCCAGCTTGCATCGTTTTCTTGACTGCACTTGAAACTGTATCCAAAGACTTTCTTACAGATTTGGCACGTCACTATAAGCTTAACTCGCCATATATACAGCAACTTCGTCAACGTTATTCATCTTGGCATGGTCGGGTAGGTGTTCCAGCCGTCAATGACCTTATCAAAACGTTTAATGCTAGTCAAGTAGATGCTTACAACAAACGTTTGGAGCACGAAAAGCCTAAAGCAAGTCCGGAAGAAATAGCCCTTAAAAAAGCCCTTGCAAAGCAGGAAAAAGACGCTAGTGGTGCATTGAGGAAAGCTGCCTACGAAGAGAAGAAACGCCTGGAACAAGCCGCTAGCGTAGCAGAGCAGGCGGCACCAGAGCAGGCGGCACCAGAGCAGAAATAAGGAATCGCTTCTCCAAAAGCAAGTTTTCTTCCTCTTGCTTTTGGAGAAGCGGTTTAGCTTATAGCTTTTGTTGCGCCGCCAGGTTCTCCACCCGCGGCCACCATGCCCGCGCCTTCGGCAGCCGCAGCGTTTGCCCATTGAATCGCTGCACGCCATACTCGTGCCCGCCCAGTTCTCCGAACCCCTCAGACACGCGAACCCGGTAGTCTTCATCAATCCAGAACAGGTGCCGGTCGAAGGCGCGGTGCAGGTTTGGGCATAGCGCCAGCCCGTTCCCAATCGTGTCATCGCGGCTCACCGACCATGGCACAATGTGGCAGGCATCCAGCAACGGCGCCGCCCCCGTGGTGCTCACCAGCTGCAGCCCTGACACCGCACACGTCGACTGATAAGCCCGCAGCACTTCCCGGACAAACACCCCACTGCGTTCCGCCAGGGCCGTTTCATCGGCAACGTCCACTGCGCGGTTGTACACGGCCGCCGGTTCCTCCAGCATCTGCCGGCCCATTTCATCCAGCCGCTCCAGGCCCGCCCGCGGCCGAAAGTAATGCCGAGTCAGAGGGAAGTAGCGTACCAGTAGCGCCTGCCTGATTTCTTCGCGGGCTACTGGCTGCAACAGCAGTTCCCACAGCGCCGCATCTAACGAAGCATAGTTGATTACGTCCCGCAGATGCCCGAAGCTGCGCACCGACTTCGACGCCGTTGGTACCAGCTCCCGGCCTGGCCGGGCGTGCAGATGCCAGAACCCACTGCTCCGCAAATGGAAAAACGGCAGCTGAAACGGACACCCACCGTACTCCGGCCCCGGGCTCAGCAGCTGGCAGTACGCCTTGAAGCCCGCAATCAGTTCTGGCGTAATAGCAATGCGGTTATCCCGGATGGTCTGCTCCTCGATACCTTCCAGCACGGCCAGTAGCAGCGCCGGCTTGTAGGGCGACTCTAGGCTTACCCCCGCCACCGTGCGGGCATCTACTTTTAGCTTGGTAAGCCGGGCCAGGTATGATGCCAAGTAACTCAAAATAGCAGAGGATGTAGCTGAAAGTAGAAGTGGTTGCTACCACAATACTAGCACCTTGCGCCGAGTACGCCTAGATATAAGCGACAACCTTATTGACTTCATTTCTAAAAGATGTTATATTTAACAACTTTTAGAAATGAACTACCTCGCCGTCCGTTCCCGCTTCGCCGCCCAGGGCCTCGTATCCAGCCACGAGTTGCGCCAGGCTTTTCCCGATTTCGACAAGCGCCGCCTGGTCGAATGGCAGGCCCGTGGCTATCTGCAGCGCATCGTCAACCGCTGGTACCGCTTCACCGAGACACCCGTCGATGAGGCCCTGCTCTGGTTCACCGCCAACCGCATCTACCAGCCCGCCTACCTGTCTTTGGAAACAGCTTTTTCCTACCACGGCCTGATTCCCGAAGGCGTGTACACGCTTACCTCCGTGAGCCCGCGCAAAACCCAGGAGTACCACACGCCCCTCGGTACGTTCCGATACCAGCACCTGCTGCCCCGCCTATACTTCGGCTACGAAGTGCTGCGGCCCGCCGGTAACCGGCCCGTGCTCATGGCCGACCTCGAAAAGGCCCTGCTCGACTACTGCTACCTGCACCCTGAGCTGCGCACCGCCGCCGACTTCGCCGCCCTGCGCCTCAACCCCGACGTACTGCGCGACAAGCTCAACTTCGCCCGCCTCGCCGACTACCAAACCCTGTTCGCCCACCAGCGCCTCAACCAGCGCATCCAGGCGCTACTTTCCCTCCTCCCGGTCCATGCTTAGCCTCGCCCAGATTCAGGCCCAGTACCCGGCCGCGCTCCGGCCCTTCAGCCGCTTCATCCTGCGCGAGTACCTCCAGCACAAGCTGCTCCAGCTCATCTACGACAGCCCGCTGGCCGACCGGTTCTTCTTCCTGGGTGGAACCTGCCTGCGCATCGTCCACGGCAACAACCGCTTTTCCGAAGACCTCGATTTCGACAACACCGGCGTCACCGCCGCCGAGTTCGGCGAGTTGGCCAACATCGTGGCCCGCGGCATGGAGTTGGAGGGCTACGATGTTGAAATGAAGATGGTGCTCAAAGACGCCTACCACTGCCACGTCCGCTTTCCCGAGTTGCTGTTCAATGAGGGCCTGAGCGGCTACCGCGAGGAGAAGATTCTCATCCAGCTCGACACCGAGCCCCAGCACTTTGCCTTCGAGCCGGAGCTGCATTTGCTCAACCGCTTCGACGTCTTCACTCAAATTCAGACTACCCCGCCCGACCTGCTGCTGGCCCAGAAGTTCTACGCCATTCTCAACCGCGTCCGCAACAAGGGCCGCGACTTCTACGACGCCGTGTTCCTGCTCGGCCGCCAGGTCACCCCCAACTACGCCTACCTCACCCAGAAGCGCGGCATCGAAACTCCCGCCGACCTCAAAGACCAGCTGCTGGCCCACTGTCAAACCCTCGATATGCAGGCCATGGCCGACGACGTGCGCCCCTTCCTCTTCAACCCCCGCGAAGACCGCTTGGTCACTATGTTCCCCCAATACATCCGGCAGGTGTTAAGCTGAAACGGACTACCTCCGAAACCAAAACGAGCGGACCACCTGGCCCGCTCGTTTCATCTCCACCCTACACCTCGAAATGCGGCCGGTCCTTAAACCTCGGCCAGTCGCCGCCCCAATGCACTCGCGCATCAGCTGCCTTCATCAGCCGCGCAAATTTGCCTAGCAGCAGCCCCGACCACGATACCTCCCCATCCGGCAGCAGAAAGGCCACATCCAGCGCCGGCGCCGGCAGCTGGTTGTGCTTCGACTCCCCGCCGCGCTTGTACGTCACCACCGGCCCTGGCTTGCTGCGCCCCTGCTTATATAGCTCATCCTGCCGCTCCGGGCTCCGGTAGCACTCCGTAATAATCGGCCGCCCCGCCAGCCGGAGCACCGGGTCACCCAACCACCGCGCCAGCGCCTGCGCGTAAGCCGCCGCCAGGCTCGGCATCGCCTGCCCCAGCCGGGCCGCCTGCACCTTCAGCTGAACCCCGCTCAACCGCGGTGCCGCCCGATCCACCCCAGGTCGTGCCTTATTCAGTACCATCAGTTCCCGTGCTAACAGTAGGCTCAGCCGTTGCCGGGGCCGTCACCACCCCCACCACCGGACCCTTTACCACGTTTTCAGGTTTCTGCAGCGCCTTGCGCACCGTCGCCCAAATCGTCACGATAGCCACCAACGCCTGAATAATGAGGTGCCCGTAGTTCTCAATCTTATCGGGGTCCGGCGGCGTCAGCTCATTGCTGGCCATTTGTCCGACGAGGGCCGTTGTCAGGATGTGCGCCAGGTGTCCCGCTTTCGTGCTACTAAACATGATGGAAGAGGTTGGTTATAGATGCAAAGTGTGTTACAAATTTACGTAACATTTTGCTACATAGTTGTTGGGTATTCGTTGCGTGAAGTTTGTGTTTTTTAGGGCAGCCCCTTCGGGCCGGGCTATCCGCCACTTCGCTTCGCTACGGCCCTACGGGCAGCCTCCCGCTGGTCGGCTTGGCTACTATCCCTGCTGCAGCCAGCGCCATCCGGATACTGATCCACTCACTCTGCAACCCCTGACGCTCCGCCCGCCCACCGCCGGCCGCACCGCCCGCCTTCCAGGACGGGCCGCCCGTCCGTCCCCACCAACCCCGCCCCGGCCCCGGCCGCCGTTCCACTCCGTTGCTACCTTGCTCCGCAGGGTTTTGGACTCCGTGCCTCCGCCCAAAACCCCACTACGCGGCGTCCGCTCCTCCGCTCCACGCCGTCCCGGCCCTCTCCCCACCACACCGCCACAACAGCTGCAATAGTGCCTTGTGATACAGCGCTAATGCCAGCCCACCGCACCACGGCCCCGCCGTGCCGGGCCTGAAAAAGGCCCACACCGCGAGTCCGCTCCCCCGGAGTAGGAGCAGGCCCCAGGCCGAAAAGCCTGCCGCCCGCTGGTACTATCTGCGTTCAGGCCACGCAGGCCAAAGAATAAGGCCCGCTTCGCGGAGGGTTTCATTGGGGAGTACCCCAAGCCCCCGCCATCATGCCCAGGCTAACGCCTAGTCATCTGCCTCGGCTTCCGCAGCCTCCCGCTGGTCGGCCACTACCGCCTCACAAGGCCGGCTTCGCCGAGCATCCATTGGGGGCCTCAGCCCGCCCCCCCAACCCCCCTGGGCAAGGCATCTAGTCGTTCTGGCGGGGCGGCCCTGGCAACGAGCCGCGCCAGGTGTCTTTATTGTACTTTTTGTGATTGAACACCGCGAAACTAAAGGCGTTTACCACCTTGAAATATCATTCCTAAATGTAACAAAGTGTTACTTTATTTCGTATATTAGGGTAGCAAGTCGGGAGAGACCCGGCTACTGCCCCAGCCGGAGGCCTACGGCGCGGGCACCCCACGGCTAACACATACAGCCATGCAACCCAATCAACTTTTGCAGCTTGCCGCTGCCGCCTGGAAAGGCCCCGCCCTGTGTCAGTTCTCGGGCATCTATGTTGCGCAGTCTGCCGCTACCTATGGTCAGGGCAGTTCCACTTGGCACGTCATGCTCAGCCTGGCCGAAAGGCCCGCGTGTCAGCCGTCCGGTGGCTTCGCCGGCTCCTCACCCTGCCCGTTTGAGGCCCTGCGCCAGGCTTTCCGTGCCCTGCGCGCCGTGGCCCCCGGCTATGCCTTCGCCGCCGTGTGGCAGGTTATCCAGGCTGAGGATGAGTTTGCCGGGGTACCCGCTCATGCCTAGTGTAGCCACTGCCCCAGCCGCGCCTACTGTGGGCGCGGCTGCCGGCCGGCGGGCTGCCCTGCAGGCCACTCTGGACCAGCTGCAGGCACTGTATCCGCCTCGCCCGGCCACTCCTCCCCAGCCCGCGCCGGCTCCCATCGACCCCGCCGCCATAGCGGCCCGCCTTGCGTTGGCCCTCGCCCACTCGGTCATGTTTGACGCCCGCGCCGCCAGGTATGCGCTGCGCGATGACTACCGCCCCCGGCCCGGCCGCTTTGGCCAGCTGCGCGTCGCCATTGTGCGTTATCGAGAGGCCCTTGCCGCCTACGCTGCCGCCGCCGCGGCCTTCCACGCCAGCCCGGCCGGCGCTGCTTTGCAGGCCGCCCGTGCCCGCTACCCCCGCTTTTAGCCAAACGGCCCGCGCCAGCTGCGGTGCGGGCCACAAGCCTACTATTCATGGAATATCACCCAACGGAGGCCGAGCTGAACGGCCTGATCGGCGAAGCCATGGCCGCCGATGAAGCCCAGGCCGCCCATTACAATCAGCTGGCCGCCCGCCAGGAGTGGGAGCGGCAGGCCTGGTACCACCACGAGCACGAGCAGCAGGGGTGGGACGATGGCGAGTACGAACAGATGATGTTCGAGGTCGAAGGCTACTAGCCTACCCCGCCAAATCAATTTTTCAACCAGGGGCCGCCGAGCCAGGCTGGCCCCATTAAACAGCTTCATCATGCCTAAATCTGCTACTACTTACCAGCCCCAACTCCTCGACCCGCACAGTGCCGAGCCCCAGCCCATCAGCCCCAAAAACGGCCGCAACTTCAAGCTGGCGGAACTATACAGCCTGCTCGATTGCCAGCTGGTCGAGGTGATACGCCTTACGCCCGAGCTGATTTTAATCGTCGACGAAGAGGGCAAGTTCTGCAACCCCTGCTACCTCAACCTGCTGGCTACCTACCTCTGGTACCAGCACCAGCCCGCCGCCCGCGGCCAGGACTCCATCGTGGGCCGCGCCATTCTGTGCCACGACAAGCAATTCAAATAACCACCAACAGCAACGGGGCCGGCCCGCCGCCGGCCCCGCTTTTTCACCCTTTACCCCTTACCTCATGTCAACCAAAGTAAAAGCCCAACGCAGCGCTGCCCCTGAAGAAGCCGCCGTCCCAACCACGGCTACTTTAGAACTCACCCCTCCCAACCGGGGAGGGGCTGGGGGTGGGGCTGCTTACCTCATTGAGAAGCTGGACGAGGCTACCGGCGAGCTGGCCCAGGTGTCGCGCTTCCGCTACCTGCCCGGCCACCCCCGCCAGGTGCGTTTCGATGCCAAGGCCGGCCAGTTCAACATCGGCGGCACTACGCCGCTCGGCAACTCGCTCCGCTTTATTCCGCTGGCCTGGCGCATTTTCCAGGATGATATTCTGAACATGGGCCGCAAGCTGTGGGCCGAGCTGTTTTTTGCCGACGACAAGGGCGCAGTTTGCGCCGTGCTCTTCCACGGCTACAGCGTCGAAAACCTGTACCGCCTCATCGAGCCCCTGTTTTACGACGACCTGACCCTAGCCGACGTGGTTGTAAAGGTCACGGCCGAGAAGAAGCAAACCACCAAGGACGGCAAGACGGCCACCTACTACATTGCCCAGTTCAGCTACGAAGCCGCCGACCCTGCCGAAGTAGCCGCTCGCCGCGACTACGCCCGCGACTTCCCCATCTGGCGCGCCGAAACCTACACCGGGGCCGCCGACCTGCGCATCCAGCACGGCTACACCGTGCCCACTGAGCAAGAGCACTCTGACGAGCAGCCCGCCGCCGAAGTGGCGGCCTTGCCGCCCGCTGCCTAATAGCCCAGGCCACCGGCCGCCCGTCCCGCCCACAGGCGGGCGGCCCCACCGGGCCAGAACCTCTTTTCTTCCTCCTCCATAAGCCCAGCCTCATGTTCCATACCCTGATCCATCACCCCGACCTGACCCAGGTCCAGCACCGCGCCCTACCCCAGGTCAGCAACACCGATTTAAGCAACCTCAAAAACGAGTTGCTGGGCCTCACCCGCCAACCCAACCCCGTGGCGCTGGCCTACGGTAGCTATTTTCATACCGCCACCCTCGAACCCGCCGCCTACGCCCGCACCGACGAGCGCGGCATCAAGTGGGCCGACCTGGAGCAGCTAGCCCGCCAGGTGCGCCGCCAGCGCTACTGCCGCGACCTGCTCTACCGCGGCCAGGCCGAACAGTCCTACACCGCCGTGCATACAGCCACCGGGGTAGGGGTGAAGCTGCGCCCCGACCTGTTGGTGCGTAGCCGCGCCGGCCGCCAGCTCACGCTCATCGACTTCAAGACCACCAGCAGCCCCGACCTGGCCCACTTCCTGACCACCATTGAAAAATACGACTACGACCGCCAGGCCGCCCTATACCTCGACGTGCTCGGCGCCACGCGCTTCCTCATCATCGGCGTGCAGAAGAAGGCCCCACACGACGTTTGGCGCGTTGAGTTGACGGCCACGCCCGGCCTCATCGAGCAGGGCCGCAAGAAGTACTGTCGGCTACTATGCGCCTACGTCGGGCAGAAGGCCTAAGTGTTCAGCGCTAACCGGTGTTTATAAGGTAGATTAGCCTCCCTGATAGGAAATGGCTTCCTGCTGCTGTACTGTGAAGACGTAATTATGACCCCATTATTCAAAGTGTTTCCCTCTGAGGGCTTCCGCAATTCCCAATTTCAATTGGTAGGGTTGGGTTTGAAAACGACCGTAAAAGTTTTTTATGATCACAAACTCATAAATGAGGTAGCTCTGGAGGCAAATGAATCTACTACGTTTCTGGGTCTTGATCAGCCAGGGCGTTACCTGTTCACTGGTGAATCTCAGAGTCAGACCTGGCAACAGGAAGTAAGCGTGTCAGACTCTGTTCGCCTAGGTTCCGGCGAGTTAAAACAGGCATACATATTTGATGAGGTGTCCTATACTTTCTTGCTTATGTCTGACCGGTTAAGCATCGTGCGGGATGGTGGAGATCAGGTATGGGAAGAAAACTCGTTAAGTCCTACCAATATATCTCTTCTCGATACGGACCACCTACTGCTACGCACAGACGTGGGTGTTGACCAGATTACTGGGCGGCAACTATCTAATTTCGCCACCTTTTCCTTGCACAGTTTCACGATTGTGCATGAACTGGTGCAAGGCTATTCTCTTGTACATGCACCCCATAACCAGCAACTCTGGGTTTATAATCAGGGGCAACAGCAGCTTGAGCAGCATATCTGGTGCTCCGAAGAAACACGTTGGCAGGTTGACTTCAGATTTGTTACCGAAGCAGACGTTCTATATAGCCCTGGCGCCGCTCTTCTATTTGGTTGCCACGGGCAATTAGCTCACCTTATTAACCCTGAAACTCTCGAAATCAAACAGGTGCCAATATCACTGGATAGTGCCATCGGCCTTAATGGCCATCTGTATCGCAGGGAAGGATACCAATTATACGTCACCGATTATGTTGTAGCCGGCACGGAGCAGTTATTATGCGCGCTACCCAACGAATGTGGTCTGGATACGAAAGGAATGTTCCGATGCGGAATGGCCTTCGAACTTGTCCAACAGAAAAACAAGGAGCAAATAACGCGCATACTATCGGAGCGTTATCCCGTCACGGAATCACAAAACTTCTCAGTCAAAGGTTGGGGAGTAGTAGCTTGTGATGAGGATTTCCAATATGAAGATTGCACGCTCATTCCCACTGCCGGAGGCACACACCTGTTTACAGTGAGCGTGTCTTCTCACGTCACTGGGATACATTATTCACGTAACTCCGCCCGTGAGTGGAATGGGCGCCTGCAGGAAAATTGCATAAACCAAGGATCCTTAGTCTATCATGCGACCAATTCCAGGATCGGTCAGCAATTACTGACGGGGGCCATTAGTTCGGTTACTTGGATGGGAGGAATGTTGAGAGCATGGTTCGATCAAATCAACTACGCCGTTCTGGGGCCAGTAGTCAAGGTATTACCGTCTTCGGTCAATAACATAAATCCTTTGTTTACAGCCGATGGAGGTTGTTACGTAATAGCCGACCAATATGCACAAACGCCCCACACTACTGTCTGCATTCCTCTCACGCACAAAGAGCCATCTTCCTGGGAGCGCAGAGGCCAGAAGCTCACTAGCGCCACTATCAAGACGCAACGAGTAATATGGTACCAGCCGGAAGCACCTGATGGCGAGCTTAGAATATTCAATCTGGATACCGCTGCCACAAGCATTCCCCCCACAAACACTGGTCTGCAGGAAATTTTAGGCCAGCACCCTTTAATCAGTGACGAGCCAGGCTGTCTGCAGTTGACTGCCAAATCCACATTAGCAACTCACAGGGCTCTGGCGCATCCGGTTACCGGCAAAGTTTTCCCCGCTGTTCCGGGTAGCATTGAGGCTACCTCCCGCTCCCTGCACAAGGTCCTCGTCCGGCGCGCCCAGCAACTGTACCTATTGCGCTACTGTGAACAGAATGGACAGTATGAGGAAACAATGTTGCCAAGTATGGCTTCGGAAAACTATCGAGAGGCGCATCTGGCACCGGACGGGAATTTTCTTATGCTTTCGGAAGGCGGCAATAAGTATAATTATTACGATTTGAGAACCAACACGTCGGTGCGGTTCTTCACCGATAAGTTTGTGGAGTTCGATAAGTCCGGTAATTTAGTTTTCGAGCAGAACGCTTCTCGCAATACTCGCGTGCTGGATCCGCTAACAATGGAATATGTGCCCGCGCTGGCTCACCACTACTATCGTTTCAAGAGTCCTGATGGCCGCTTGTACGCTCATACATCGTGTTCAATCCGATATTATGACCGGTTGCTGAAGCGTAACATTTCTCCCAGTCAGCTTGAGCATTACAGGAATCTGTATGATGATCCTAAAAATCGTAATGAGCTGTTCAATACCCACTGCACAGCACTCGAAATGCTGGGTATAAGAAGCGAATGGATAAGTAGTGGGTGCCTGATTCGCATTGTGAAAGTGGTCGAAGCTGGGTTAGTCAACTCGCCGCCGTCCATAGAAATTCCGCTGCCAGAATTCACAAAGTTCTTCAACTATGCAGCTTTCTCCCATGATAGCAAATGGCTAGGCTTAGTTGGCAAGCCTGGTAGCAGTGGAGGTCTGATTATCCTTGCCCGCTTACATTTAAACAAAAGCAACTCACAGCCAACGCTGCATAGCTTCTATATCAACTCCGAACCAGAAACAGCTGCGTGGCTCTGTGGTATTTCACAAACCAACTATTTCGCCACCTATGACAGCAATGGTCACACATACCTGATTGACTTGGCAAGAATCGATACCGAAAAGCAGCATCAGGTAACTATTTCACATACGGTGAAGGGGAAAAGCTTTCTAGGCTTCAGCCCCTCCGGTACACACATGGCACTTTCCCACCAAAGCTATGATCCTATTACTCTGGGTGGCTACGGTCATAAGCAGTCCAGTGCAGTATACTTGGTTACTGTTCCGGAAGCGTCAGTAGTGTCCACCTTCACTGAGCACGGGAAAAAAGGAACCGACACCAAAAGCGGAATCAAGGCCGTAGCCTTCTCCGAAGATGAAACCCAACTAATGACTATCAGCAATGACGGGGTGGTTGTAGTCAGGAATACCGGTTTACAGCCAGTTGCCCCAGCCTAAACTAGCAATCATAAATTCCCCGGTGTATAATTGCTGTCTCCTTGCGCCCGGTCTGTTGCGCCATTACCCGCTCCGCCCGGCCCGTCGGGGCCAGCAGTACAGCCCGCATCTGCCGCCCCGCCAGTTCCGCCAGAAGAGCTTGCAGGAGGTGTTTTTTGCCCGTGCCGGCATAACCGCGGAGCAGGAGCACTGGCTCGTCGGGCCGCTCTAAAAATTTGCAGAAAGAAGTAAGGGTAGCGGTTTGGACAGCGGTTAGAACCATTACAAATTAGTGGTTACAGTTTTATAAAGCGCATGCAAGGCAATAGATACCTTTTCGTAATCTGCTTCGCGGCGAAACATAATCTTTTCGCACTTGTCATAGAGTTTCTGGTCTGAATAAGTAAGAGAATTCCGCATTTTTCCAGGCAGTTGTTTGATTTCGTAGTCGCACATTAGCTCGTCCTCTTTATCTCCTGTGATACTGCATCGATGCGAAGCTTGGTTTCTAACGTAAGAAACTTGGAGTAGCGTCCAATATTCCTTAAACTGATATATTTGATTGAATGCAAATAACTTGTAAAAATATGTTATGTCTGTTACTTTGTTTGCGACCGTTCTGCTTGCTATATTTTCTCTGTAGTTTTTATTGTTATTAATCACGAACTGCTGAATTAATACAGGTGTACTGAATTTTTGTGTATAAAAAAAATTGATCAATTCTTCAGCCTGTAATTGAGCGAATCGGCAATAGTCATCAAATGAACTTCCTTCTGTATGTTGGTTTAGTCCATATCTAGACCGCCCCATTGCTAGATTGTCAAGTCGTAGTTGATGGCGAGTTCTGGAGTCATCAATAGAAATGTAATCAATAGATATTTTTGTGTCTAAACTCAGTATGTCTGATATCTTAGCCACATTATTTAAAATAGAATAAATATTTTCCTCGCCATTTGCTGTGGCTTGAACTAGAATTGATAAGGTGTTTTCGTAAATATCATCGTAGTGAGGATTGCCTCTGCTTCGTGCTTCGAGCAGGGTGTCAATAAGGCTTTTGTAGAAATTTCTAGTCTCCGTTGCCATAATTTATACTTGCTTGGAAGCAATTGCTTCTTTTACACCCTTCTCTTTGATGACTTTTAATATTCCCATAATAGCCAAGTTTTCTTTGTCAAATCCAAGTGATTTTAACTTTTGACTAAAAACGGTATACTCAACACTGTCACTGCCCCTAACCATGCCCAAGTAGGCAATCTTACCGGCCAGCACTTGCTCCAACTTCGGTGCCGTGCCCTTATGACGTGCCCCAGCCTTGCTTTCGCGGTAGTGTGCCCGCAAAGTAGTACTTGCTGCTTCGTAACCTTTGGTTTCCCAGTTGTGCAGCATGGCCCGTATTTGCCGCACGTATTCGCGGGGCACGTTTGGCTGATCATTCACCACGATGCCGGTTACCTCCTGCCGAGCATTAGGCAGTTGTAATCGCCGTTTTTGGGCGTTTTCCTGATAGCCTTCTGCATCCAAAATCACCTTTAGCTCCGCATAAAACGGCTCCCGAAAGGCTGGGCGCTGACTCGAAAACGTGAGGTCGTCGGCGTAGCGGGTATAGGTGGCTCTGTGGCACTTAGCTAACTGCCGTAGGCGGCGGTCGAGGCGCTGGCAGACGGCATTGGTGAGTAGCGGCGAGGTGGGCGCACCTTGCGGCAGGCTGCCTTGGTCGCAGCACAGATTGGCCACCAACCGGGCTACAGCCGGTAACAAGCTGAAAGGGGGGAGTTGAAGCACCCGCTCTACTCGCCCGTAATGAGTATTCGTGAAGAAATCCTTCAAGTCCAGATTCAGCACAAACCGGCGACCCGCGTGAGGCTGCGCATTAGTGAGTACGCTACGGCCTGGTACAAAGCCGTGAGCCGCTTTATCACAAGTGGTGAAAGCAGCGGTCAGGCAAAGCAGCAGCAGCCGTTGTATGCGTCGCAGACCATGGTCAGGAGCTTTGATGACGCGCATTTCGCCCCGGGTTCGCTTCGGAATCTCGAAGGTGCTGTAACGTGTGGTTTTTTTATGAAAGGCGTAATAGTTGAGCACTTTCCCGATGAGAGGTTTGGGTTTGTGCTGTGGGTTTTCGGCCACGTCTAGTGCCAGAGCAGCGTTCAGCACCCGCGCCAATGTATCTGCATCCATTACTTCCCGGAAAGGCACAGCCAAACCAGCAGTATCGATAATTTCAAGCAGCGGCGCGGGACGTGGCTGGCGGCCCTTTTGCGCGTTCAGCATGGCCCAGAACCCAGCCTGATACTCCGGCGACAAGACGCGCAGCAACTCCGCGTGTTGGACTGCCTCCAGCGCCTGCCCGGCCGCCTCTTCTGTCCCCGCGTCCGGTTGGTCAGGGGTAGCAGAAATGGCATCAGGAGGTAGGTCTTCAGGCATTGGGGCAGTAAAGGATAATAAAAATTGAAAGTGCCTGCCGGGAGTTTTCTTTGCGTCTTCTACTTAAGAAGCAGATAATAATTCAAAAAATAAATTCTGAATTAAAACTCAATTCAGAGTCAATCAAATCAATTAATTAAATCAAATTAATCAATCGAGTCAACTGTCAATGATGCCGTTGTCAGAACGGGCGCGGCGCAACGCCGCACAAGGTCAAAACCCCAGTCACAGGTACTTTCAAAGAGCGAGGAAGGCCGCAGTCTGGCCTTCGCAGAAATATCAGGATAGCGGTGCTAGTTACGCAGCCGCTGTGGAATTACCTCAGTAGCCCATGGCATCGCGCAGTGAATCCATGTCGCCGCCGAAGTCGTCGTAGTCCCCGTACTGCCCATCGGTGAGGGCATCGAAGGTATCCCGGTCCGCATCGTCGCGGCTGTAATAGTCACCGGAATCGTAGGAGTCGTCTTCTTCATCTGCTACCTGTTGCCGCATCAGTTCAGCCTGGTGCTGGCTTTCCTTCTCATCCAGTTTGTTCCAGGCAGCATCGGTCATTTGCTCGCTTAGCTTGGGAAACTGCTGCTGCCAGGCTTCTACATTGGCCCGGGACAGGGCAAAGTGGTCCAGCACCTGCACGCAGAAGTTCAGGTAGCCCGGGTTCTCAACCAGCATTTCCGCTACGGTCTGGCCCTGGTGACGGCCGAAGGAAAAAACGGTATCCAGAGTGTAGAACTTCATAATTGCACTGGCTTTGGGGTGGTAGGTGTTGCAAAGGTGCGGGCCCGGAATGCAGCCTATCTGCGTCAGGAAATTTTTCTTCAACTATTTTTTCAGCCTCGTACAACTATCCGTTTCGCCCCCCGGCAGGCGAAGCAGATGCCGCCTTCTACGTGCCGGAACACGGGCAGAGTGCCTCGGCCTCCACACCGACCGCATTCAACGGTGCGCGGCAATTCAGCAGTTGCGGAGGGGCGGGGAAGAACAGTAGTTTGGCTCATCGGAATGCTTTTGTGCGTATTGTTGCAACAAAGGTGCTCCCCCCAAATGCAGCCTATCTGCGTCCGATAATTTCTTTTCAAAAATTCCTGATGCCCGCCAATAAAAACGCGCTGCTCCGCTATAAAGTCCTCGACGACTGCTTCAAACGCCGGGGCCGCTATTGGCCTGTGGAAGTCCTGATGGAAAAAGTAGGCGAAGCCCTGCGGGAGGATGGCGGCCCCGCCAGCGTCAGCAAACGCACTATTCAGGAAGACATCAAGAACCTACGCCTGAATTATCAGGCCCCCATTGAAACTGAGTCGGGGCGGGGCTATTACTACACTGATCCTGGCTTTTCCATCTCCAACACGCCCCTTACTCTCGACGATCTGCCCGTGCTGCATCAGAGCCTCGCGGTGCTGCGCCAGCTCCAGGCCCTGGGCGTATCCGATGAGCTGGATGAAGTCGTGCAGCGCATCGAGCAGCGCCTCACGCAGCCTGGTGCGGCTCCTGCACCGGATGTTGTGCATTTTGAGCAGGTGCCGGCCTACACCGGCTTAACTTGGCTGCGACCCCTATATCAGGCCATCCGGCAGCGGGAAGTATTGTGGCTTACCTATCAGCCTTTCCAGGCTTCCAGTGCTCGGCGCGAGTTGGTGCATCCGCATCTGCTGAAGGAGTTTAATCATCGTTGGTTCCTGCTTGGGCTCAATGCCCAGAATGTCCACGTCACCAGCACGTATGCCCTCGACCGGATTGTGGCAATCGAGCCTGCCAATGCCCCCTATCGGCCCGGCGAGCTTGACCCCAAAGCCTACTTCCAACACGTGATTGGTGCCTCGGTACCACCCAATGGAGAGGTAGTAGAAATTCACTTGCGTTTTTCCCCGGCCCGGTCCCCGTACGTGTTAACCAAGCCGTTGCACCCCACGCAGCTTTTAGTAGCCGAAACATCACAGAGCACTGAATTCACACTTCAGCTGATTCCTACCCGTGAGTTCATCACCCTGCTTCTAAGCTTCGGCGCAGACGTTGAGGTATTAGCCCCCGCAAGCCTGCGCGAGTATCTTCGACAGCAGTTGGATAAGGCCTGTGCAAACTATTCAGTAGGATAAAAACGAGTACCTGGCTTCCTGCTTGTAAAGCCGCATAATAGTACAGCAGCTTATTGCAGTAATGAACCGAAACCTCATCAATAGCAGAAGTCCCCGCATCACCTATTACAACTCTCGCGTGCAACGCAAGGCTTTAGTGGATACAGAGGCTTCTTTCCGTGTGTACATTTAAATATGCCCGCTGCGAAGGCACTACTTACCCCACGGCCATCTTGCCCGCCTCGTGCCACAGAAAACCTGGTAGCGGCGTCGCCAACTCCCAGGTAATGGCCATGGGCCGGTTACCCTTATGGCTCACGTACCGCACAGGCCCCAGGAACACGTAGGGCATGGTTAGCCCCGCCGCATCCTGATTTCGCTCGCGCACAAATAGCAGAATGGTCTTGCCTTGTGCCTGGTGCTGAATGTAGCTGATGCCCTTCGGCGTATCTTCCGCCGTGCTGTTCTGCGACTCCCAATGAAACAGCGTGTCGCTGATGGCATAATCGTGGTAGAGCGTGGTAGGCGAGTAGTTGCGGCTCGACTTTTCGAGTGTAACGAACAGCAGTTCCGTGTTTAGGGGCGCGATGTAGCACACCCCTTCGCGCACCGACGGATTACGCTCAAACGTCCACACGCCGAAAGCGCACAGAATTTCGTCGCGGCCATAGCGGCTGTGCAGCTGCAGCGCGCAGGGGTAGGGTAGCTCAAGGGCCACGGGCGGAATGCTGATTTGCGCTTCGCAGACCTCGACTACCTCCAGCACCTCCGCCGTGAGGGTCGGCATGGCTCGCAGCGTGCCCAGGCTGTCCAGCAACGAATCCAGGTCCAGCTTGGGCCCCGGCTTCTGGTACAGTAGGTAGTGCAGCATCAGCCCCATTTCCGAGCCCAGCGGAAACTTCAGTAGCTGCGGCAATTCTTCCACGCCCTCAAATACCCGCCGCACAAACGCCAGAAAAGCGGGCCCGTTGGCTTGCGCCAACCGCCAGACACTGCTCACCAGCTGCTTTTCCGTAGCCGCCAGCTCCGGCGGGGCCAGCACCCCCGCCCGTACTTTCAGCGCCGTCCAGCCCCGGTCACCGCGCGAACGGTAAATGTCCACCAGCGCAAAATGCGTATGCGCCAAAAAGGTGGCCAGCGTGAGGGGCAGCGCGCTTTCCTGCGGGAAGATGCGTATCCGCCGTTCCAGCACGCGCACATTCTCGCCGGTGGCCGCCCGGATGTTGTCGAGAATAAATTTCATGGCTTCGCGCTCCATCTGGATGCTGCACCCCACGGGCAGGCGCGGAAAGCCGGCCTCCGCTTCGCTCAGCACCGAGCCGCCGGTGCGGCCCAGCAGCGCCCGGAACTTCTGCTCGTAGCTGTATTCCTGCCGGGCCTGCCCCACGAAGTCCAGCACCGTCAGGCACTCCTTGCTTTCGTGCAGGCGCAGCCCCCGGCCCAGCTGCTGCAAAAACACCGTCAGGCTTTCCGTGGGCCGCAAAAACAGCAGCGTGTCCACCTCGGGAATATCAACGCCCTCGTTGAAAATATCCACTACGAACAGATAGTTGAGCTCCCCGCGCCGCAGCTGCGCCACCGCCGCCCGCCGCTGCTCGGCCGTGGTGTCGCCGCTGGCCAGGTAGCTGGCATTCAGGCCCGCCGCCTGGAACTTGGCCGCCATCAGCCGCGCATGCTCCCGCGTGGCGCAGAAACCCAGCGCCCGCGCCTGGTGAGGCGCCAGCAAATAGTGCTGCAGCGCCTCTAAAATGGCACTCACCCGCACATCGTTGCCGGTGTACACGTTGGTCAGGTCTTCAGCGGCATAGCGTCCATTGGTCCACCGCACGTTGCGGTAGTCCACCGGGTCCGTGATGCAGAAATATTGAAACGGCACCAGCAACCCGCGCGCAATGGCTTCCGGCAGCCGGATTTCCGCCGCAATGGTGTTATCAAAATCCGGCAGGATGCTCTCCCCGTCGGCCCGCTCCGGCGTTGCCGTTAGCCCCAGTAGAATAGTGGGCTGAAACCACGCCAGAATGGGCCGGTAAGAAGCCGCCGCCAGGTGATGCACCTCGTCAATCACCAGGTAATGGTAGTAGTCCTGCGGGATGGTTTGCTGAAAGAAATCCAGCCGCGACGCGAAGGTTTGCACCGACACAAACAGGTACTCAAACTGAACAGGTTGCTCGGTGCCTACCCACAATTCCCCAAAGTTGGCTTCCCCCAGAATGTGCCGAAACGTGGCGCGGGCCTGCCGCAAAATCTCCTCCCGGTGCGCCACAAACAATAGCCGCGGCAGCGTGGTAAACTGCTTGGCAAACCGGGCATAGTCAAACGCCGATACCACGGTTTTCCCCGTGCCCGTCGCCGCTACCACCAGGTTGCGAAAATGCCCGCGCAGGCTGCGTTCCACCGCCAGCCGGTCCAGAATTTCCTGCTGATAAGGAAACGGCCGGATGCGAAAGTTGGGCAGTGAATCAGGCTCCGCCGCGCCGCTGTTCTCCTGGCGCAGGGCCCGGGCCAGCTTTAGGCGCTGTTCGGGCAAGCTGCTGTACTCTTCAAATTCCGGCGAGTTCCAGTACGTCTCAAACGTGCCCCGGAACTTGTTCAAAATGGCCACGTTGTCCTGCGCTGTCACTTTCACGTTCCACTCCAGCCCACTGGTCAGCGCCGAGCGGCTCATGTTGCTCGACCCAATGTAGGCCGTATCAAACCCCGAGTTGCGGCTGAATAGGTAGGCCTTGGCGTGCAGCCGTTCGTGCTCTGCATTGTAGCTGATGCGCAGTTCCGCCCCCGGCAGCGCAGCCAGGGCGTCAACCGCCTTCTGTTCGGTGGCCCCCATGTAGGTGGTCGTGAGCAGCCGTAGCGGCTTGCCCTGCTCGGCAAACGCCCGGAGCGCGGGCAGCAACAGCCGCAACCCGCTCCACTTCACAAAGCTTACGATGAAGTCGATGCGGTCGGCCGTGGCAATTTCCTTCTTCAACTCCGCTTCCAACGACAACTCCGAATTGCCCCCGCTGAATAGGTCGCTTTGCGAAAACCGCAGCGCCGGCTCTATCCCATCGAGGTGCTTGCCCAAATCGCCTTGAGCCGCCAGCGGCAGTTGCAGCCGCGGCAGCACCGCCCGCAACAGCTGCCCTTCCGGCGCCAGGTGGCTACCCGCCGCCAACACATCCGACTTTTCCTGCAGGTAAACAATTATCCCGTTAGCCAGCGCCAGCTGCTCGCCCACCTCCTCATTCTTCGCCAGCTGCCCCAGCACGCTGCCCAACAGCTGCGTCAGGTGCCGCGTGATAAACACGGCGGCATCATCGGCCCCTAAATTTTTCTCTGCAATGGCATAAACCGCCGTTTCCAAAGTAGCCAGCTGGCCCCGCAGCTGTTGCGTGACGAGGGTTTCGTAATGACCAGTTTCCAATACAGTATGGATAGAGTAGCTGTGCGCGCAAATTCGCGTACCCAGCGCAATATGAATCGATTTTGAATAAGCTCTGCCTGTACTCCTGAGAAGCGCCGCCACTAGTTTACCGACAGGCTTTTGCTACTACAGAGCTCCCACTACGTTGGCTACACCGCGCTGGCCGCTAGGCCTCCGGGGGCTCTGACTCCCCAAGGGCAGCATCCAGTTCTTCCGACGTAGGCAGGCTGCGGCGCAGCTCAGCGGGCAGGGCCCGCGTAAGCTGCCATTCGGCCACTCCAATCGGCTGACTCAGCCCGCGCAGCGCGTATTCAGCCACCACCCGGTTCTGACTCTTGCACAGCACCAGCCCGATGGTGGGCTGGTCGGTCGGGTGGCGCAGTAGGTCGTCGGCCGCTGCCAAATAGAAGTTCATCTTGCCGCTGTCCTCGGGCTTAAACTCGCCCATCTTCAGGTCGATGATAACGAAGCACCGCAGCTTGAGGTGATAGAATACCAGGTCCAGATAATAATCCTGCCCGCCGACTTCCAGGTGATACTGGCTGCCCACCAGCGCAAAGCCCTTACCTAGCTCTAGTAGGAACGAGCGTACATGCTCCAGCAGCCCCCGTTCCAAATCCCGCTCCTGTGCCTCGGCTCCCAGCGAGAGGAAATCGAACGTGTACGGGTCTTTCAGAATCTGCTGCGCCAGCTCCGACTGCGGCGCGGGCAGCGTGCGGCTGAAGTTGCTCACCGCCCGACCCTGCCGGTGGTAGAGGCCGCTTTCCACCTGCGCGGCCAGCACGTTGCGGCTCCAGCCGTTTTCAATGGTCTGCTGGACGTACCAGGTCCGCTCGGTCGGGTTTTTCACCTTGTCCAATAGGATGCAGTTGTGGAACCAGGGTAATTTTGCAGCAAGCTGCTGCAAAATTGCTTCATCTGCCCACTGTTCTGCAAAAGCCTTCATATACCGCAGGTTACGCGCAGAAAAGCCGGTAATAGCCGGAAATTCAGTGCGCAGGTCAGTTGCTAGCCGGGCAACCACTTTTGCTCCCCAGCCCTGCTGTTGTTCCTGCTGCAGTATGCTGCGACCAATGCGCCAGTACAGCTGCACCAGCTCCGAATTCACGGCCAGCGCCGCCCGCACCTGCGTCTCGCGGATATGGCCTTTCAGCTCGGTTAAGAACTGCGGGTAGTCAGATGGTAGCGTGAGAGTCGACATGCGGCGAAGATAGAAAGCGGCCAGGGCAAGCAAAAGCCTACCCCGAAATTACCCCGTCTTATTACCCCAGCATACAAAAGGCCGGCCCCTACCGAGTAGGAGCCGGCCTTACCAGTTATGGAAACCCGGGAAAGCGGCTAATCCAGCGTTTCTGTTTCCCGCGCAGCTATCGGCGCGGCCTCCCTTTCCGGAGCCACCGCTTGCGCAGGCACGATAATCGGCGTGCCTGCCACAACCTCCCCAAACAGTGGGTCATTCGGAAGAGGCTGCCCGCCGTTCCCATCCGGCACTTGGTTGAAAATAACCTCCTCCTCGCCGGGCGTGCTCTGCGCCAGGTGGTCCTCCAGCACTTCCTGACCGCTGTTGGCGTGCAGCGCCTGCGTGAGCAGAGTGTAGGTGCTCACGTCGACATTGTAGAGCAGGTTCAGCGCGTTCATCTGCATAGCTGCGTCCTCGGCCGCGCCGATGGCATCCGAGAGCAGCTTGGTGTAGCGCCGGGCCTTCTGGTCGGCTTTGGCCCGTAAGCGAATAGCGCGCTTCATGCGCCGCTTGAATTGAGTTTGATAAGCAGTGAGTGCCATGATTACAAAAGTTTAGGGGATGAAAGGGTGAAGAAAGAAAAATGGCCAGCCGCTACCGGCCGGCCATCCTACCGGGTGTGCCCAGGGTTAAGCCACATACTCAATGGCCAGCGGGTTCGTGCTGTTGTTGTTCAGGGCGTAGAACTTGCCGTTGATCTGCTGGTAGAAGTTGATGCCTACCACGCCCACCACCAGATTAGCCGCCACCGGAGCCGCCGGGAAGGTGGCTACCACCGACAGGTTGACCAGGGCCGCGCTGTTGATGGGCAGGATGCCCAGCGGAGCGGCCACCACAGCGTTGGTGTAGGTCAGCGTTTCCATGTCCAGGTCCGAAGCCGCAAACACCACCTCGAAGTGCGTCGCGCCCTGCGGCGCGGCAATATCCGAGGCCGGGTTCAGGGCCGGGATGCTCATGGTCACATCCGTTCCGTTGCCCGTCACTTCGTAAGGGAAGTACATGGTCTGCCCGATGCCGGCCCCGGCGTTGAAGTTGAAGCCCAGCAGGGGAGCCGAGTTGCCCGAGTCGAACACGCGCTGGCCCCGGTCATTCGTGTCGTCGAGCCCAATGACTTCGCGCATCACCTTCGTGAGGCGGGCCGCCAGCTGACTGTCGCTGGCCGAAGCAATGGCCACGCGCAGCGAGTCGCGGAGCAGCTTGCTGTATTTCGCAGCCAGGCCAAATTCGGCCGCGTTTTCGCGGGTCCGGGCCCGGCTCGGGGCGTTGGCGAAAGCCGCTTTGTCGCTGGCCGGTTTTTGGGAGATGTTCCCGTTCTTGCTGAACACCAGGCCCCCGACCGTGCCCTGAATGCCAATGATACCTGTCTGACGTGCCATGCTGGTAAGTTGTCGTTAAGAGTGAAAAAACCGTGTTGTTGGCTGCTTGCGCTTACGCGACTTTGCTACCAGGTGCAGCCCACCCCGTAACGCCGCTTGTTTTTGTAGTTGAATTGCCGCCACTGCCGCGGCGTGAGCACGCCCACCGCCCCACACTTCCAGAGTCCGCGCCGGGCGGCTACGGCCGCCGCCTGCTGCGTAGCCCGGCCCGCTACCCGGCGCTTTGGGTCGAAGGCCCACGCCCAGCCCCGTACCACCAGCAAAGAATCCAGCGCCAGCGCCGGGCCGCCGGCTACGGGCAGCCGCACTGAGGCCAGGGTCCGCCCGTAGAGGTCCACGCCCCGCCGCGTCAGCAGCACCGTTCGATCTGAGCCGAGTAGCCGTGCCACCGAGTCTGCCGCCTGGTGCCCGAATGGTTGGTCTCGCTCCGGCGCATCCACGCCCGGCAGCCGCACCCGGTACGTGGTGCCACCGGCCAGCACGTCGTAAGTATCGGCGTCCACCACCCGCACCACCCGGCCCGCTTCTTCCGGTAGCGTGGTGGTCGTAGAGCGGGCCGGAATCAGGCTTTGAAAAGCAGTTTCACCCAACCCGACCCGAAGGAAGACGCTAGTCAAACCAGTCGCAACCAGAAGCAACCACCCGCTGATATACAGTGCTTTATCTTTCATGGCACGAACCTACAGCCGACTTTCAGTCGTTGTATATTCGTCTGTCCAAGTAGTCCCAATTCGCCCCCACATGCCCCAGGTCTGCCTCTATCCCAAGGACGTTGCCCAGCTCACCGGTACCGGCTACGACGCCGGCAAGCGCCTGCTGCAGCGTATCCGCACCCAGCTGCGCAAGCCCGCCCGCGCCTACATTTCCGTCGCCGAATTCTGCGCCTACACCCGTCTGCCGGAGGCCGAAGTACAAGCGGCCCTCAACGGGTCGCCGGCATCAGCCAACCGGGGCTGAAGGCAGGACGGAGGCAATCTGCAGCCACTTCCCGCGCCGCTGCTGCCGTCTGCTTATTTGCCTAATTTGCGGTTCCTCTAACAGTTATCTTCTTTCACAGTGTTTGCGTTTGCCCGGGCCCGATTTAGTTTCTTCTTCGCCTTGCTACTGGTAGTGGGTCTGCCTGGGGCCGGGCAGGCAGCCTCGCCGCCCGCGCCGCTCGTCCCGGTTGTCAGCGACACAGTTCAGCGGCCGATAGCCTATCACTTCGTTCTCACCAGCTTGCCGGCCAATACCCCCGGCGATGCGGCGCTCTACCTGGTGGGGTCCTTCAACAACTGGCAGCCCGCCGATACGCAGTATCGGTTTCGGCGGCAGGCCAACGGCCTGTTTGGCCTTACGCTGCGCACGGAGCAGGCCCGGCTCGAATACAAAGTGTCGCGGGGGAGCTGGGCGGCCATTGAGGGCAGCGGGCACGGGCAGGTGCGGGCCAACCGCGTAGCGACGCGCCAGCAAGCGCAGGCCGGCGACGTGGAGGTGCGCGTGCAAAGCTGGGAAGACCTGACCGGCACCTTCCAGTTTTATTCGCTCTACGACCTGCTGCTGCTGTTTTCGTGCTTCCAGGGAGTGTTGCTGCTGATTGCCATTCCTAGCCTTCAGCACGCCAACCGGGCGGCTAACCGCTGGCTGCTCTGGCTGCTGGGCCTGGGAGCCGGCTGCACCCTGCTCACGGTGGTCAGCAGCGACCGAACGGTGGCCAATGCCTACCCGCAGCTGACGCTGGTACCCGACTTCATCTGGTTTGTCTACGGGCCGCTGTTCTACGGCTATATCCGCCGGCTGCTGTTCAACGAGGCGCCGCGGCCACGGCAGTGGCTGCAGTTGTTGCCCGCGGTGCTGCAGCTGCTGGTGTACCTGCCGTACTTTCTGCTCGACAGCTACGAGTTTCAGCTGCGGCTGGTGAGTCACGAAGCGGGCCTGCGGGCCGTGCTGCTGACCACCGGCTTCGTGGCGCTGCTCACCAACGCGGCCTACTGGCTAGCGTGCCGCCAGGTTATCCGGGCCTACACCCGGCAGTACGAGGCAAGCGTGTCGTATGCCCAGAACCTGCGCTACCTCACCACCGTGCTCGGTATTCAAGCGGTGTGCCTGTTGCTGTGGAGCTTTCTGTTCGGCATTGTGCTGGCCAGCCGCTGGGCCACGTTCGATGTGTACACCCTCGTGGCCCGCAACCAAGCCCTGATTTGGCTGGTGTTTTCCACGCTGCCCTATTTTCTGGGCTACGTCGTGCTGCATCAGCCCGAAATTTTCCGGCTGGTACCGGCCCCAGCGGACCTGGGCGCGCTGCCGGCCGGGGCAGCGGTTGCCGGGGTACCCGTTTCGGCGCCAATGCCTGTCATGGCCGAGGTGGCCGGGGTGGCCATTACGGAGCCGCTGCCAGCTTTGCCTCGCCCACCCCGCCCACCGGGCGCGCCGGGGTCGCTCGACCTGCCTGCCGCGCAGGCCACTGTGGCCGGTTACATGCGGCAGCACAAGCCCTACCTCAACCCGAGCCTGACCATTCACGAGCTGGCCATGGGGCTGCAGCTGCCGCCGCACGTGCTGTCCAAGGTCATCAACGAGGGCTTCGGCCAGAACTTCTTTGACTTCGTTAATTCCTACCGGGTCGACGAGTTTAAGCAGGTGATGGCCGTCCCGCAGGCCCGGCAGTACACGCTGCTGGCCCTGGCCCTGGAGGTGGGCTTCAACTCCAAGACGGCCTTCAACCGTGCCTTCAAAAAGCAAACCGACCAGACGCCACGCGAGTATTTCAGCGGCATCCGCGAGGAGTAGCGCCAGCCATCGAAGTTCCACTTTCGGACAGAGGTACCAGAATTTAAAACAGATAAATAATTCACCAGCACGTGTTTGGTAAATATCGTCGGGCATAAGGACCCGGCTTTGCAAAGTGGGGCGCGGCCCCAAAAACAGGGGGCTAGGTTTGCTGACCCGATTTGGCAAGGCGTTGGCCGGCCGAAGCAGGGCGCACACTTTCTCCCACCCGGCGGCCCCTGATGCCGCGCTGTTTTTACGCCCCATGTCCTTTGCCAGACTGCTCCTTCTGTTGCTGCTGCTCGCCGGCAGCCCCCTCCGTGCCACGGCCACCGCGCACGGCGCCGGCCCCGGCACCCCGCCCATCAGCCGCATCGACCCGACGTTCTGGTGGGTGGGCATGAAGAACCCCAAGCTGCAGCTGCTGGTGCACGGGCCGGGCCTGGCCGCCAGCCAGGTGACCCTGGCCAGCTACCCCGGCGTCACGCTGGACGGCTTTCAGCGGCTGGAAAGCCCCAACTACCTGGTCGTCAATCTCACCATAGACCCTGCCGCGAAGCCCGGCAAGCTGCAGCTGGAATTCCGGGGAAAGCGGAAAACCACTTACTCCTACGAGCTGCGGGCGCGCACCACGCCCGGCGACAAGACCAAGGTGCAGGGCATCAGCAGCGCCGACTTCATTTACCTGCTCATGCCCGACCGGTTTGCCAACGGCGACCCGACCAACGACGTGGTAAAAGGCAACCGGGCGCGTACCATTGCCCGCGACTCCATGTATGCCCGCCACGGCGGCGACCTGAAGGGCATCGAGCAGCACTTTGATTACCTGAAAGAACTGGGCGTGACGGCCATCTGGCCCACTCCGGTGGTCGACAACAACATGCCCAAAGCCGGCTACCACGGCTACGCTCTCACCGATTACTACGCCGTGGACCCGCACTACGGCAGCAATGAGGACTACGTACGCTTCGTGCAGCACGCCCACGAGCAGGGCCTGAAGGTGGTGCACGACGTGGTGCTCAACCACATCGGCAGCTTCAACTACCTCTGGCTCGACCAGCCCGCCAAGGACTGGTTTCACCAGTGGCCCACCTTCACGCGGGGCAACTACCGCAACGGCACGGTAAACGACCCGCACGTGGCGGTGCTCGACCGCAAGATGTTCAGCACCACCTGGTTCGACACCACTATGCCCGACCCGGCCCAGGAAAACCCATTGGTGGCCACCTACCTCATCCAGAATTTTCTGTGGTGGGTGGAGTACACCGGCGTGGATGGCTACCGCGTGGACACGTACACCTACTCCGACCCCACGTTTCTGATGAACTGGGGCAAGGCCATTCTCGACGAGTATCCACAGTTGGGCATGTTTGGCGAAACCTGGATGCAGCAAGGCGAAGGCGTGGCCCAGCAGGCGTTCTGGACCCGCAACGTGTTTCCGCCCATCAACGGCTTCAAGAGTAACCTGCCCGGCGCCCTCGACTTCATGCTGCGCATGACCCTGGTCGAGAGCCTGACCAAGCCGGCCGGTTTTGACGAGGGCGTGTCCAGGCTCTACTACGCCGTGCAGGGCGACTGGATGTACGAGGATGCCAGCCGCAACGTCATTTTCCTCGACAACCACGACGTGGACCGGATATTCTCGGTGCTGGGCGAGGACGTGAACAAGCAGAAAATGGCCCTGGCCTGGCTGCTGACCGAGCGCGGCATTCCGCAGCTCTACTACGGCACCGAGGTGCTGATGAAGAATTTCAGCCGCCCCGACGGGCTGCTGCGGGAAGACTTCCCCGGCGGCTGGCCCACCGACCCGAAAAACGCCTTCACGGCCGCCGGCCGCACCCCGGCCCAGCACGACATGCACACGTACGTGCGCAAGCTGGCCAACTACCGCAAAACCCACCCGGTGCTGCACACCGGTCAGCTCACCCACTTCGTGCCCGAAGACGGCGTGTACACCTACTTCCGCCACGATACCCAGGGCCACACCGTGCTGGTGATGATGAACTGCAACCCGGTCGCGAAAACAGTGCCGCTGAACCGCTTTGCCGAGCGCCTGCGCGGCTACACCGCCGCCCGCGACGTGCTGACGGAAGCCGAGGTGCCGAACCTGCAAACGGCCACCGTGCCGGCCTTCACCGCCCTGGTTTGGGAGCTGCGCTGAGCCGGGCCGCCCGCTTACGTTTTATGTTTTAGCCGATTTTTCGCCCCGTCCTGTGTTGCGCACGCTTATCCTGGGAGGTACCACCTTCGACCACATCGTGACCCTACCCGAGCTGCCGGCCCCGCTGCCGCAGACCATTCACCGGGCGCCTTTTCACGAAGGTACCGGCTCAACCGGCGCGGGCAAGGCCCTGGCCCTGACAAAGCTGGGGCTGCCCGTCACCCTGTACTCGGCCGTGGGCGACGATGCCTACGGCCGCCACATCGTGGCCGATTTGCGCGCCCAGGGCGTGGAGGCCTACTACGTGTTGGACCCCGCCGGCACCGAACGCCACATCAACCTGATGGATGCCCAGGGCCGGCGCATTTCCCTCTTTATCACCCAGGCCTCGCCCACGTTGGCCTTCGACCACGCCCAGGTGGCCGGCCTCATCCGCGCCAGTGCGTGCGTGGTGCTGAACATCATCAGCTACTGCCAGCCGCTGATTCCGCTGCTCCGCGACTACCCGCACCCCATCTGGACCGACCTGCACGACTACGACGGCCATAACCCGTACCACCAGCCCTTTATCGAGGCCGCCCAGTACATCCACCTCAGCTCCGATAACCTGCCCGACTACCGGCCGGTAATGCAGCAGCTACGGGCGGCGGGCAAGCTGCTGGTGGTGTGCACCCACGGCGCGGCGGGGGCCACCCTGCTCACCGCCGCGGGCCAGTGGCTGGAGCAGGCCGCCGTGCCCGCGCCCGCCGTGGTCGACAGCAACGGGGCCGGCGACAACTTCTTCGCCGGCTTCCTCTACGGCTTTCTGCGCCAGGAGCCCGCGCAAAAATGCCTGCAATACGGCGCTCTCTGCGGCAGCTGGTGCGTGGGCGCTTTAGGCCTGGTGGACCCGCAGCTGAGCAGCCCCCGGTTGGAACAGGCCTGGCAGCAACACTTTGGCAACTCCTAGAGCCTTTTATGCATTGTTGGCGTGTCGGGCAAGCATAATCCAGGCGAAGACAACAAAGTGAAGTTGCTGCAACGTGCTGCTCAGTCGTTCGTAATCGCGGGCCGGGCAGCGAAAGCGGCTGCACCAGGCGAAGCTGCGTTCACCGCCGGCAAGCGCCTGTTACAGCGCATCCGCACCCAGCTGCGCAAGCCCGCCCGCGCCTACGTTTCCGTAGCCGAGTTCTGCGCGTACACCAGCCTCCCGGAAGCCGAAGTAGCCGCCGCGCTCAACAGGCGCTGAAGGCACTTTGGAGGCAGTCTGTAGGCACCTCGCAGCCTGGCCGCCGTGATAGCCAGGCACTGTACCAGGGACAGAAAACATCGCTAGGAAAATTCCCGAAGCTGCGCTTCCCAGATTGCGCAGGGGTTGCCAATTCTCGGTAGTGATGCTTTCCGCTTCCGGCATCGTTGGTCTTGCGGTTGTCGCGGAAGGTCAATAAGGATTAGACTGCCTTGTACCATACCTCCAATTGCTGCAATAGTGACGCTCGCCTCCCACCTTATCAGCCGCCCGGAGCGGCTCGCCACACCCCTATTCTGCCCGCAGGCTCAGCACGGGGTTGCGACGGGCGGCTCGCCAGGCCTGCACGCTTACTGTGAGCCAGGCAATGAGCAGGGCCCCCATGCCGGCCGCGGCGAAGTACCACCACTGCCACGCCACGCGGTAGGCAAACCCTTCCAACCACCGCTGCAGTAGCAGGTAGCTCAGAGGCAGCGCCAGTACGATGGCCACGACAACCAGCCGGGTCAGGCTGCTGGTCAACAACCAGACGATACCCAGCTCGCTCGCGCCCAGGGCCTTGCGGATGCCGATTTCCTTACGCCGCCGCTCGGCCGTGAAGGCCGCCAGCCCCAGCAGGCCCAGGGCGGAAATGAGAATGGCCAGCCCGGCGAAGTAGCGGGCGAGTACGGCAACCCGCCGCTCGGCCACGTACTGGGCCTGGTAGTCGGCATCCAGAAACGTGTAGTCGAGCGTAAAGCCGGGGTTGTAGGCGGCGTACAGTTGCTGAAGCCGCGCAATCGTGGCCTGCTCCGCGCTGGGCTGGAGCTTCACTAGCACCGTGTTAATCTGGGGGTCGAGCCGGAGGAGAAGGGGTTTGATTTTTTCGTGCAGTGACTCATAGTGGAAGTCGCGGACCACGCCCACGATGCGGGCCCCGTCGAGCCGTTGGCCCACGGGGTCCGGCATCCCCAGGCCGGCCACCAGGGCCTGGTTGACGATGATACCAGCGCTGTCGGCGCGGAACTGCGGCGCAAAGCTGCGGCCTGCGACCAAGTGCAGGCCCATCGTTTCCAACAGGTCATAGTTGACCAGCATCGTCCCGACTGGCAGGCGCTTACCCCGCCAACTCATCTCCGCGACGTAGCGCCCCCCCAGGAAACCGCCCAAGACGCTGGACGCCTGCACGACGCCGGGCAATTTCTTCACCTCGCTCAGAAAGGCCGCCTGCTGGCGCGCCGCCTTGCCGCCAGTATCAAAGCGGAGCACGTGCGCCTTGTCGTAGCCCAACGGCTGGCGCTGCACAAACGCCAGCTGCGCGTTGACGACCACCACGGCCACGATGAACAGCACCGAGAGCGTGAATTGTAGCACGACCAGTCCCTGCCGCGTCCACACGTCGCCGGCCCTGGTCGGCAGCTTGCCTTTCAGCACGGCCGCCGGCTGGAAACCCGACAGGTAGAACGCGGGGTAACTGCCCGCCAGCAGCCCCGTACCCAGCGCCAGGGCCAGGCTGGCCCCCACCAGCTGCGGCTCCCAGCGCAAGGCCAGCGGCTTGCCCGTCAGCGCGCTGAACTGCGGGAGCACGAGCTGTACCAGCCCCACGGCCACGACCAGGGCCAGCAAGGCCATCACCACGGATTCGGTCAGGTACTGCCCCACCAGCGCGGCGCGGCTCGCCCCCAGGGCCTTGCGAATGCCCACTTCCTTTACCCGCCGCGAGGCCTTGGCGGTGAACAGGTTCATGAAATTGATGCTGGCAATCACCAGAATGAGCCCGGCAATCAGGGCGAACAGCCGCACGTAGGCAATGCGCCCCCCGGTGGCGACGCCGTTTTCGTAGGTGCCGTGCAGGTACCCCGCCGAGAATGGCCGCACAAACAGCGTGCGCCCCCGGGCCTGGGCCTGCGCGCTCTTGGTTTTCAACAAACCTGCCAGCTTGGCTTGAAACTGCGCGGGGTCGGCGCCCTTCTTCAAGGCCAGGTAGGTGTTGAAGGGGCCGTCGTCGTCCCACTTGATGGCCTCGCTCATCTGCATCTGGTCCTTGAACGAGGCAAACGGCAGCACACAGTCAAACTGCTCCGACGAGTTGCGGGGCACCCCGGCAAACACCCCGGCCACCAGGCAGGTCTGTTTTCTGTCGGCCATTTGCCATTCCACGGCTTTGCCCAGGCTGTTCTGCGGCGTCTGAAAGAGCTTGATGGCCAGGGCTTCGGAGAGCACAATGGCGTGTTTATCCCGCAGCACCGTGGCGGGGGTGCCCACCAGCAGGGGGTAGGAAAACAGCTGGAAGAAGGACGGGTCCGCGTATTTGGCGACGGCGGTGAGGTGCTGTCCGCCCGCCGCCAGCGTGAACGCGGGGAAGAACGGGACCGGCGTGGTGGTGGCCACGAATTCAATCTCCGGCATTTCCCGCCGCAGGGCCTCGGCCAGCAGCGGCACGGTACCGGTTTGGGTCTCGATGCCGGCGGCCGTGCGGCGGTTTTCCAGCACCTGATACAGCCGGCCGTCCAAAGCGTGGTAGCGGTCGAAGCTGCGCTCGTCGCTTATCCACAGGTAGATAAGCAGCGCGCAGGCCAGGCCGGTCGAGAGGCCAATCAGGTTGATAAAGAACGTGCTTTTGAACCGCTTGAAGTTGCGGTAGATGAGCAGCAAGGGGTAGGGAAGCATGGCCGAAGGAGGAGGAAAGCGTTCAGAATTGGCTGCGGCTGTTTTCCAGCACCACCTGCCCGTCGAGCAGGCGGATGACGCGCCGGGCGTACCGGGCGTCGTGCTCGGAGTGCGTGACCATGAGCACGGTCGTGCCCGCCTCGTTCAATTCGGTCAGCAGGCCCAGTACATCGTGGCCGCTGGCCGAGTCGAGGTTGCCGGTGGGCTCGTCGGCCAGCAGCAGCGGCGGGGCGTTCACCACGGCGCGGGCCACGGCCACGCGCTGCTGCTGCCCGCCCGAGAGTTGCAGCGGAAAGTGGTTGCGCCGGTGCAGCAGCTGCATTCTCTCCAGCACCTGTTCCACCCGCTGCCGCCGCTCGGCGGCCCCCACGCCGAGGTAGCGCAGGGGCAGCTCCACGTTCTCAAACACCGTCAGCTCGTCAATCAGGTTGAAGCTCTGAAACACGAAGCCCAGGCTCCGCTTGCGCAGCTCGGCCCGCTGCCGCTCCGAGTAGCGGCTGGTCTCGGTGCCCAGCAGTTGCAGGCTGCCGCCGTCGGGCTCGTCGAGCAGGCCCAGCAGGTTGAGCAGCGTCGACTTGCCGCAGCCCGAGGGGCCCATGATGGCCACAAACTCCCCCGGCTCCACCGTCAGCGAGACGTGGTGCAGCGCCTTGGTTTGCACCTCCTCGGTGCGGTACACCTTTTCGAGGTTTTCGGTCTTAATCATGAGCATTAGTCTTATCGGACCAAGTAGTTATTGAAAATCCTATGGCTGGCGGTTGTCCAGCACCAGTTCCTGCTGGTCGGCGTAGCCTTCGTAGCTGGAGGTTACAACCCGGTCGCCGGGTTGCAGGCCCGCCAGCACTTCGTAGTAGTCGGGATTCTGCCGCCCCAGCCGGATGGCTACCCGTTGGGCCCGGGTGCCGTCGGCCCCCAGCCTGAACGCCCAGTTGCCCACGGTTTGCTGGTAAAAGGCGCCTTTGGGCAGCAGCACCGCCGGGGCCTTCGCACTCAGCGCCAGCCGGATGGGCAGGGTCTGGCCCCGCCGCAGGCCTGGTGGCGGGGTGCCGGTAAAGGCCAGGTCGATTTGCAGGCCTTTGGCCACTTGAGCGAAGATTTTGGTCACGCGCAAGGCATACGCCTGGCCATCCACCACCACTTCGCCCACCTGACCGGTTCCGATGCGGGCAATGTAAAACTCGTCCACCACGGCGTGTAGTTTCACGCCCGCCAGCGCGTCAATCTGCCCCAGGCGCTGGCCCCGCGTTTTGGCCTCGCCCACTTCCGCCGCCAGCGAGCTGAGCCGACCGCCCACCGGGGCCCGCAACAGCAGGTCGTCCATCTTGCGCCGCATCAGGGCTAAGTTGCTGGTCATGCGCCGCACCGATTCCTGCATGGTGCCCAGTTGCTGCTGCATGGCCACCGAGTCCTGGCGCAGGGTCTGCTGCGTGAGCTGCCGTCGGCGCAGCTGGTAGCGGTAGGCGTTCTGGCTTTGCAGGTAATCCTGCCGCGCAATCACCTTCTGGTCGTACAGCACCTGGTTGGTGTCGAACACCCGCCGGGCCTCGGCCAACTGAAAGTCGATGTCCGCCAACTGGTTCTGGCGCAGGATGCGGTTTTGCAGCAGCTGGTTGCGGGTATTGCGCAGGTTGTTCATCAGGTCATAGACGGCCGTTTCGCGGTTTACCATTTCCAGTTGCAGGTCGGGGTTGGCCAGCCGGAGCAGGGGCTGGCCCGCCGTCAGGGTCGCGCCTTCTTCTACCAGCACTTGCTGTATCGTGCCGGCCTCCACCGCGTCCAAGTACACGGTGCGCAGCGGCTGCACCACCCCGTCGATGGCCGTGAATTCCTGAAAATTACCCCGCGTAACGGGACTGATAGTCAGCCGGCTGGCCGCGACGTGCAGCCGCTGCCCCGGCCGGGGCCAGTAAATGCTGGCTACTCCCGTGCCCGCCAGCACCAGGCTCCCCAACCACCACCAGCGGGCAACAAACCACCACTTTTTCTTCGGTATCAGGACATCCATTCGGTTCGGCGCAGGAACTAGTAGCAAAAAGCTATTGACCGGAGCTGCCAAGAACGGTGCCTTTGTCGCAAGTTCTTTCTAATCAGAATTATGCGTTTAAGCCTTGTTTGCCAACTGCTGCCGAACGTCCGGTTTTGATACAGTTGAACGTTCGGTTCTGATACAGTTCGAATCTAATGACGAACTTAAAACTGCCTGGCCGATTGAAATCCAGTATTTTCCGAGGTCTGCACGGTTTCTGTTGCCTGCGTTGGGACGGGTACCTGCTAGCCCCGACTTTTACGTTTTACCTACCCTTTTCACATGATTCCCAAGCACGCCCGCATCCTGGTGGTTGACGACGAGCCCGATGTGCTGTTCGCCCTCAAGCTGTTGCTTAAAACCGAGGTGCGGGAAGTCGTAACGGAGAAAAACCCGGAGCTGCTGCTCTCTCTGATCCGTCAGCAGCACTTCGACGCCGTGCTGCTCGACATGAATTACCGCAGCGGCCAAGCAACGGGCAACGAAGGCTTCTACTGGTTGGACCGCATCCGGGAGCACGACCCCACGACGGCCGTTATCCTTATAACCGCCTATGGCGACGTTCGCACGGCGGTGCGCGCCCTCAAAGCCGGCGCCACCGATTTCCTGCTTAAGCCCTGGCACAACGGACAGCTGCTGCAAACGCTGGCTGCCGCCCTCCAACCTAAAACCGGCAGTAAAAGCGGAGGCACCCCGAAAAAAGTAGTCGGGCCTGCCGCGGCCACCGCTCTACTGGGCGAGTCATCCGCCATGCAGGAAGTACGCGCCATCATTGAAAAGGTCGCCCCAACCGAAGCCAACGTGCTGTTGCTCGGCGAGAACGGCACGGGCAAGGAGTTAGTCGCCAAATCTCTGCACGAGCAGTCGCGCCGCGCCGCCCGACCCTTTGTAGCCGCCGACGTGGCCGCGCTCAGCGAGGGGTTATTTGAAAGCGAGCTGTTCGGGCACACCAAGGGCGCGTTCACGGATGCCCAGGCCAGCCGCGTGGGCCGGTTTGAGGCGGCCACCGGAGGAACCTTGTTTCTAGACGAGATTGGCAACATTGGCCTACCCCAGCAAGCCAAGCTGCTCACGGCCCTGCAAAACCGCCAAGTGGTGCCCGTGGGAAGCAACGTACCCGTCCCGGTGGATATCCGGCTGCTGTCGGCCACCAACGCCCCGTTGCATGCCCTGGTAGCCCGCGGCACCTTTCGCCAGGACCTGATGTACCGCCTCAACACCGTTGAAATCACGCTACCGCCCCTGCGCGAACGCGCCGACGACGTGCAGCTGCTGGCCCAGCACTTCGCGCAGGTGTATGCGGCCCGCAACCGGCAACCCGTGCCGGAATTCAGTGCCACCGCACTGCGCAAGCTCCAGGAGCATACTTGGCCCGGCAACGTGCGGGAACTGCAACACGCCGTGGAGCGGGCCATTATCCTGGGGACCGGACCCGTACTGCATTCGGCTGATTTCTCGTTTCGGAACCCCGAATCGGCCACTGCTTCCGCGCCAGCGGCAATCGTGGCTGAGAATCCGCTGCCGTTGCTGGAAGTAGAAAAAAACACCATCCAGCAGGCCATTGAGCGCCACCAGGGTAACCTCACCAAAGCGGCCAGGGAGCTGGGCCTCACCCGCACCGCCCTCTACCGTCGGCTCGACAAGCATGATATTTAATCGCCTGGACGTGCGCCTGCTGGGACGGTTGGTACTGCTGATGGCCGTGTTAGCCGGCGGCGGCTACGTCGCGCTGCACCACGCCGACGGGCTAGCTCTGGGGGCCCTGGTGCTGCTGCTACTCCTGGTCCTGGACCTGGCCCGCTATCTGACGCGTGGCCAGCAGGCCCTGGCCGACTTTACGCTGGCCCTTAAGTACCGGGATTTTTCGCGGCAGTACCCGGCGCAGTCTGCCCCGGCATCGCTGCGCCCCTTGCACGAGGCCTTCAACCAGGTCAACGCCACGTTTCGGGAGTTGCGGGCCGAGCAGGAAGGGCAGTTTCAATACCTGCAAACTATCCTGGCGCTGCTCGATACCGGCATCGTGTCCTACGATGCGGCGGGCAACGTGGCCTGGGTGAACGAGGCGTTTAAGCAGACGCTGCACCTGCCGTACCTGAAAAACATTTGGGCGCTACACTCCCGGCAGCCGGTTCTGTACGAGGCCATCTGCCAGGCGGTGCCTGGCCAGCCCGTGGTGGTGAAGCTGACGGTGGGCCTCCAAACGGTGCAGCTGCTCGTATCCGCCACCCAGTTTAAGCTACGCGGCGAAGCGTTTACACTAATAGCTTTCAAGAACGTGAGCCAGGCCCTGGCGGATACTGAAACGGCTGCCTGGCAGCAACTGCTACGGGTGATGACGCACGAAATCATGAACTCAGTCGCCCCCATTGCTTCGCTGGCCGATTCATTGGGCCGCCACGTGCAGCGCGCCCGGCAGCAGGCAGCCTCCGCCGAATTGCTCGACGATGTGGGTACCGGCATTCGCATCATCCAGCAGCGCAGCGAAGGACTGCTTCGCTTCGCCCAGGTATACCGGAACTTTAGCACCCTGACCGCGCCGCAGCGCACCACCCTGTACGTGCAGGAATTGCTGCAGGCCACCCGGCAGCTCCTGGCGGAGCAACTGGCTGCGCAAGGCATCGAGGTCACCCTCAGCGTCCGGCCCGCGCACCTCACCCTGCACGCCGATGGCCACCTGCTGGAGCAAGTGCTCATCAATCTGGTGCTCAATGCGGCCCAGGCAGTCACCCAAACCCCCAACCCGCGCATTAGCCTGCTGGCCTGGCCCGATGAACAGCAACGGGTGGTTATTGAAGTGAAAGACAACGGGACCGGTATTCCCGCCGACGTGCTGGACAGCATCTTCATTCCTTTTTTTACCACCCACCCGAATGGCTCCGGGATTGGGCTGAGCCTGGCCAAGCAGATTATGCAGTTGCACCAGGGTAGCATTCAGGTGCAATCCGTGGAAGGGGCAGGCAGCGCCTTTCAGCTTTGGTTTCCCGGTCTGGCTACATTGCGGTGAGCATTTGACTCGCGCCGTACATTAGCTGGAAGTCTGGCGAGCTTACGAACGATTCACAGTTCAGCTAACCACTGACAGATAGACTAAGCTCAAACCAGATAGACCTGGTAAGACTTTAATTACGTCCCATGTGCAATGGCCTCTACCCCAGAATTTGTCGAATTTGTCGTTGAGCAGTTTAACGGCTCCGGTCACGTTACCGCTAGGAAAATGTTTGGGGAATACACCCTGTATTGGGATAGTAAGCCCTTTGCCCTGGTTTGTGACAACAAACTATACTAGGACTTACGCACTTTAGGGTAATTTAGGAAAACCGCCCGCTCATGCTGACCCAAACCACTTACATCGAGTACCTGCTCAGTACGCCCACGAACTACACGTGCACGCATTTGGCGGCCCATCTGCCCGAGGTTAGCCACGACCAGGTGAACCGATTTTTGCGCACGCGTAATCTGCCTGTCAATCAGTTGCGCACGTTAGTCGCCCCCTTGCTTCACGACTCCCCGGAGGCCTTTTTGCTCGTCGATGACAGCGTGCAGGACAAACGCTACAGCCGTTTCATCGATGTGGCTAAGCGTCAGTACTCGGGCAACGCACACGGCATGGTCACCGGCATCGGGTTAGTCAACCTGGTGCACAGCAGCGGCGCGGCGGGCGATTTTCTGCCCCTGGACTACCGCGTGTACGCGCCCGACGACGACGGGCAGACAAAAAACGACCATTTTCTGGCGATGTTTGACCAGGTCGTGGCCGAAGACAACCTGTTGGCCCGCACGATCTTATTTGATTCCTGGTACGCGGGCAGCACGAATTTAAAGCGCATTCACCGCGCGGGTTGGACGTTTTTCACGACCCTGAAAAGCAACCGGTTGGTGAGCCTGGCCAAGGAAAGCGGCTACCAGGGCCTCGACACGCTCGACCCGCCGCCCCAGGGCTGGAGCCAGGGCGTGGTCGTGCGCCTGAAAGAAGTGCCTTTTGGGGTGAAGCTCTTCAAGCTGGTGGCCACAAACGGCGACATTGAATGGGTCATTACCAACCATTTGGCCGCGCATCTGACCCGCGAAATGGTCATTGAGGCCGTGCAGGTGCGCTGGCAGGTCGAGGAGTTTCACCGCAGCTTCAAGCAACTGACCGGTTCTGAGAAATGCCAGTGCCGCAACGCAAGGGCGCAACGCAACCACCTGACTTGCTGCTATCTGGCGTGGGTATCGCTTCGCCAACACGCCCGCCGGATGGGCCAAACGATGTATCAGGCCCACCAACAGCAATGGGCACCCTACCTGCGGCAATTGCTTCAAAAACCCCTTATTCAGGCACTTATGTAGTCGAGTGCGTAAGTCCTATATACGTTAAGCCTACTGCAGCGGGGCGGGCTTTCTTGCCGGAAGTAACCGAGGCCGCGCCTTATCCAGGCGCAAAGCCCTGCCTCCTGGTTGAAGAGCAGCTAGAGGACCGGGAGTGGCTGGCAAATCTAGCCCGCCTGACGGTGGAAGAATTGCCGGAGCCCAAACCCAAAACTAAAAAGCAGCGCGGCGGCCAGTAGTGTAAATGCACGATGCCGTCTACCGCGCTGGCTCCCCGTCGTACCACTCACCCAGGATCTTCCGCCAGGCTTCCAACACCGCCGGCGCCAGCAGCCGGGCCTTGTCCTTAGCATACCGGTCCGTTACGTCTTCGTCGGCGTGCCCCAGTACTAGCTTGGCTAGGGCTTTATTGCCGTTGCTGACCTGCTTGAGCAGCGTGCCCGCCGTATGCCGCGCCGTGTGGGTGCTGATGACCTGCCAGATGGGCCGCCAGTTGTGCATCACCCGGCCGCCCGTAATCAGCCGGTCGTCCCATTCCCGGGTCAGGCCCGCGCCTTTTGCTATTTCCTTAATCCAGTCGCCGCGCTGCTGCCAGTTGCGCGCCGGAAAGTGCCACCCCCACCGTTCGCCAATGTTTACCGCAATAGGAGGCAGGGGCACGGCCGCGTCGTTGCCCGTCTTACCCTGCGCGTGCAGCAGCGCCGGTACTGAGCTACCATCGGCCAAAGGCAAGGATATCCGCTCGCGCTTGTCGAACTTCTCCAGGTCTTCATACCGCCGCCCGCTGAATAGCTGAAACAGCCACCGGTCCCGCTCCTCCGCCAGGTTCTCCGAAGTCGGCCGCCATTGGATAAGCTTGCGGACCTCCTCCATCTCCAGATCCAGCTGCGGGGCATTCTTAGCCGAGTATTGCAGCCAGGCCATGTCCGCTTTCAGGTTCAGCTGCTCCAGGCATTTGCGGATACCCCCGAAATGCACCTTGATGGTCGCATCCGACTTCTGCAGATCCAGCAGGTGCTGCTGGTACTCCTTGGCCACCTTCTGCGTTACCTGCCCCGGCCGGAGCTCTGGCCGCCATACCTCCATCATCGTGGCCAGCTGATCGTACTTGCGCAGCGAGTCCTTGGCCAGGTTGCGGTTTTCCGCTTTCCATTCTTCCAGCACCTGTCGGAAGGTGGGGGTAGCTTCTTCTCTGGCCGCTACCGGAGCCGCTACCTGCCGGGTTTCAGCCGGCAGCAGTTCAGCCAGCATGGCTGCCTTGCTCACCTTGTGGAGCGGAGCCGCGTCGTAGAGCCGGTTGAACGTATCACTTACCTGCTTGACCAGTTTGGAAAGGCGGGAGTTGATGTTGTAGTGAAAGTCGGGGTGGGTAGGTACCGTGCCTTCCTCTTTCGCCGTCAGCTTGCGCCCGCCCATCACGGTTTGGGTTTCGCTGTGCCACAGCAGTTCAACCTCCCCGTCCTTGCCCTCGCGCAGCGGCAGGATAATTTCCCCGGTATCTACCTGAAGCTCTTCGCCATGCCACCGCGCCGTGAGGCGCACCGGGCAGAACCCGTTCTGGTTGGTAGCCGCCAGCCGCGGGTACAGCCGCACGCTGATTTTCTTCTTGTAAGTGGTGGGGCGCAGCATGGTTTTTCGATTATGTCCCGGTTTAGTTCCCGGTTTATGTCCCGGTTTACAACCAAACTAATCGAATAAAATCAAATTTCCAAGCACTTCACCCGCTCCGAAACCCCTCGAATAGCCCCGAAAAGGCATAAACGAAAAAATGCCCGCCGGTTAGGGCGGGCATTTTAAGCATTGGCGCTCCCTCCTGGGCTCGAACCAGGGACCCTCTGATTAACAGTCAGATGCTCTAACCGGCTGAGCTAAGGAAGCGGTTATGGCCACGATTATCTATCGTTGCGGGTGCAATATTAGACTAGCAGGTTGGATGTTGCAAGCCTTTCACTGAAAATATTTGTATAAAATCAGTTAATTAGTGATTGTCAGAATGTTACCGGAGAGGGCTGTGGCGTACCGACGTAAGGGTAAGTTGGCAGGGCCACCCGATACCTGCCCTTGAAAAGAGAACTGCGACTTGCAGCAGGGGTCGACCAACTGCACGAACGGCGAGATTTTGACTCGGGCACAGGTGTCAAGCGACTGATACGTGCACGTTCGCTCGAAAGCCAGATAAGTACTGGCGTTCTGCCGCACCACAATCAAGCCATTGACGCCTCCTGCATGATATACGGCCCCGTTGTCGAAGCGCAGTGCGCTATTCTGCTGATCGGTGAGATACAGCACCTCATTAAAGGAGGTAAGGGGAATTTGGGGCTGAGCTTCGGAACTAGCTCCGCAGCTACTAATGGCTGCGCACGCTACCAGAGCCGACCAAATAAGAAACGTACGTGGGCAGCCAGATGGAAACATAAAAGGTTTGGCTTGAGGGATTACATGTTGCATACTAACACAACACCATTGAAGTGGCGGTAGAACGCGCCGCAACAGGGTTCTTGTTCCACAGCAACCACTTGGTAATAGTACACGGTCGTAGCACCGTATTATTGTACGCCTTCAAATTGCCGTAGGAACCGCAAGTCATTCTCGGTGAAGAGGCGCAGGTCTTTAATCTGATATTTGAGCATCGTGATGCGCTCAATGCCCATGCCCCAAGCATAGCCCGAGTAACGTTCCGGGTCGATACCCGATTGCTGGAGCACGTTGGGGTCGACCATGCCGCAACCACCAATCTCCACCCACCCGCTCTGCTTACAGATGTTGCAGCCCTTGCCTTTACAAATTAGGCAGGTAATGTCAATTTCAGCGCTCGGCTCGGTGAAGGGAAAAAAAGACGGCCGAAACCGGATATGAATATCCTGCCCGAACATTTCCTGGACGAAGTAATAGACGGTTTGCTTCAGATCGGCGAAGCTAACGCCTTCATCAATGAAGATACCTTCCACCTGATGAAACATCATGTGAGCCCGCGCTGAAATAGCCTCGTTGCGGTACACGCGGCCCGGCATAATACTACGGATGGGCGGCTGTTGGCTTTCCATTACGCGCACCTGCACAGTGCTGGTGTGCGTGCGTAGCAGGGCGTCGTGGGTAGGGTTGGCGGAGTTGCGGGTTACGAAGAACGTGTCCTGCATGTCGCGGGCCGGGTGATTTTCGGGGAAATTCAGCGCCGTGAAGTTGTGCCAGTCATCCTCAATTTCTGGCCCTTCGGCGACGTTAAAGCCAATGCGGGAGAAAATTCGGACCATCTCTTCGCGCACTAGGCTCAGCGGATGCCGTGTGCCCAGCGTGTTGGGCACCACAGGCAGCGTGTAGTCGAAAGTAGGATCGGCGGGGGCATTTTGCGTGGCCGCTTCCACCTCCTGCTGGCGCTGCGTGAATTTATCGAGAGCCAGTTGTTTCAACTGGTTTAGCTCCTGGCCAACGGCGCGGCGTTGGTCCTGCGGCACCGTTTTGAGAAGATCGAACAAATCGGCCAGTTGTCCTTTGCGCCCGGTGAAGGCGATGCGGAACTGCTCCAGCTTATCGGGAGCGGTAAGGTCGTAGGCTTCTATTTCGGCGCGGAGGCGGTGGATTTGGTCCTGCATAGTCCGACAAAGGTACGCTTCCGGCGCAAACCCTACGCGTCAGCTGTCGGCTAGGGCAGGAGTGAGGAAGGCCCCGAAAAATACTTGGTACGATTGCTGCAAAACGACTGATATAAGCGGCACTGAAGACCGGACGCGGGGCGCCACCCGTTCGAGTCATACGCTACGGTAAGGGCTATGCGCCCGGTCTATCTTTCACTCCTCCGTCTTCCCTGAATTTATGAACCGTTTCCTGTCTTTGGCTTTTTTCTTCTTCGTTGTAAGTGCCGCTTCGGCCCAGGCGCAGTCCCAAAACACGTCGGTGGCTCCCGCTGCCGACTGGTCGCAGCCCGTACTGGACCCCTGGACGATGGGGGCACCTACGATGGCGGTAGAGAAAACAGAGGTGCCGGCTGCTGATCCTGTGGGCTACAACATGGGCTGGAGCAGTGCCCCCGGCATTAGCCTAAGCCTGCACAATAAGCCTAGCACTGATTATTGGGGCCGGCCGCTCAAGAAAAAAGCAAAAAACAACCTTACTACCGCATCAGCCGCCCAAGCGGTGGCGGTGGCGGATGGCAGCACCGACCCCATGATGCAGTCTTCGGGCGTGATGATTGCCCCCGGCATGAATACCGCTCCTTACAGAGGTGTCAGTACCGATTACTGGGGCCGTCCGGTGCGCAAAGCCAAGCGCCAGGATGCCAAAGTTGCGGCCAAGATTGCTAAGGCGTCGTCGGTAGCTACAGTGGCTAACTCGGCGCAATAAGCGCTTCGCCGAAAATCGTAGAGTACCGTATGAGAAACCAGAGTGTGTTCCACCTTTTTTCGGGTTTCTTATGCGGTACTCTCGTTTCATCTTCTGGCTGCTAATGCTGGTGATGGTGCCCGCCGGGGCAACACAGGCGCAGACCAAGCGCGCCAGCGGCTACCACAAAAAGGCTGCTCCGGCTCGTTCGCGCGCGGTGGCCCGCACCGCAACGGCGCGCCGCTACAGCGACGAGGACCGCCAGCGGCTGGCGCCTGGTATGCGCATCAATATGCCCACGCCACCGAGTACGGATTACATGGGCCGCCCACTCAAGAAAAAAGTGGCGAAGCCTGCTTCCACTAGCTCTACTATTTCTTCGGGCCAAACGCCTCCCGCGCCTCCCGCGTCGGCCCCAGGGCGCAAGCGTCGATAAACTAAATATCGGCTCTACTCCAATAGTTACGAGAAGAGTAGATATTTTTGTCCTTTCAGGCACAAATCCTTTTGTTTTTTCGTAGTAGGGGAAAGTAAAATTTTCTCTGCCACTTGTTCTCTCGCTATGCTACGTCCCGTTTTTTCGTGCCTTTTGCTGGTTGCCGTATTGAGCACCTCGAACGCACTAGCCCAGCAAAGCCGCTCGAAATCGGCTAAAAAGCCAGCTGCCGCTGCGCCCGTTGCTGAACCTCAGCCCGCCCCAGTAGCTGTAGAGCCGGCTGCCAGCAGCGGTTTCGCTGCGCCCGCCGCCGGCGCCGCTGAATCCAACGTGCAGTCCAACGGCTTCGCCGTGGCGCCCGGCTTCACAGCCGCTCCGTCGCACCGGGTTCGGATGGATTACCGCGGACGGCCTTTGGCTCCTTATATCAAGCGCAATGTGAGCGTGAATACGTCCGCTGTGGCCCCGGCACCTATGACGGAAACCGTCGCACCAGCCACCGCCGAACCCGCTGTAACCACAACCGAGGTGGCCGCTCCAATGGCTGCTCCAGCCAGCAAGTCCGCCTCGGCTTCGGCTTCTAAAAAAGTGAGCAGCGCTGGTGCCGCGCCGGCTGCCAAGAAGGCTGCTGCTCCCGTTAAGAAAGCCGCTGCTCCCACCAAAAAAGCTGATACCGGCTGGGGTTCTTCCGGCGGTAGCGGCTGGTAATCGGCTTCAAAAAATACAGCCATAAAAAAGCCCAACCGTCTATCGGTTGGGCTTTTTTGTGTCCGCAATACGTGAGGCTTATTGCTTAGCGGCAAGATCAGCTACTTCCGGGGCCGCCACAGTGGCCTGGGCGCGGTAATAAAGCGTGCTGCTGTTTTCGGGTCGCAAAATATCCTGGGCCATAGCCAGCAGGCCTTCCGAAGTGACCGCCTGCACTTGGGCGCTTTCCTGGTTGGCCAGATTCGTGTCGCCGAGGAGCTTGCAGTAGGCCAGTTTCATTGCCCGATTGAGCAGCTCAATTTCTTCGAACACAATGCTGGTTTCGGCTTGGTTCTTCACTTTTTCCAACTCTTCCGTCGGTACCAGGCTCTGCCGTAGCTCGGCTACTACTGCCTCCACGGCCGCATCGGCTGCTTCCATGAGCACTCCTTTGTTGAGGCGCCCGCTGATGACAAGCAGACCTGGTTCGAGAGAGCCCGTGCAGGATGCCGATATCGAATTGAACAGCGGAGTATCTTTCACGAGGCGCTGGTACAGGCGCGACGATTTTCCCCGGCCCAGCACGTCGCTCAGCAAGTCGGCGGTGTAGTAGGTGTCATCGGGCCGGGCGGGCATGTGGTATACTTTGTAGAAGGCGTTGGCGGGCACATCGGCCGTTATATCGAGCCGGCGAGGAGCCGTTTGGCGCGGCTCGGCGGGAAGCTGCCGCCGGTAGGGCTGGCCGGCCGGAATGGGCTCAAACCATTTTTCTGCCAAGCGGCGCGCCTCGGCCACCGTCACGGCTCCGGCCACTACCAGCACAGCATTGGTGGGCGAGTAGTGCTTGCTGAAAAATGCCCGCACATCGTCCATAACGGCATTTTCGATATGGCTGATTTCCTTGCCAATGGTGGGCCACTGGTACGGGTGGGTGTGGTAGGCAAGGGGGCGGAGCTTGAGCCACACGTCGCCGTAGGGCTGGTTGAGGTAGTTCTGCTTAAACTCCTCGACCACTACTTTACGCTGCACTTCGAGCCCGTTTTCCGAGAAGGCCAGGCCCAGCATCCGGTCCGATTCCAGCCAGAAGCCCGTTTCGATATTGGCCGCCGGTAGCGTGAGGTAATAGTTGGTGATGTCGGGCGACGTAAAGGCGTTGTTTTCGCCGCCTACGTATTGCAGCGGCTCGTCGTAGCTCGGAATATTGACCGAGCCCGAAAACATAAGGTGTTCAAATAGATGCGCGAAACCGGTGTGGGCCATGTCTTCGTCGCACGAGCCGACGTTGTAGAGCACGTTCAGAACGGCAATGGGTGTCGTCGGATCCTCGTGCACAATGCAGCGCAGGCCATTAGTAAGAGTGAATTCTTCGAAGTGAATCATGAAGCAATATACTAGGAGGAGCTAAAGATTGATAACCCGGGAAATGCGCACTGGGTTCGAGTACGCGTGGGCTGCCTGAACAAGAGGCGTGGCGGCCACCAAGCTGTTCGGGCACCTCGCGGCAGCTTATCCCGGCGTTTGGGTAGCTCACGGTACTATAAAGAGACAGAGTGCGGGACAAGGTAAACATCGTTTAAACCAACGGCTGAGGCCTGTTGGCGTGCGTTGCGCTCCGCCATAATTTTCCTTTCGCCCAAACCTGTACTTTTACCCCGCCTACTACCCACCCTCCCTTTCTCCGCTATGAACTTCGACCGGAAAGACTACTCCAACGATATCCTGCTTCACCTCTACCAAGGCTTGCTCAAGCCGCGCATGATTGAGGAAAAAATGCTCATTCTGCTCCGGCAGGGCAAAGTCAGCAAGTGGTTTTCGGGAATCGGGCAGGAAGCCATTTCGGTGGGCAGCACCCTGGCGCTGCAACCGGACGAGTATATTTTGCCCCTGCACCGCAACCTGGGTGTCTTCACGGGTCGCAACATTCCGCTCGACCGGCTTTTTGCGCAGTGGCAGGGTAAAACAACCGGCTTCACCAAAGGCCGCGACCGAAGCTTTCACTTCGGCACCAATGAGCACCACATCGTGGGCATGATTTCGCACCTGGGGCCGCAGCTGGCCGTGGCCGATGGCATTGCTTTGGCCGATGTGCTGGCAAAAACGCCGCGCGTCACGCTCACCTACAGCGGCGATGGCGGGGCCTCCGAAGGCGACTTTCACGAAGCCCTGAACGTGGCGGCTGTGTGGCAGCTGCCCGTCATCTTCGTTATCGAAAACAACGGCTACGGCCTGAGCACGCCCAGCCGGGAGCAGTTTCGGTTCAACTATTTCGTCGATAAAGGCCCCGCCTACGGCATGGAAGCCGTACAGATAGACGGCAACAACGTGCTGGAGGTGTATGATACCATCAGTCGGCTGGCCGAAGACCTGCGCCACAACCCGCGCCCGGTGCTGGTGGAAGCCCTGACTTTCCGGATGCGCGGTCACGAAGAAGCGTCGGGAACGAAATATGTGCCCCAGGAGCTATTTGAGGAATGGGCGCAGAAAGATCCGGTCGAGAACTACGAAAAATGGCTGCTGGCCGAAGGAATCCTGGACGAAGAAGCCCGCATGCGCTTCCGCGAAACCATTAAGCGCGAAATTGAGGAAGGCCTGCGCGTAGCCGACGCCACTCCCATGCCCACGGCCAGCGTGGAGGAAGAAGTGGCCGACATGTATCAGCCCTTCGAAGCGCCGGAGCAGAACCCGCCCGCCGACGGCCCCACCACCGACAAGCGCTACGTCGATGCTATTTCCGATGGCCTGCGGCAGAGCATGGAGCGCTACCCCGAGCTGGTGCTCATGGGCCAGGATATTGCCGACTACGGTGGCGTATTCAAGGTCACCGACGGCTTCGTGGCACAGTTTGGCAAAGGGCGGGTGCGCAACACGCCGTTGTGCGAGTCGGCCATCGTGGGTGCGGCACTGGGGCTGAGCATCAAAAAGCAAAAGGCGATGGTAGAGATGCAGTTCGCCGATTTCGTGACCTGCGGCTTCAACCAGATTGTAAATAACCTGGCCAAAAGCCACTACCGCTGGGGCCAGAACGCCGATGTGGTGGTGCGGATGCCCACCGGGGCCGGGTCGGCGGCCGGGCCGTTTCACTCCCAGAGCAACGAGGCTTGGTTTACGCACACGCCGGGCCTGAAAGTGGTATTTCCGTCTAATCCGCACGATGCCAAAGGTCTGCTCAATGCGGCCATTGAAGATCCCAACCCGGTGATTTATTTCGAGCACAAAATGCTCTACCGCTCCATCAGCGGGCCAGTGCCGGACGCCTACTACACCACGCCCATCGGCAAGGCCGCGTTGGCCCGCCAGGGCGACGACCTAAGCATCATTACCTACGGAGCCGGTGTGCACTGGGCTACGGCTTTGGCTGAAGAGCTGAACCTGAACTGCGATATTCTCGACTTGCGCACGCTGTTGCCCTGGGATGAGGAAGCAGTGCGCCAAACGGTTATCAAAACCGGCCGCATCATCCTCTTTCACGAGGATACGCTCACCGGCGGCCTCGGCGGCGAAATAGCGGCCTGGATTGGTGAGCATTGCTTCGAACACCTCGATGGACCCGTGCAGCGCGTGGCTTCCCTCGATACGGCTATTCCATTTGCGCCCCCTTTAGAAAAATCTTTCCTGCCCCAGCAGCGCCTGCGCGAGCGGGTCGAAAAGCTGCTGGCCTACTAAGTTTGCTCCGGACTCCGGCACTTTCCGTGGCCGGAGTCCGTGCGGCTCAGTATCTTGTAGGCTAATTCCTCCGCTTCGGCCTGATTTCTGCCGCCTTATGACTTTCTTTCTTTTTCGCGGGTTGCGTCGGCTATTAGCACTGGGGCTGCTCAGCTGTCTGCTGTCCGTCACCTGTCATCCTTACCGCATTCCTAACCCAACCGGCCCACCTCGGCCGAAGGTAACGAAGGCAAAAAAGGTGGACAATGAGGCTGCCGATGGGAGAAGCCTGGATGTGGCCACCGAAGCCAAGCCGATAAAGAACCGCTACGATAAGCACGATATGCTGAAAAAGCCCAAGTACAAGAGTCGGAGGTTGAAGAAGAAAGTAGGCCAGCGGACAATTTTTGGATTTCCACTGCCCTTCTAACCACCACATTCTACACTTTTTGCGTATAAAATCGGGCCTGAGCACTGCCTCTTCGTCCACTTATCCATCTAAGTAGTCAAGCATTCTTTTATCCCGAGTTGTATGCGTGTAGTCTGGATCGTTGCTGGGTTATTGGTAGGAGTGAGCACCACGGCCTCGGCGCAGCTGGAGGATATGTATCCGGCGCGGCAGCGTGCCGAAAACCGGCGGGCCTTGCGCGATGCGCACAAGGTGAAGGCCGAATACAAAGAGTCGCATCTAGCAGTAAACAAAACGGCGCTGCAGCGCGGCGAACCAGGCACACCGCAGCAACCTAATGATGGCCGGCAGAGTTATAAGTTCGACAATGCCGGCCTGCCCCGCGTGAGCGAACCGCAACACCTAGGACTAGGCCTGCGCAAAAAGAAAAAAGCGACGAAAGAATAACCATATGAGTACTCCCTGGCAGCCCCTCACCGAAACCGAACAGCTCACCGACATCGTGCGGGAGTCGCATGAGCACCCTGTGCTTATCTTCAAGCACAGCACGAGCTGCTCCATCAGCGCCGCCGCCAAAAGCAAGCTGGAACGCCAGTGGCCCGAAGCTAACTTGGCCGACGTGAAGATTTATTACCTCGATCTGCTGCGCTATCGGCCCATTTCGGCCGAAATAGCTACCAAGTTCAGCATACGCCACGAGTCTCCCCAGCTATTGCTGATTCAGGATGGTGAGTGCCGGTTCGATGCCTCGCACATGAGCATCCGGTTGAGCGATGTGAAGAGTCAAATAACGTAACTGCACCGTATGCCCAAACGAAAATCCGGGCGTGGCGCGCTGCCTGTTGCCGTTACAGCAAAGGCGCTTGTGGCACGTCCGGCTTCGGGCAAAACAGAGTTTACAAGTCGTATGAAAACTGAACCTGCTGCCGTATTTCAGGGTTCAGACTGATAGCTACCGGACAGGTACGGGCGGCATTTTCGAGTAGTGTACGGTCTTTGGTAATCAGCACCGCTGGCAGCCGAAAGTGTACGTCAATTTGAGCAATGCGCCGTGGCTCTGCCATCATATGCTTACTCACTTCGAAACTCACACCCGTCAGATTCAGGTGGTGCCGCTCGGCTACGATGCCCATAATGGTCATCATGCACGTGCCCAGGGCCGTACTGACCAAGTCGGTGGGGGAAAATGATTCTCCCTTACCGTGGTTATCGACGGGAGCATCGGTGAAAATAGTGGTGCCCGAAGCGCTATGAATAGCTTCGGTCCGGAGGTTTCCAAGGTAGTGGGCAGTAGCGGTGCTCATAGTCAGAAAGTTGGCAATACAATGCTCGCAAATTTACGTACTTTAGGTGGTATGGCCCCGCCACTGCCTTATTCGCGCTTTATTCTCCCATTTCTAGCTCCTGTGCCTCCCGTGCGTAACCTCTATACATTTGGTTTCAGTCTGCTGGCCTTACTTGGGGCGTCTTCTCAGGCCCAGGCCCAAAGCTCCGATGAGCCCTCCTACCGCAAGGAGTTTACGTACGGCGTTAACTTCAATACCCGCGGCGGACTTATCGGGGGAGTCGCCGTGCGCTCTACGCGGGTACTGGACGAGAAATGGTCCCGCTTCTGGGGCATTGAAGGCGTGGAGGTGAAGCACCCCAAGGAGCAGCGCCATCTGAATCCCAACACTGGCGGCTCTTACGTGTATGGCAAGTCGAACTATATGTTTGTCGTGCGGCCTTCCTTTGGGGTGCAGCGCGTGATTTTCCGCAAAGCACCCGAATCGGGCGTGCAGGTAAACGCGCTGCTTGGCGGAGGGCCATCCATTGCGCTGCTGATGCCTTATTACATCTACTACGACTACACGATTCTGGAAAACGGTGGCGGCCGCCCCGTGCAGGAGGACATTCGTAGCGAGCAGTATAACCCGTCGGTCAATTCTTCGGAGGCCCGGATCGTTGACCGGGCACCAATTTTTTCGGGTGCCAGCCAGACCCAGGCTAAGTTTGGGGCCCACATCCGGGGCGCTTTGAGCTTCGAGTATGGTCGTTATCGGGATGCCGTAGCGGGTATCGAAACAGGCTTTATGTTCGAGCTCTACCCGAAGAACATCACCATTTTGCGCGCTCAAAACATCAGCGACGGCACGCTGAATACCAACTTCTACCCCTCGGTATATCTGACGCTCTATATCGGCCATCGAAGCTAAGGCCATTCGTAGTCGCGCTTCAGGGCGAATAACAGGGACTTTTCGGCCGTTTGAGTGTTTGTACTCCGACGCCTGAGAAGTCCTTGGTTTTTTAGCCATCCGCCTCGGATGGTATTCATAACTGCTAACTGACTACTACCTTTGTAGTATGGATGAATTGTTGTTGACTTTGCCTATCATTCAGCCCGGCATGGCTACTCCGGCCTTACCTGCTAAGCCGCGCAAGCCTGATTGGCTACGCGTGAAGCTACCGGTAGGCCCTGAATATGCCAAAGTACGCCGCTTGGTGGAGGAGCACAAGCTGCATACTATCTGCGAGAGTGGAAACTGCCCCAACATGGGCGAATGCTGGGGGGCCGGCACCGCTACCTTCATGATTCTGGGCAATGTATGTACCCGGTCCTGCTCCTTTTGCGCCGTCGCCACTGGCCGCCCCAATGAGTACGACACCGACGAGCCCCGCCGCGTAGCCGAAGCCATTCAGCTGATGGGTGTGAAGCATGCCGTGCTTACGAGCGTGAACCGGGATGAGCTGAAAGACCGGGGTGCCAGCATCTGGTACGAAACGGTGGTGCAGGTAAAACAGCTCAGCCCCGAAACGACCATCGAAACTCTGATACCGGACGTAAAAGCCAACTGGGCCGCCTTAGATACCATGATTGCCGGGGGCCAGGAGGTAGTGTCGCACAACATCGAAACTGTGGGCAGCCTTTACCGTTTGGTGCGGCCCCAGGCCAAATACGACCGGAGCCTGGAGCAAATCCGCCGGACCAAGGACGCCGGTAAGCGCACAAAGTCAGGGATTATGCTGGGCTTGGGCGAGAAGCAGGATGAAATGTATCAGGCCATGGATGACCTCGTTGCCAATGGCCTCGATATCCTCACGCTGGGCCAGTACCTACAGCCCACAAAGCGCCATTTGGAAGTTGCAGAATTCATTCATCCGGATGTTTTTGCTCATTATCGGGAAGAAGGATTGCGCCGGGGGCTGAAGTATGTAGAATCCGGTCCGCTGGTGCGCAGTAGCTACCACGCCGAGCGGCATGTGAACGTACCGATCTAAGCGGCTTACTACTAAAAGGCAAAAAGGCGACTCCCGAGAGGAAGTCGCCTTTTTGTTGGCCATTGCACTTGCTTTAGCGCTTCGCCTGAGTGTCGGTAGGCGGGTAAGAGCCGAGTACGCTGCCTACGATACGGTAGGCTTCCTGCTCGGAAATGGTTTGCTGGTCAATTTGAGCCTCGCCGAAACCGCGCCACGCCAGTTGCTTACGCTTGGCATCGACCAAGTCGATGATGACGGTGCCCGCTTTGTAGTCGGTGATGGGCTGGTAAGCGCCCCGGCCGAAAGCGCCATAGCCATAACCATAATATGGATAGCCGAAAGGCGAGCCATAACCGGCATTGGAGCGCTGTTTGTCTTCCACTTTAGCACTGTAGGCAACATAGACATCGGGGTTTTTATCAACCCGGGTAAGGCCTTTCTTCACCATCTCCGACTCCACAGCCGTGCGCAGGCGCGTATCGAGAAAGGACTGGTAGCCCTCAGCCGGACCACCTTCGCTATCGGTTGGCTGCTGCGGATACCAAGCCCACGTTTTGAAAGCGCGGAAGTTAACGGAATGGTCGAAGTCGGAAGTGACGCCTACGCGGGAAGTCATGGCGCAGCTGGTAGCACCCAGCAGCAACGAAAAGCCCACGGCAGCCAAAGCAACCGGGCGGGCAAAGAAGCGGGATATACGGTTCATCGGTGGTTTATCAGATAGTTAAGGGAATACCCTCAGCACGTTATTCAGCCGAGTAAAGAGGGCCAAAAAAGCACTTTTCAGGTTTGCGATTTTAACGTTTACAGCTAGGCCAACGTTCCCAAATACTAGAATAGCAGCATGTTCCAAGTAGAAAATTTTACGCAAAAACTCTCTTTAGCCTTGAAATACCTCTATCTTAACCCGCCTAACGCCACCTTATGACCAAACGCATACTCCACGTTTTTACGCTGGCAATGCTTGCTTCTTGCAGCACTGCCAGCGAGACTTCCACTACTTCGCGCGCCAACCGCACTCCTGTTGCCTATAATACCGTGGTAGAATGCATTTTGTACGATGGTATGAGCAAGCAGTCGGCCCAACTAACGACTGTTGGCTCTGGTATGGAAGTGCAGGTAATGGATACCGTCGATGCCTACTTCGTGAAGGCCCGGGTAACCAAGGACGGTAAACCCTTGACCGGGTTTATGTACCGCACGTGCTTTCCGCAGCGCTAAGTGGGTGCAACGAACCCAGTACAGTAAAAGTTACTTAACAAAAAAGAGCCGCTCCTTCCGGAGCGGCTCTTTTTATGGAGCGAAATGATGTTAGTACGATGGACCTTTATCGGTCGCTACTAGCCGCTCTTCCTGGTCGGCGTACTCCTCAGTGGAGGTGCAAGAGCAGATCAGGTTCCGGTCGCCGTAGGCGGAGTCGATGCGGCTGACGGTGGGCCAGAACTTGAACATGCGGGCGTACTCGGTGGGATACACAGCCTGCTCACGGGTGTAAGGGCGCGTCCAGTCGTGGGTAAGCACCGTAGCGGCGGTGTGCGGAGCGTGCTTCAGCAGGTTGTCTTTTGCATCGGCGCGGCCTTCTTCCACTTCCCGCACTTCCTGCCGGATCAGAATCATGGCTTCGCAGAAACGGTCCAACTCTTCCTTGCTTTCGCTTTCGGTGGGCTCAATCATCAAGGTGCCCGCTACCGGGAATGATACCGTAGGCGCATGGAAACCGTAGTCCATCAAGCGCTTGGCAATATCTTCTACCTCAATGCCGGCCTTCTTGAACTGGCGGCAATCCAGAATCATTTCGTGGGCGCACCGACCATTCGTGCCCGTGTACAGCACGGGGTAGTGCTCTTCGAGGCGAGCCTTGATGTAGTTGGCGTTTAGAATAGCTATTTGGGTGGCAGCTTTCAGGCCCTCGCCGCCCATCATCGAGATGTAGGCGTAGGAGATGGGCAGGATGCTGGCCGAGCCCCACGGAGCCGAAGACACGGCACCAGTGGCTTTTTCGTGGTCTACTTGTACCACTACGTGGCCGGGCAGATAAGGAGCCAGGTCGGCTACTACGCCAATCGGGCCCACGCCGGGCCCGCCGCCGCCATGCGGAATGCAGAAGGTCTTGTGCAGGTTCAGGTGGCATACGTCGGCTCCGATGGTAGCAGGCGAAGTGAGACCCACCTGAGCGTTCATGTTGGCGCCGTCCATGTACACACGGCCCCCGTGCTGGTGAATCGTGGCGCAGATATCAATGATGGTTTCCTCGTACACGCCGTGCGTGCTGGGGTAAGTCACCATCAGGCACGACAGATTAGCCGAATGCTGCTCGGCCTTCGCCCTGAGGTCGGCCACGTCGATATTGCCGTCTTCGGTGCTCTTTACCACCACTACCTGCATGCCAGCCATCACGGCCGAAGCGGGGTTGGTGCCGTGGGCCGAGGCCGGAATCAGGGCGATGTTGCGGTGGCCTTGGCCGCTGCCTTCGTGGTAAGCCCGAATGACGAGCAAGCCCGCGTACTCGCCCTGCGCGCCTGAGTTGGGCTGCAGGCTCACAGCATCGAAGCGGGTTACTTCGCACAGCCACGCTTCGAGGTCCTCAAAAATCTGCTGGTAGCCCTGGGCTTGCTCGCGCGGCGCGAAGGGGTGCAAGCTGCCGATTTCGGGCCACGTCACCGGAATCATTTCGGCAGTGGCGTTGAGCTTCATCGTGCACGAGCCGAGCGCAATCATGGAATGAGCCAGGCTCAAATCCTTGTTTTCGAGCTGCTTCATGTAGCGCAGCATCTCGTGCTCGGCGTGGTGCGAGTTGAAGATGGGGTGCGTGAGATAGTCGCTTTGGCGCACCAGGGCGGCGGGCCACGTCAGCTCTACTTGCGCCGGAATTTCCACCGCGCTGTTGGCCGACTTGCCCAGCACTTTGGCGAAAATGGCTACAACGTCGGCTACATCGGAGGCCTCGGTGTTTTGGTTGAGCGAGATGCCTACGCTGGTCGTGTCGAAGAAACGGAAGTTGATGTTGGCCGCCTCCGCTTCTTTCTTCACCGCCTGCTGGAGCTCGGCGCTTTCCAGGCGAATGTTCAGCGTGTCGAAGTAGAATTCGTTCACCTGCTCGGCACCCAAAGCGGTCAGCTCCTTCTCGAGTAGCTGGGTCAGGGCATGAATGTTGGAGGCAAACTGGCGGATGCGCTGCGGCCCATGATACACGGCATACATGCCCGCCAGCACCGATAGCAGTACCTGCGCCGTGCAGATGTTGCTCGTTGCTTTTTCGCGGCGGATGTGCTGCTCACGGGTCTGTAGCGCCATGCGGAAGGCTTTGTTGCCGGCTGCATCAATGCTCTGGCCGATAATACGGCCAGGAATCACGCGCTTGAAGGCATCTTTCGTGGCCAGGAAGCCGGCGTGCGGGCCGCCATAGCCCATCGGTACGCCGAAGCGCTGAGAGTTGCCCACGCAGGCATCCGCGCCCATTTCGCCGGGCGGGGTGAGTAGCGTAAGGGACAGCAAGTCGGCGGCTACCGTTACGAACAGCCCATTGTCGTGGGCTTGGCTGATGAAGGCAGTGTAATCGAAAACCTGCCCATCGGCGGCGGGATATTGCAGCAGCACGCCAAACAGCGTTTCGTCCGTGAGGTCAGCCGTGCGGTGGTCGCCTACTACCAGCTCGATGCCGAGCGGCGTAGCGCGGGTACGTACCAGGTCGATAGTCTGGGGCAGCACGAGCTCCGAGACGAAAAAGCGGTTTGCGTTTTTCTTCTTGCTTTGGCTGTGAAACATGTGCATGGTCTCGGCGGCGGCGGTGCCTTCGTCGAGCAGGGAGGCATTGGCAATTTCGAGGCCCGTGAGGTCAATTACCATCGTCTGGTAGTTGATCAGGGCTTCGAGGCGGCCCTGGGCAATTTCGGCCTGGTAGGGGGTGTAGGCCGTGTACCAACCTGGGTTTTCCAGAATGTTGCGCTGGATTACGGCCGGCATCTGGGTGTCGTGGTAGCCCAGGCCGATATAGTTTTTGAAGATCTTATTCTTGCCGGCAATCTGCTTGAACTTCGCCAAAAAAGCCCGCTCCGTGAGGGCAGCGGGCAGGTTCAACTCGCGCTTGAGCCGGATGGCGGCGGGCACGGTTTCGTCGATGAGCTGCTCGACCGAGTCCACGCCGATAGTGCGGAGCATTGCGGCCACGGTTTCGGCATCCGGACCATTGTGGCGGTCCAGGAATACATCGGCGGGCTTGGTTTTCAGAATCATAGAAAAGAGCTAGAAATGGCGGTAGAAAAGCCCGGTGGGAGAGTGGGGCCCACAAAGGTAAGACGAAAAGGTGAGGCAGCCTTACGGCCAAAGGTGTAGTTTTGCCCGGAATCCCAGCCCTACTCAACGTGTTACCACCCAACCCGAAACCCATGCGAAAAGTTACCCTCGGCATTCTTCGCGAAGGCAAAAATCCGCCCGATAAGCGTGTGCCGCTTACGCCCAAAAAGTGCGTGGAAGCCCAGAGCACATTTCCGGGCCTGACCGTGGTGGTGCAGGAAAGTGCCGGCCGCAGCTACTCCGACCAGGAATACCGCGACTTGGGTATCGAGGTGCGGGCCGACGTAGCCGACTGTGATATTCTGCTTGGTGTAAAGGAGGTACCTGTAAGCCAGTTGATTAATGAAAAAACGTACCTGTTTTTCTCTCATACAGTTAAAAAACAGCCGGCCAACCGTGCCCTGTTGCAGGCGGTAGTGCGGCAGAACATCACCCTGATCGACTACGAGATGCTGACCAACGGCAACGGGGAGCGAATCGTGGCCTTCGGGCGCTACGCTGGCATCGTGGGGGCTTACAACGGCCTGCTGACTTACGGCCTCAAGCACGACCTCTACAAGCTGAAGCCCGCTTACCAGTGCCTGGATATGGACGACATGCAGGAGGAGTTCTTCAAGGTGCGGGCATTGCCACCCATCAAAATGGCCGTGACCGGCTCGGGCCGCGTGGCGCAGGGGGCCTTGGAAGTGCTGGACCGCATGGGCATTCGGCAGGTGAGCGTGTACGACTTTCTGTATCTGGATTTTGCGGAGCCCGTGTATGCCCAGCTCCGTAGCAGCGACTACAATGCCCGCATCGACGGCCGGGTGTGGGACACGCCCGATTTTCACCGCAACCCACACCTGTATAAGAGTACGTTCGACAAGTTTCTGCCCGTCACCGATCTGCTCATTGCCTGCGCCTATTGGCACCCAACGGCCCCGAAGCTGTTTGCGGAAGCCGATACGCGTCAGCTCGGCTTTCGTATCAATACTATTGCCGATGTTACGTGCGACGTGGACGGCTCTATCCCGTGTACGAAGCGAAGCACGACCATTCAGCAGCCGCTGTTCGACTACAACCCGCACACCGGCGGTCTGGAGGAGGCATGCTCCGGGCCCGATAATATCACGGTAATGGCCGTCGATAACCTGCCCTGCGAGCTGCCGCGCAATGCCTCCCGCGACTTTGGCCGCCAGCTGCTCGATACGGTGTTTCCCCACTTGCTCAGCGCCGATGCCGATGCTGTTATCGAGCGGGCAACTATTGCCAGCGGCGGCCAGCTGGCAGAGCGCTACCAGTACCTCAGCGACTACGTTGCTGGTCCTGCCTAAAGCCAAAAGGTCTCGCTGCAAGGCGAGACCTTTTGTATGGTGCAATCCGGAGCGGCCTACACGCCATTCAGTACCGGGTAGCGTGCCTGCACCAGCATGTAGACGCCGTATGCCATGAGGCCGAGCGCTACGATGCCTAGCACAGCCGGGCCCATGGCACCAAGCAGGTCGAAAGCACCTTCGGTATCCGCAACTTCGCGCGCATTGGCGTGCAGAGCTGCCCGCAGGAAGAAGTACCCGATAATAGCCATTACAATGCCCCGGGCCGTGTAGCCTACCTGGCCCGTCCGGAAAACAGCCTGCTGCTGCTGGGTTGATAAGCTGCTGGCGTTTACGTGCTTGGCAAACTTGCCGGAATAGGCATGCCAGATCTGGTAGAGGCCCGTGCCAATAATAGCCAGCGCCAGCGCGCCTACCAGCCACTGCCCAAACGGCTGCGCCAGCAGCGTGGCCACCATCGACTGTTTGGCGTCGCCGCCACTGCCCGCCGCGCTGACGGACGTGTTTTCCCAGGCCGATTTGCCCGCGTAGAAGGCCAGAGTAACATACAGCACGCCACTGCCCGCGTACCCGATGCGCCGGGCCAGGCCTTTCGCGTCGGAGCCTTTGTTTTCCGTATCGCGCAGGGCCTGGGTGAAGCGCCAGATGACGTAGCCTGCCAGGCCCAAGGCAATCAGGCCGAGCAGAAAGCGGCCCATTGGCAAGTCCTGAATGGTTTGGACGGCTTGCTGCTTGTCGGCCGTTTTGCCGCCTTGCAAGCCGGTAGCGGCCAGCAGCGCCAGAATACCCATGGTCAGATAGACCGTGCCTTTGGCGGCAAAGCCGAAGCGGGCCAGCGCCCGAATTCCCTGGGAAGGACCGGAGGTGGGCAAAACAGAAGAAATCGAAGCCATAGTAGCAGGTGCAAAATATGCGTGAAGTTCCCGTTTACGGGCAAACCCGCAGATTGGGTACGGGCTGCTCTACGCCTTTTGGTGCTGGCTGGGGCGGCCCAGAATACCGCTGGGCTGAAAAAGAGTGGCTCCCTGTAGAAGTAGCGCCTGGTTTTCGGGTACGTCGAGCGTCAGCACGGGCTTACTCTGGGCAGAAAGACCTTGCAGCAGCCGCGCCAGGTTGCCGTCGGGAGCTACGTACGGAATGAAAAACTGATCGGCCAGATCGGCTATCAGCAGATTGCGGATGTCGACCGTTTCCTGGGAAGTGGTGATAGTATCGACTTCGAAAAGGGTAATAAACAGCAGTTGTCCGGCTTTTATCTCCGGGCCATACTCCATTCGGATATTAGGCTGGATGCCCCGGGCCAGCGCATAGATAATAGGCTGAGCGGGCCCCTGCAGCAGGTAGCGGAACACCGTTTGCTCCAGCTGCGAATGGAAACCAGATAAAACGCATTGATGTTGAGCCCGCTGCTCCAACGCCCATAAATACGTAAAATGCTCTATACTAGCAGGGTAATGGCGCGAGCAGAAGAATGCTGTTTTGGGTAAGTCTAATAAAGCAGTGTTGCCTAGCTTACGCAACTCTTCCGGGGCAATAGACATATAGGAAAAGCAGTCCTATCTGCGAAAGCAGATCGTTGATGCCGTGTTATAAGGTAAATTACAATTTATTAATGCTAACGTCATAAAAATTATTCCACGTTATTAGCTGCAATATACAACTGAAGGCTTCGTGGTAGAGCAACCTGCTCCTATTGGCGGCAAAATGAGGCTTACTGACTGTCGAGAATATGACGGGTTTATTACCGCAACCCACCTCTAATTATCCCATGCGGTCAGAATGGCAACGGCAAGTACTAGCACCGTGCCTATGCCAGCACCGAAGCCGGCGGCTGCATTGCCGGTCTTTTTGCGCTGTGCCTGCCGCTCGTAGCTGCGCACGTATTCCGGATTCTGCAGTAATGTAGCGTCTGGCACGCGCAGATTGGCTGCTTTGGGCGGGGTGAGGGCAATAGCTATTCCAGTCGCCAGACCTATTGGCGCATAAGCAACCGTAGTGCCATAGGTGCCCCAGAATGCCCCGGAGGCCCTGAAGTGCTGGCGGGCATCTTGGGTGCCGCGGCTGCCGGCCTCGGCTGCCGAAAGCTCTTTTGGCTGTGTTGCCAGGGCCGGCCGAATCAGCTCTCGGGCCCCATTGGCGTAGCGAATAAGAAACACCTGAGCCGAGGCTAGCCGCAACGTATCGGTCGTGGCCGTATCGAGCGGTACGTAACTGATGGCACTGGGCCCAATTGTCAGCACCCGGGCCTTTATTTCCCGACCGTCGGTCCGCAGAATGGTGTCGTGCTGGGCCTGTACCAGATGCGTCAGCATGCAGAGGAACACGAAGTAGAAGTAGCGCATGGCGAAAAGTAGAGTGAACGAACGTATAGGATGAGCCGGAAAAGCTAGTTCCGCCGCGAATTGAAGCCGAACAGCAGGCTGAAGCGCACCCCACCATTGCCGGGTACCACGGCGAAGTTTACCGGGAAGTTGACGCCATTGGAGCGGAAGCTGGTGCCCACAGCCAGGGCTACACTGGCACTCACCGGCGTAATATTGGGACCCAGGCCAAACTCGAAGCCCTTTGGCCCCCGGATACCGACCAGCGCATTCAGGCTCGGAATAAACTTGTTTTGTTCCAGGCCCCCAATCAGCGGCACGATTTCCAGCAAGCCCGCCGTCCCATTGGGCAAGCGGAATATCCGCGTTTCGAACTGCCAGCCAAACTGCGTCAGAAAAGGCTTGATGTTGTATTCAGAATCGGCCTTATCGGCCACGCCGCCCGTGAGCAGGGTGATGCCAATGCGCGGGCCGCCCAGATGCACTTCATCATACGCCGAGGCTTCGTCGCCGGGCACTACCGGGCCGGGCAGCGGTGCAGCACCAGGGGCCGATAGAGCTGGCGAGGCCGCCTTCACGCCCAGTACTTCCCTCGTGCCGTTGGCATAGCGAATCATAAATACGTCGGCCTTACGCACGGTGATCAGGGGGCCATCCAGGTAGTCAAAGCGCTTGTAGCGCACCTCAGTAGGCGTGATTTCTAAAACTTTGACCTGGAGTTCCTCGCCGTTTTGTTTGGTGAGCAGATCCTGGGATTGAGCGGCGAATGCCCATAGGCAGCCAGCGAGCAGGAGTAGAGTACGAAGCATGGTGTAGGGGAATAGAGTGACGCTTTGTAGTCGAAAGATGCAGCATTACTAGTTATAGCTGTGTGCCAGTTTGTCGACTTAAAAGACTTTGCAAAATCCCCGAATCAGTCCAAAAAATACTGACAGTCAGGTTTTTAATAGCGGTGATATTAGACTTTAAAGAATTATTCACAACTTGGCCGTAGCTCATGGATGACCTGCGTACCACCCTCGCCACATTTTCAGTGGAAGATCGAAAAGATTTCGGTCGTTTTATTCAGCGCCAGCGCAAGAAGCAGAAGGGCCGCATGGACTCGCGCCTCTACGAGCTGTTGCTGCACCAAAAACAGTATGACACCGAGGAGCTCGTAGCCCGCCTCTACCCCGAGGAGCCCAATACGGTGGCCTACTATGCGCTACGCAAGCGCCTGATGCGCCATATCACCGACTTTCTGCTGCTCCGTCAGCGCCAGCAAGATCCTACGGCTGCTTCCTCCGTGCGCGGGCAGCTTACGCTGGCTCAGTATCTGTTCGAGGCCGGCGTGCCCCGCATGGCCTGGCTCACGCTGCGCAAAGCGGAAAAGCTCGCCCACACCAACGAGCAATATGAGTTGCTCAACACTATTTATAACCTGCAAATAGCCCAGGCCGACAGTGAGTACGCCGAAAACCTGACCGATATCATCCGGCGGCGCAACCTGAACAAGAAGGCTGCCGATGAAGAGGAGCGGGCCGGCATTGCCCACAGTCTCATTCGGCAGCGGTTGCGCGAGGCACGGGTGCGGGGCCGCGCCGGCGAGTCGTTCGACGGCATCATGCAGGAAGTGCTGCGCGAATACGATTTGCAGGAAGCCTTCGCCCGGCGGCCGTCCTTGCTCTACCGACTCATGTCGATTGCGCGCAGCGCCATGCTGGTCCGCCGCGACTTTGCTTCCTTCACGCCCTTTGTTATTCGCTGCTACAAGCTGATGGAGAAGCGCCACGGCTTTGCGGCGGCGCACCGCTACTACCAGCTGAGCCTGCTCTACATGATTGCGCACGGGCTCTACCGCACCCGCCGCTTTCCCGAGTCCATCGAGTATCTGGAGCAGCTGCGCGTAGCCCTGTATGCCGGGCCCCGGGGGCACTACGCCGATTTTGTGCCCAAGTACACGTTTCTGCTGGCCGCCAACTATGCCTTCCTGCGCCGCAATACCGAGAGTATTCAGTTGCTGGAAGAAGTGCTGAAAGGCCGCGAAGTGGTGCTCAATCCACGCGACCAACTCACGGCTCGCCTGGGGCTGGGCTTTCACTACTTCGCCGAAGGAAAGTTTGCCAAAACCAACCAGACGCTCATCGGTATCGGGCGCTCCGACCGGTGGTGCGAGCAGCAGATGGGGCTGGAATGGGTGTTCAATAAAAGCCTGGGCGAAATGCTGGTGCAGCTCGAAATGGGTAACCTGGACCTGGCCATGAACCGACTACGAGCCATTGAGCGGGCCCTGCGCGAGCGGCTCGGCGATGAGGGCGGCGACTATCATTACGTGTTGAGCTACCTGGCGTTGGTGCGCGAAATCATCGACGACCCGGCGGCCCCGACCCGGCCCGGGTTTGTGGCCCGCATGGAAGCTCTCCCCGATTTTCTGCCCCTCGAGCGGGAAGACCTGCATGCCATGAGCTTTTATGCCTGGCTGAAGTCGCGGGTCGTGGCCCGACCCTACTACGATGTGCTGCTGGAGTTGTCGGCTGCGGCTCCGGTGTAGAGCACACTGGCCATAAAAAAAACCGGGTCCGTGCTGTGGTAGCACGGACCCGGTCAGAAACAGGCAGCAGCTAAAACTACTTCTTGTTGGTTTCTTCTACGAGCTTGTCAGCTTCTTTATCCATAACTACAGCCGTGTCGCCAGGCTCAGCAGCCATGTCGGCTTTCACTTCTCCGGCGGCGTTTTCGGTGTTGTTGGCAGCATCCGTTACGGCGCTTTCGGTGGTTGCTTCCGCATTTTCCTGGGTTTTTTCCGAGCAGGAAGTAGTAGCGAACAGAGCGAATGCAGCGGCAATGAACAGGGGCTTGAAAGTGGTTTTCATGGCTAAAAAAGAATGAGGTAGAATGTTAGGTTGGCTTTTAATACGGAGCTTTTTTAAAAGTAACCCGTGCGTCTGCAAAACCTGGCTGAAAACTTGCGCCTTGGGCCAGCCGTAGCCTACGTTTCCCTCCCCTTTTAGCAGCCGCCATTTTGCCCGTCATTCCTACTTCCTTTTCTACTCTCGTGCTCGGTGTCGCCTTGCTGGCTACCACGCCTTTGGCGGGCCAAGGCCGTGCGGCCAACGACGGATTTCAGCGCCGGGACGGCAGCATGTACGTCATTCGCAACGGGGTGAAGCGCCCTATGACGCGGGACGTGCACTTGCCCAACGGTCGTGTCATCACCCGCGACGGCTTTGTGGTAGAGCGCGACGGGCATCGTACGGAGCTGCGCGAAGGCAACGGCTGTGACTTAGTGGGAACAACCACCGCCGTAACGCCCGGGGCCAATGGCCAGCTGGTGCTGGCTGCCGCTGCCCGCCCGCAGCCTGTTGCTTCTGCTGAAGCCCGGGCAGTCTCAACCGATACGTATTTGCGCCAGCTACTAGGAAATGGTAAGCACCGCGGCGGGGGCCGCTACAAGAAAAATAAGCACGGCAAAGGCAAGCGTCATAAGAATGAGAACGACGACTAGGCCGTACTCGTCGGCTAGCTACTCTACCGGGTCACCATCCCGATCAATATAAAAGGTGCGCCCATCCTGGGTCACCTGCGCCCGCCCGTCCACGAAGTCAGTGGCGCTGGTGTAGCGGCCAAAGGGCTTGGTGTCAGGTTCAGCATCGGTTAAGTATGCTTCCGTAATGAATGTGTAGCCATCGGCCAGCCGTACCCGGGCCAAACCATCCTGAAAAGAATATGCCTCCCGAAACACGAGTGGTGGTTTGGCCGGTATTTCGGGTCCGGTAATATACAGCCAGCCCCGGTAGTCGAGCACCGCCGCGCGGCCTTCGGCAAAGTCGAGCGCATTGTAGTAGTAGTGGTCGAACTCCTGACCGTCCTCCCCGATAAAGGTGTAGGTATCGCCCACCCGGACGCGGGCGTAGGTGTCGTGGTAGGGGTTGAGGGCATCGTAGGTAGGCGGCAAGATTTCTTCGCCCCGCGTGTTGATAAAGCCGAACGCGCCCGTCTGTTCTACCACGGCCCGATCATCGTGGAAAGTGCCAATAGCGGTGTAGCGCGCCGGCAATGCCGTGTCGCCATCGGCAGCGAGTAGGCCCCATTTTCCGTTTTGCTCAAAGGGCCTGGGCGGCCCCGCCGTGAGCGACCTGATGCCACCGACCACCAAAGCCGCCGCCGCCAGCCCGGTGCCCAGCGCCGCCAGGCGCGGGAGGCGGCGTCGCCAGGCGCGTAGCTGACGGAAGCGGCTGGTGAGATTCACCGGGCGTTGAGCGCCTACCGCGTGAGCCACCGGGCTGGCCACCCCGGGAGCAGCTGTGGGCAATGGCGTTGCCGACGCTGCGGGAGCGTTCTGCAACCGTTGCATGAGCTGCTCCAGCTGCTGAATCTTCGCGTCCAGCTCCCGGTTGCGGGCTTCCGACTCGGCACGTGAGGCCTGAATAGCGGCGTCGAGCACTTCCTTCTCCCGGCTTTCGGCGGCTAGCCGGGCCTGGAGCACGGCAGCTTCGGGAGCTACCGGCGGGGCCACGGCCAACTGCTCCCGGAGCTGCGCAATACTGTTTTCTCGTTCCGTTTCGCGGGCCTCCATTGCTCGGAGCTGCGTCGCCAGCTCTGCTTGCATAGTGGCTCGTACGTGTTCCAACTCCTGCTTTTCCTGGTTGCGGGCCGCCAGAGTCGTTTCCGCGTAGCCGTAGGGCGCACTGTCCAGCTCGTCGATATCTTCGGCCCCAAGCCACCGCCAGAGCTGCGAGGCTTTCTGCTGAAAAAAACTGCCGGCCGCCGGCGTGGTCGGAGCTATGGGTTCCGCTGCTGGCGCATCGGCTTCATCGGCTTCGTCGCTGGGCTGCAGTTCGGCCGTAGCTGTCAGCTCGGTCCACAGCTGGTGCAGGTCTTGTTCGCTGAGCTCAATTTCGGGCGTCGCCAGCTGTGCCAGCCGCCGGGTGAAGCGGCTTGGATCGGCCAGCAGCTGAAAGCTGTTGGCGGCGGGCACGGCACTCATGCGCTCCTCTATTTCCGGCCCAAATACGACTGGCTCCCCAAATAGCAGCAGGCCACTGATGAAGCTCAGATTTGCCTGCCCGGCTTCCAGATAAGTGGCCAATACCTGCGCCAAAGCCGCTTTTTGCTGCATAAACTGCTGGAAAGGATTGTCGGCATCAGCCGAGCCGGTAAGGGGAGCTCCATCGAGCTGCCAGGCGGCGTGGGCAAAGTCGCGGATGGCTAAGCGGCCGCCCCGGGGCTCAAGCAGCAGCACCGCAATGAGGTGGGGGCGCAGTATCACCGCATCCAGCACTTCTTCCCCCGACACGCGCCAGTTGGCTAGCAGCACTGTGGGCGGCGCAGTGGTTTCGGCCGCCAAAGCGTCCCGTATTGCTTCAAATTGCTCTGCGTGGGCTCTGGTAGAGAAAGGTGACAGGATGGAAACGTGGAGCATAGGCAGGAATGAGGGCGGCGGCTGGGCAGGTACGGGCGGTTTGTACGCGGGAGGCCTGGTTGTGGTCACTTAACTTTTCTGGAAAGAAGGCAGTATAACCAATAACTTCTTTCGATTTTTTTCCGCCTTACCATGGACTCCACCACGCCCACGCCCCAGAACACTCCCATGCCTACTATTCCGCTGGAAGTAACCGACCAGCAGAATTCCGCCCTGCTCGACGACACGCTTTCCCTGCTAAACAATGGTGTTCCGGAAAAGGCCGATCAGCGGGGCTTGGGCGAGATAGAACGGTGGGAGCAGGTGCTGCGCGCGAGCGAGCGGCCCGGTTTGGCTAAGATTATTCAGGAGCTCACCATTCTGCGCGAGCAACTGAGCGACAAGGATACGGCCGCGCACGATATTGCCGAAACCCTGGCCACGCTGGGGGCCGAAACGGTGAAAGTAGCCGACGAAACCTCCGATAACTACACTGCCCCACTCACGCACTTGGGCAAGCTGCTCATCAAAATAGGGTCTTCACTCTCCCGCTAGTTCGGAATTGTAGCCCAACCAAAAGCCTCAGCCATCTACTGGCTGAGGCTTTTGGTTATAAGCCATCCGTTGAGCAGGTAGCAAAGGCAGTACCAGCTGTTCCTTGTGAGCCACGTACTTTTGCGCCTTCATTTCCTCGCGCTGCTTATGCCCACTTCGCCCGACCTCTCGCTCTACGACCCGTTCACGGGCATGCGTTTTGCGCATCACTGCTTCCTGTGTGGTGTCCCCACACCGATGCCCACCGATTCGGTGCTGGTCTTCGCTGAGTGGCTCTTGGAGCGCTACCAGCTCGCCGACCTGCAGATTAAGCTGCTCGACCAGAGTGTGTTGGCTTATCGTGACCTGCGTATGCCCTGCTGCGCGGATTGCCGTCAGGCATATGTAGAGCCGCTGGAGCAGACCGTGGCCGACGCCGCACAGGCCGGCCCGGCCGCCTTGCGCGACTTAGAGGGGAAAACGCTGTTCCTGTGGCTGGGTAAGATGTTTTACGGCGTGATGCTGCTAGAGCTGCTCAATGAGCTTGACCCGTTAGCGAAGCCCCTATACCCACTGGCCGAAAATACCCAGCTACTGCGCAAGCTGCAGTGCTTCTTTCAGGTGTTTCAGGCGTTGCGCGTCCCCATTGAGTTTGAGGATTTCACGCCTGCCTCCATTTTTGTGCTGAAAACAGCCGGGCTGGAAGATACTATTCCCTTTGAATACGACGACGATTTGAGCACTATGACCTTCAGCATTAAGCTGGACGAAACGGTGCTCATCACCTGCCTGATCGACAATGGTATCGTGCGGCAAGCTATGGGCCGAGTGTACCGGGACGCGCAGCGGCCCCTGCATCCAGTGCAGGTTGCTGAGTTCAAAGCCCGGGTCTATTATGGCGCGTATCTGCTCAATGTAGTCCCCGATTATTTCCCGCGCCCCACGCAGCCCGGCGATACGCAACTGGTATTCGACACGCTGATTGACGACGTAACGCGGGAGATTTTCAACCCCTGGGAGAATACCGGCTATGGACAGTCGTTGCAGGAAATGTGGAAACGGTGGCAGATTCCGTACTCCGAAATCATGCGTGATCCGCAGCAGCCGCTAAGCTACCTGTACGATGCGGATGGGGAACCCCAAACGATAGAAACGTGGGAAGGGAAAGGTACTACCGGGCGGCCGGTGTAGCACAATTGCCCAGTCTGCTCAGAGAAAACGGTGCTGATTAGCGGACGTACGGCCAATCAGCTAGCATGCCACTGGGGCTCTACTTTCGTGATTTTAACGTTTTTCCACATCTCATCGAGGTGTTCCCACTTGGCGGCCAGAATATCCATGCAGTGACGGTGCCGGCGGTTCATGGTGTCGTGAATGATGTAGGTGCCGTCGAGCCTGGCAGAAATTCCGGTTACCCGAACAGAGTCGCCGAAGGCAAATTTGCCGCCCCAGGGCTTGAGCAGGTCCCGGGATAAAGCCATCCAACGGAGTTTGCTCGAATGACGACGCGGAATCCGGGAGTTGTCGGCCGTGATAAAGGGCTCGGAATCAGTTTGCCGGGGGTCGGCTTCATAAATCGTCGCCGTGACGGTGTAGACTGGCAGGCGGCGGGGCAGTCGTTTGGGAACAAGCGGAGCCGAAACAAAGCTTACCGTGCGCGGGCTCAGGTGGGCAACGGTAGAGGGGAGAGCAGCGGAGAAAACAGGCCGCGGGGGGAAAAGCAGGGTGAGTAGGACTAGAGCAATAGACATGACGTTTGGCTTCGTGGACTCTCCTTTAGGCCCGAAGAGAATGGGCCGCCTACATGCGAGGCGGGCAAGATGGAGTTAACCCTGAACAACAGAAAAAAGTTGCCACCGCTGTGGATTTAGTGAGTCAGAGTATTGTAAACATATACTAATTTTATATTTAATATTACAAAAGACATAAAAATACACCATTTAATTTGCTGAAACTGTAGAAAGCGTCGTTGCGAAGGTTTGGAAGCAGAAACCCATAGCGGTTCAAGTCGTAAGAAAAAAACGACTCCCGGACCCGGGCGCTCTGACCAATTCCATCGAAATACTACTTATGTCCCCTTCTGCAAACCGCCTGTTTCAGCGGCACCGCGCCAAGGTTGCTTTCGGCTTTTTACTGACGGCGGCAGTTGCCAGCTGCTCTTCGCCCGACAAGCCGGCCGATGCGGCTGCTACAACGGCTGCCGCCGATTCTGCTGCCACTAGCTCGGCAACGCCCAGCGGTTCGCCCTTGCAAGTTGTTGCTGAGTTTCGGGAGCCCCAAATAGTAGGTGTGGCGGTGCTGCCCGATGGCCGCGTGTTCGGCGATTTCCCGCGCTGGGACAACAACCCCGTGGCTCCGGTGGCCGAGATTGGCACCGACGGCTCGGTGAAGCCCTACCCGGACGCCAGTTGGTGCACCTGGAACGAGTCGGTCCGGGACGAGCCCCAAAAACACTGGATTTGCCCCCAGAGTGTGTACGCCGACAAAACCGGTATGCTGTGGGTGCTCGATCCCGCTTCGCCAGGGCTGAAAGGGACTATTCCGGGTGGGCCGAAACTGGTCAGGATAGACCCGAAAACCAACAAGGTGGCGCAGAATATCGGTATTCCGGAAAGTGTGGCTTCGCGGAAATCATACCTGAACGATGTGCGCATCGACACCCAACATCGCTATGCCTACATCACCGAATCGGGCGTGGGCAGCCTCGTGGTCATCGATCTTGCATCGGGGAAAGCGCGCAAGCTACTGGCTACGCATCCGTCCATGATGGGCGACACCACTCTGAACATCAAAGCGGATGGGCACGAAATGATTGATGCGACTGGTAAGCGGGCCCGCTTCAATGCCGACGGTATTGCCCTGAGTCAGGATATGCAGTATCTGTATTGGAAGCCCCTGACCAGCTACAAGCTCTACCGCATCAAAACCGAAGCCCTGCGCAATGCCAGCCTGTCGGATGCGCAGCTAGCCCAGCAAATCGAAGACCTGGGCCAGGTTCCCGCCTGTGACGGCATGGAAATCGACGCCGCCGACAACCTCTATATGTCCACTTTCGAGGACCATTCCATCAAGCGCCGCACTCCGGCTGGCAAGATAGAGCTGGTAGTGCAGGACCCACGTCTGCAATGGCCCGATACCTTCGCCTTCGCAGGTGACGGAACGCTGTACGTGACGACTTCCGCCATCCACAAAACGCCCTCCTGGAACAAAGGAGTGGGGAAGCAAGACCAGCCCTACCGGATTTTCAAGATGGCACTGCCTAAATAAGAGCTTCTGCAGGGCTGGTGTTTCCACTGGCAGGAAGACAGTTTGCCTTCTATTTTGAATAGATTGGCTACTGCTTACTCTCCGCTGACTGGAGATGTGCAATCAATCTTTTGAAAAAGAGGCATATTTGTATACCCGAATTTAAGTTTTCGCCTTCCGGTGAAGCGTAATACATTTACGCCACCTCACTTAGCTCCTTCCGAATGGACGCTTACTCTTATATCGCCAACGCTCATGGCGACTACATTGACCAACTCTACCAAGCCTATCAGGCCGACCCCGAGTCGGTAGACTTTGGCTGGCGCAAATTCTTTGAAGGCTTCGACTTCTCGCAGCAGTATGCTGCCGAAGGCGATGTGCAGCCCGCCGGTACCGGAGTGCTTACTACCTCAGCCTCTACCGATAGTGCCGGTCTCATTCGGGCCGTAGATACAATTGCCGCCGACAAGGAAACCCAGGTGAGCAACCTGGTGCACGCCTACCGGAGCCGAGGTCACCTGCGGGCCAAAACCAACCCGGTGCGGGAACGCAAAGACCGCAAAGCCCGCCTCGATATTGCCGATTTCGGCTTGGGAGAGTCCGATCTGGATACGCCCTTCAAGACGGGGGAAGTGCTGGGCTTGGGCACGGGAGCCAAGTTGCGCGACATCGTGGCGGCGCTGGAAAAGATCTATACCCGCAGCATTGGCTTCGAGTATATGTACATCCGCGACCCACAGGTGCTCGACTGGTTCCGGGCCAAGGTCGAGAAGGATTCTTTGGCCTTTAATCCTGGTATCGAATACAAAAAGCGGATTCTGCGCAAGCTAAATGAAGCGGTAGTATTCGAAAACTTCCTGCACACCAAGTTTTTGGGGCAGAAGCGCTTCTCGCTCGAAGGCGGCGAAACCACGATTCCTGCTCTTGACGCCATCATTGAGCAGGCGGCCACTCTGGGAGTACGTGAAGTAATGATTGGAATGGCTCACCGCGGCCGCCTCAATGTGCTGGCCAATATCATGGGCAAAACCTACGAGCAGATTTTCTCGGAATTCGAGGGAACGGCCGTACCGGATTTGACCATGGGCGACGGCGACGTGAAATACCACATGGGCTACAGCTCGGAAGTGGACACGGAAGCCGGCCACAAGGTGAACCTGAAGCTGGCACCGAATCCGTCGCACCTGGAGGCTGTAAACCCCGTGGTAGAAGGCTTCGTGCGGGCTAAAATTGAGCATCAGTACGCCGACGACTACCACCAGATTCTGCCCATCCTCATCCACGGTGATGCCGCGTTGGCCGGGCAGGGCATTGGCTACGAGCTGACCCAAATGTCGCTGCTGGAAGGCTACAAGACGGGCGGCACGGTGCATTTCGTCATCAATAACCAGGTTGGTTTCACGACTGACTTCGAGGATGCCCGCTCGTCTATCTACAGCACCGATTTAGCCAAGATTATCGACGCGCCGGTGCTGCACGTTAACGGCGATGATCCGGAAGCGGTGGTGTTCGCCGTGCGCCTGGCTACCGAATACCGGCAGCAGTTTCACGCCGATATCTTCATTGATATGGTGTGCTACCGCCGCCACGGCCACAACGAGTCGGATGAGCCCAAATTCACTCAGCCCACGCTCTACAACCTGATCAGCAAGCACCAGAACCCGCGCGAAGTATATAACGCGACGCTGGTGCAGCGCGGCGACGTAGACGCGGAGCTGGCGGCTCATATGGATAAGGAGTTCCGCGACACCCTGCAGGCGCGCCTCGACATGGTGAAGCAGAAGCCGCTGCCTTATAACTATCAGGCTTTGGAAAACGAGTGGCGCAGTCTGCGGCGCTCCAAGCCCGAAGACTTCGACCAGTCGCCGGCTACGGGCATCAGCGCGGAGCTGGTGCAGCAGGTGGGCAAAGCCCTGACGAAGCTGCCCGAAGGCTTCCGTCCGCTGAAGCAGATTGAGAAGCTGATGGAGGAGCGCAAGAAGATGTTCTTCGACACCAAGGTGCTCAACTGGGCGGCCGGCGAGCTGCTGGCCTACGGCTCGCTGCTGGCCGAAAAGCACATCGTGCGCGTCAGTGGCCAGGACGTGCAGCGGGGCACCTTCTCGCACCGCCACGCCGTGCTGCACGACGCCGAAACTTCGGCCCCCTACAACTCGCTGAACTACATCGGCGAGGGCCAAGAGAAGCTGAGCATCTACAACTCGCTGCTGAGCGAGTACGCGGTATTGGGCTTCGAATTTGGCTACGCCATGGCTAACCCGACTGCTTTGGTGGTGTGGGAAGCCCAGTTCGGCGACTTCGCCAACGGCGCTCAGACCATGATTGACCAGTTTATCGTGTCATCGGAGAGCAAGTGGCAGCGCATGAACGGTGTGGTGCTGCTGCTGCCCCACGGCTACGAAGGCCAGGGGCCGGAGCATTCCAATGCCCGCCCCGAGCGGTTTCTGCAGCTGGCGGCCGAAAACAACATCGTGGTGGCTAACATGACCACGCCGGCCAACTTCTTCCACGCCCTGCGCCGGCAGCTGACCTGGAGCTTCCGCAAGCCCTTGGTCGTAATGTCGCCGAAGTCGATGCTGCGCCACCCGTTGTGCGTGTCGCCGGTGGAGGAGTTTACCAGCGGCTCTTTCCGCGAAGTGCTGGGTGATGTGTATGCCGATGCCAAAAAGGTGAAGCGCGTGCTGCTGTGCTCGGGCAAGGTGTACTTCGACTTGCTGGAAGAGCAACGCACCTCCGCCCGCACCGACGTGGCCATTGTGCGCCTGGAGCAGCTGCATCCATTCCCTAAGAAGCAACTGGACGCCGAGCTGGCCAAGTACCCGAAAGCCAAGCTGTACTGGGTTCAGGAAGAGCCCGAAAACATGGGCTACTGGAACTTCATGCTTCGCTACATGCGCCGCGAATTGGAGGATGTTGTCGCCCGTAAGCCGTCGGCCTCGCCCGCTACGGGCTACAATAAGGTGCACGTGAAGGAGCAGAAGGACCTTGTGGCCCGCGCCTTCGACAAGCCCAAAGAGCAGGTGGCCGATGCCAACATCAAAAGCACCGTAGAAATAGCCAAGAAGCAGGACTAAGTGGGGTCCGGGCTCCGTAGCTCGCCCGGCACTAAGCCGTATTACGAATACCCGTTCAGGAAACGCGAGCCACCCCGCTTGCGTCATCACCCTCCACCGAAACCCTTCAACTCCCTCCCTATGGGTCTGGAAATTAAAATCCCCGCCGTCGGCGAGTCCATTACCGAAGTGACCATTGCCAAGTGGCTCAAGAAAGACGGCGAAACCGTGAAGCGCGACGAAGTCATTGCCGAGCTGGAATCAGATAAAGCCACGTTTGAGCTGCCCGCCGAAACAGATGGCGTGCTCAAAATCCGGGTAGCGGAGGGTGAAACCATCGGTATCGGAACCGTTATTGCCGACATCGACGGCGCGGGCGGCAGTGCCGCTCCAGTAGCTGAGCCAGCTGCTGCAGCGGCTCCGGCCGCCGCTCCGGCCCCAGCGGCTGCCGACCCGGTAACGCAGGGTGAGCAGAACCCGCAAGCCAGCAATCAGTCGGGCTACGGCGGTTCGCAGGCCGGCTCCGCCGATACGCCTACTCCGGCGGCAGCCGCCCCGGCCCCGGCTGCTGGCGGCAGTGCCACGGTGGAAATGAAGATACCCGCCGTTGGCGAATCCATCACGGAAGTAACCGTAGCCAAATGGCTGAAGCCCGACGGAGCCCAGGTGCAGCGCGACGAAGTAATTGCCGAGCTGGAATCGGATAAAGCCACGTTTGAGCTACCCGCCGAGGGTGCCGGTACGCTACGCCATGCCGTTAAGGAAGGCGAAACCATCAGCATCGGAACTGTTATTGCCCGGATTGAGGGCGGTAGCGGCGCGGGTGCTGCTCCGGCTCCGGCCGCGCCAGCCGCCGCTCCCGCTGCCCCAACTGCTTCCGCAGCTCCCGCTTCTACTGGTTCGACCAGCTATGCCACCGGCACGCCTTCGCCGGCAGCGGGTAAGATTCTAGGCGAGAAAGGAATTGCAGCCGCTGAGGTGCAGGGTTCGGGCCGCGACGGCCGCATTACGAAGGAAGACGCACTGAATGCTCAGGCTCGTCCGGCGGCACCTGTAGCGGCTCCGCAAGCTGCCGCGCCGGCGGCTGCGGCTGCTGCCCAGCCAGCCGCTCCGGCCACTGTCGGCAACCGCACCCAGCGCAAGGAGCGCATGAGCAACCTGCGCAAAACCGTAGCCCGCCGCCTGGTAGCGGTGAAAAACGAAACGGCAATGCTTACCACCTTCAATGAGGTGAACATGCAGCCGATTATGGACCTGCGCACCAAGTTCAAGGACAGGTTCAAGGAAAAGAATGGGGTGAACCTGGGCTTTATGTCCTTCTTCACCAAGGCCGTGTGCGTGGCCCTGCAGGAGTGGCCGTCGGTCAATGCCCAGATTGACGGCACCGATATCGTGTACAACGACTTCTGCGACATCAGCATTGCCGTATCGGCCCCAAAAGGCTTGGTGGTGCCCGTAATCCGGAATGCCGAGCAGCTCTCCTTCGAGGGTATCGAGAAGGAAGTGGTGCGGCTGGCCATGCTGGCCCGCGACAATAAGCTCACCATCGAGCAGATGACCGGTGGCACGTTTACCCTCACCAACGGCGGCATTTTCGGCTCGATGATGAGCACGCCGATTATCAACGCGCCGCAGTCGGCCATTCTGGGGATGCACAACATCGTGCAGCGCCCTATTGCCGAAAATGGCCAAGTGGTCATTCGCCCCATGATGTACCTGGCCCTGAGCTATGACCACCGCATCATCGACGGCCGCGAGTCGGTATCGTTCCTGGTGCGCGTGAAAGAGCTGCTGGAAGACCCGACGCGTCTGTTGCTGGGCGTGTAGGCTAGCGCAGTAGCGCGATACAAGAAAGGGCAGTCCGAATTCTCGGGCTGCCCTTTTTTATGTTTTGGTGGTAAGTCTACGAGTTGTTAGAGCGGTTCCGGATTCCGGGTACAGGAGAGCAGTAGCGCGAACTTTGTAGTTCGCGTCGCCGCGCCGATAAAACGACTGCGAACGGCGCGGCGACGCGAATGACCCCGAAACCGCTCTGTCATTCCCCCGAATCCTCTAAAACGACACAACCAGCACTGGTTAGGGTGCTGGTTGGTGGGGGTGGGATAGAGTCTGGTTCTAAAGAAATCCGGATTCTAACGGGTGGGTGAGTAGAAAGGGAAAAGAGGCTGTGGAAAAAGGCCGGAATAGCTATGCAATAGGTGTTGTACTTAGTCGACGGGCAGCTCGCGGGTGCGGGTGCCACTCAGGCGGGTTGCCATCTGGCGGGCCAGGTGTTTGGCCTCATCAGCCTTAGAACCCGCGAAGCACTCCTCCACAGCCGAGGAAAACAGCTTCAGCCAGTGCTCGATGTGGGGGCCGCTGGTAGGCAGTGCCAGCTGCTCCGGGAGTGGTTCGCCTTCCTGGGTGCCGTGACCCAGCAAGGTGCTGCTCCAGTAGCGGTATTGCGTGGTGAGGTAGTGCGGCCAGTGAATGCGGGCGGCCGCGCCGAAACGGGCTCCAAGCAACGTATCGTTGGTTGCTTTATGGCACAGCGTGTCCACTAAAGTCTTGATGTCCCCTTCTGTTTTGATGTCGGAGAGAATAGCAGATGTTTTCATGGGCAGCGGCTAAGCGAGTGGAGTACCAGATACGCAGCGAATTTACGCAGGTTTCATAGATTTCGCTCTATACCGTATGTATATTTATATAATAAGTATGAATGAGGGTATGAAAAAACGTTTGCGCAGCGCAAGAAGCCGCTTTAGGCTCTGCAGTGCCAGCAGCTGGCGAACAACGTTGTGGCCGCTACGTTTTCTGGCGACCTCCCAACACAACCAGCACCACAGCGGCCACGATGAGAGCCGCTCCACCCAGCATACCCAACGTGAGCTGCTCGCCGGCGAAGGCCCAGCCCAGCAGCACGGCCACCACCGGATTGACAAACGCATACGTGCCCGCCAGCGCCGGTTCCACGGCTCGCAGCAGCCAGATGTAAGCCGAGAAAGCGACAATGGAGCCAAACGTGACCAGGTAGGCATAAGCTATCCACGATTTGGTGGTGACGGCGGCCAGCTCGAAGCCTGTGGCCTCTCCCCGCATCAGGCCAATGACCAGCATGGCCAGTCCGCCGCACAGCATCTGCATGCCCCCGGCCAGGAAAGGAGAGGCGGCAGCCTGCTTTTTCTTGGAGTACAGGGAGCCGATGGACCACACCAGCGCCGCTACCAGCACCAGAATAATACCCAGGGTTTCGTGGCCGGGTAGGGCTACGTGGCTGGCTCCGGGGTTGCGGGCCAGCAGATAGACGCCGCCCATGCCCAGCAGCAGACCCAGCGCTACCCACGGGGTGGGCCGGGCCGCCAGGCCGCTCAGCCAGCCGAGCAGCGCCAGAAACATAGGCACCGTAGCGACCAGCAGCGAAGCCATACCGGTAGGAATATACTGCTCGCCCAGCGTGACGCCGCCATTGCCAAACGTGAGCAGACACACGCCGATAAGCACCGCCGTGAGCCAGCCCTGGGCCGTGGGGCGCGGCTCGCCGCGCCAGCGCATGTAGCCATACAGCAGCAGCCCCGCCAACGAATAGCGGGTGCCAGCCATAAGCAGCGGTGGAATACTGTCGATGGCAAACCGGATGCCCAGGTAGGTAGAGCCCCAGATGAGGTACACAATGGCAAACGCGCCCAGCAGAGCGGCACGGGAAGGAGCGGGGGAAGCAGCAGGCATAAACTGAGGAATGAGGCCGTAAACCTACGGCAAAGTCTGGCGGGTGGCCACCCGAAACTTGCGGTGGGCTACCTTCGTGCGTCTGCCGGCTGGCCTGGCGCACGCGCCGGGGCGCAACTCCAGGCTGGCTCAGGAGTCTGTTAGCCACGTTTCTATCTTGTTTTTCCGCTTCTATGCTGCGTACCGCTACTCTTTTCTTACTGCTGGCCGTGCTGGGGCTGGGCCAGCGCGCTACGGCCCAGCTGCTACAGAGCCGCCCGGCCTTCACCCGCGCTGATTCCCTGCGCGGTACGCTCACGCCGCTGCGCACCTGCTACGACATCAACTACTACCACCTCGACGTCAAGCTGGACATAGCGAAGCGGTTTATCAGCGGCTCCAACCTGTTTCGCTTTACGGCCACCCAGGACTTCTCGCGGCTGCAGTTCGACTTATTCGCCAATCTGACGGTGGAGAAAGTGGTGTACAAGGGCCAGAGTCTGCCCTTCACCCGCGAGGCTAATGCCGTGTTCGTCACCTTTGCCCAGCCCATCCGCAAAGGCAGCCGCGACGAGTTCACCGTGTTCTACTCCGGCAAGCCGCGCGTGGCCGAGCGTGCCCCGTGGGACGGCGGCCTGGTTTTCGCGACCGATGCTAACGGCAAGCCTTGGGTAGCTACGGCCTGCCAGGGCTTGGGGGCCAGCGTGTGGTGGCCCACCAAAGACCACCAGGCCGACGAAGTGGATAGCATGCTCATCAGTGTGACGGTGCCTAAGGGGCTGAAAGACGTATCGAATGGCCGACTGCGGCGGGTGACGCCCGTGCAAGGCGGCTTCAGCCGGTTCGACTGGGCCGTGCGCAACCCCATCAACAACTACGACGTGGCCCTGAACGTGGGCGACTACACCAGCTTTGCCGACTCCTACGCCGGCGAGAAGGGCCCGTTGACGCTGCAATACTGGGTGTTGACAGAAAATCTGGCCAAGGCAAAAACGCACTTCGCCGCCAACGTGAAGCCTATGCTTAAGTCGCTGGAGCACTGGTTTGGCCCTTATCCGTTTTATGAGGATGGCTACAAGCTGGTGGATGCGCCCCACCTGGGCATGGAGCACCAGAGCGCCGTGGCCTACGGCAACAAATACCAGAATGGCTACCTGGGCCAAGACCGCTCGGCCACCGGCTGGGGTATGAAGTGGGATTTTATCATCATCCACGAAAGCGGCCACGAGTGGTTCGGCAATAATATTACGAGCAAGGATATTGCCGATATGTGGATTCACGAGGCCTTCACGACGTACTCGGAGGCCCTGTTCACGGAAAGTCAGTTTGGGAAGCGGGCCGGCCAGGAATACATCCACGGGCAGCGGCGCAACATCCAGAACGACGCCCCGATTATTGGCCCCTACGGCGTGAATACCGAAGGCTCCGGCGACATGTATGACAAGGGCACCAACGTGCTCAACATGGTGCGCACCATCATCAACGACGACGAGAAGTGGCGGCAAATGCTGCGCGGCCTCGGCCAGACCTTCTACCACCAGACCGTGACGACGGCACAAATCGTGGGCTACCTCAACCAGCAGAGCGGCAAGGACCTGACCAAGGTATTTGATCAGTACCTGCGTTACCCTACCATTCCGACGCTGGAAATACGGCAGGAAGCCGGCCAGCTCCAGGCCCGCTGGGTTGCCAGCGTGCCCGGCTTCAACATGCCCGTGCGGGTGCGGGTGAAGGGCGGTCAGTATAGCTTCATCCAGCCCTCCAGTCAGTTTCAGCCCATCGAGCTGCCCGGCGCCACCACAGCCAACCTCGAAGTCGATACGTTCAACTACTACATCGGTGTGCTGGTAGATTGATGAGTCGTTACCGGTTTGTGGTCAGTCCCGGCCAGTCGTCGGTGCGGAACGGGGAGGCGGGCAGGCCCTCGGCATTGTAGAGATTGGGAAACGGGCTGTTGCCCCAGGCATAGCGCACCGCCACGGGCGTGGGCACCTGGTCGCTGTAGAGCACCAGCTCCTGGCCTTCCAGCCGGCCCTGGGCCCACACGAACTTCTGATCGGCCCCGGCCAGGGCAAATCCGCGCAGGTAGGGACCCGCCGGATCTTTCAGTACCAGTCCCCCGCCCGTTTGGGAAAAGCGTAGCCGGACAGTGTTTCCCTGCACTCGCATGGCCTGTAACAGCGGCCCCGAAGCTACCACCCCCGAATCGTGATAGGCTACGCGGCGGGCCGCCAGCGCCAGCCGCTCACCCACCGGCTGCTTGTTGCGCGGGTGAATGTCGTTTGGGTCACCTAGGTCGAGAGCCACGGCCATGCCCGTACTGGGTACGGCCAGGGTGCGTAGCTGGGCTTCGCGCAGCTCTGCCCATTCGTACTCGGCGGGCTCAGGCTGGTCGCGCATATACCCGGCGAGCTGCACGAAGAGAAAGGGTAGATTGCCCTGGCCCCAGCGGGTGCGCCAATCCTGAATCAGGGCCGGAAACAGAGTACGGTACTGATACGCCCGGGACACATTGCTTTCGCCCTGGTACCAGATGATGCCTTTCAGCGCGTAGGGTAGGAGCGGTGCAATCATGGCATTATAAATCGAGGGGAACTCTGCCTGTCCGCTCGTGGGAAAGGGGTGTTGCGGTTGGCCGGGCAAGGTGCGAAGGGTGGCCGGGCTCACCCAGCTTTCGGCGGCCGTACCGCTCCATACCGCGCTGATCAGCCCAATGGGAACATGGTAGTGCTGGTGCAGACTGCGGCCGAAGAAATAGGCGACAGCAGAAAAGCGGCCCACGGTTTGGGGGCCGCACTCCTGCCACCCGTCGCTTGCAAAATCGGCCTGGGGCGAGGCGGCCGTGACTTTCTCCACCGTCAGCAGCCGGATGCGGGGGTAGTTGGCCGCCGCTATTTCCTGCCGAAAATTCAGCACTTCCTCTTGCAGCGGCCATTCCATGTTCGATTGTCCTGAGGCCAGCCACACGTCGCCGACCAGAATATTGCTCAGCTGAATGGTGTTGTGGCCTTTCACGAGCATGCTATAGGGGCCACCCGCACGCAGTGGCGGCAGCATAATGCGCCAGCGGCCCGTGGTGTCGGTGGCCGGGGTCCGATAGGTGTGGCCCTGGAAGATAATCACGACCCGCTCACCGGGAGCCGCCCAGCCCCAAATGGGCAAAGCCGTGTTGCGCTGCAGCACCATGTTGCTGCCAACCAGCCGGGGCAGGCGTACCGCCGCTTGGGTCAGGGAAGCGAGAAGCAGTAAAGTGGCTGGTAGGAGGCACCGGATGATGGTAGAAATCATAGCAGAAAATGAGCGGTATACAGCAGCAGCGGGAGTCCGGCAATTAGGCTGTGTGGACAGCAAGAAAAAAGGCCGTCATGCTGAGCATTCTGCGCATCAAGCAGCGAACGAAGCATCTCGCGTGCTGCCGTAGGAGTAGTCATCCAACGACCGCACGCGAGATGCTTCGTTCGCTGCTTGATGCGCAGAATGCTCAGCACGACCTTCAAAAAGCATTCAGGACCGCTTTTTCGATTACGGTCCACACGCCCTGAACAGGCTGCCCAACGCAGGCGCGACAAAAATAGCGCCCCAGCGTGGTTTCGAATTCCGTGTACGGGACAATAGTAGCGCGAACTTTGTAGTTCGCGTCCCCGCGCCGATAGAACGCATGCGAACGGCGTGGCGACGCGACCTACAAAGTTCGCGCTACTAGCCATTGACCTCGAAACCGCTCTAACTGGTTGGGAATGTAACGAAGCAGTAGAGATGCTTCGACAAACATAGGATGACCGGCAAATGAACTCCCCAACAGCCTCACTACCCAGTTTCGCCGCGTTGGGCCTGGGGCGCGCGGGCCACAGAAAAAAGAGAGGCTTCCCTGCCGAAAAGTTCAGCGTAGACTCATCCACTTTCCTCAGGCGCAACCCGTGCAGGCGGGTGTTGGATAACCAGCAGCGAATGACTTCTGGCGGCGCGGACGCCGGGGTCGCAGGGCCGTGCCGCTACGGCGTTCCGGCGGGCCCGAACCTGCTGTGCCTGCTAACTCCCGCCCGTCGACCCCGCACATCCCGGCATTCATTCCTACCTTTGCCGCACGCTGATTTCCACCGAATTCACCCTACTATGACCCAATACGACGTTACCGTCATCGGCTCCGGCCCCGGCGGATATGTAGCGGCCATCCGCTGCGCCCAGCTGGGCCTCAAAACGGCCCTCATCGAGAAGTACGACACCCTGGGCGGCACCTGCCTCAATGTGGGCTGCATCCCGAGCAAGGCCCTGCTCGACTCGACCGAGCACTACCACAACGCCCATACCACCTTCAAGGAGCACGGCATCGAGCTGAGCGACCTGCAGGTGAATATGAACCAGATGATTGACCGCAAGGCGGGCGTCGTGAAGGCCAATACCGACGGCATTCAGTATCTGATGAAGAAAAACAAGATCGACGTGCTGCAAGGCGTCGGCTCGTTCGTCGACAAGACCCATATCAGCATCGCGCCCACGGCCGGCGGCGAGGCGCAGCAGATCGAGACCAAGAACGTTATTATCGCCACCGGCTCCAAGCCCACTGTGCTGCCCTTCATTGCCCAGGACAAGCAGCGCATTATCACCAGCACCGAGGCGCTCAACATCCGGGAAGTGCCCAAGCACATGGTCGTCATTGGCGGCGGCGTCATTGGCCTCGAAATGGCCTCCATCTACGCCCGCCTCGGCGCGAAAGTATCGGTAGTCGAATTCCTCGACTCCCTCATTCCGACCATGGACCGCGGCCTGGGCAAGGAGCTGAAGCGCGTGCTGGGCAAAATCGGCATCGAGTTTTTCCTGAGCCACAAAGTGACCGGCGCCACCCGCGCCGGCGACACCGTGACCGTGACGGCGACCAACCCGAAAGGCGAGGAAGTGACCTTCGAAGGCGACTATTGCCTCGTGGCCGTGGGTCGCTCGCCCTACACGGCGGGCCTCAACCTGGAAGCCGCCGGCATCGAGATGGAGGAGCGCGGCCGTGTTAAGGTCGATGCCCACATGCAAACCAATGTGCCCGGTATCTACGCCATCGGCGACGTGGTGCGCGGGGCCATGCTGGCCCACAAGGCCGAGGAAGAAGGGGTGTTCGTGGCCGAAACCATTGCCGGCCAGAAGCCCCACATCAACTACCTGCTCATCCCCGGCGTGGTGTATACCTGGCCCGAAGTGGCGGGCGTAGGCTACACCGAAGAGCAGCTCAAGGAGCAGGGCAAAGCCTACAAAACCGGCTCGTTCCCGTTCCGCGCCTCGGGCCGCGCCCGCGCCTCCATGGACCTCGACGGCTTCGTGAAAGTGCTGGCCGACAAGGAAACCGACGAAATCCTGGGCGTCCACATGATCGGCCCCCGCATCGCCGACCTCATCGCCGAAGCCGTGACGGCCATGGAGTTCCGCGCCTCCGCCGAGGACGTGGCCCGCATGAGCCACGCCCACCCCACCTACGCCGAAGCCATGAAGGAAGCCTGCCTCGCCGCCACCGAGAACCGGGCGATTCATATGTAAGGACAAAACGGCTCAGCAGCACGAAAGAACGTCATGCTGAGCGCACCGTAGTGGAGCCGAAGCATCTCTACCGCTTCGTTGCCCAACCATAAAAAAGCGGCTGAAACTCCCCGGAGCTTCAGCCGCTTTTTTATGCCCTCCAACTTCCTCCTCTACCGAATACAGTATCTTTAGCTTACTCCTGTCATCACCGCTTTATGAACCTCGACGTCATCCTTTCCGACCCCGATATTCTGGGTGGCACCCCGGTGTTCCAGGGCACCCGCGTCCCCATTGAAACGCTGTTTATGCACCTGGAAAAAGGTGTATCGGTAGCCGGGTTTCTCGACGACTTTCCTTCCGTGCAACACGAGCAGGTGATGCAGGTGCTGGCCATAGCCGAAAAGATGTTCTCCTCGCCCAACTTCCGGCAGATCTATGAAAGTGCTGCTTGATGAGAACCTGCCCAAACGCCTGAAGCAGGATTTCCCCGAGCATGAGCTCTACACCGTGCGCGACCAACAGTGGCAGGGCAAAAAGAACGGTGAGCTACTGCGCGAGATGCTGGCCACCGGCTTCCAGGTGCTGGTAACCTTCGACAAAAACCTGCGCTACCAACAGAACTTCAGCAAGTACCCCATTGCCGTAGTGCTGCTCAATGCCCCCGACAATACATACCTGACCCTCCAGCAGCTCGTGCCGCCGCTCCGGCAGCTGCTACAGCAACCCTTGCGGCCCGGTCCGCAAGTCGTTTCGCTGTAGTTGCGTCCCGTAATGCAGTAGCGCCAAAAGCGGCTGAAACTCCCCGGGGCTTCAGCCGCTTTTTTGTAGCTTGGCCTCACGCATGACCAAAGCCGACCACATTGCCTATTGGATGAACGCCGCCAACCAGAACTGGCAGGAGGTCGGCAGCATGTTTACGGCCGGCACCTATGTGCCCTGCCTGTTCTGGGCACATCTTACCATTGAAAAGCTGGCTAAGGCACTCTGGGTGCAGGACAACCCCGGCGACACTCCGCCTTTTACCCACAACATTGCCCGGCTGCCGGCTGATACCACGCTGGTCCTGACGCCTGCCCAGGCCACGTTCGTGCAACAGTTGAACACTTTCCAGCTTGAAGGCCGTTATGAAAGCCACACCGCCAACCTGCGCCAGCAGGCTACACGCGCCTTCACCCAAACTGTGCTACAAGACGTAACCAACCTCCGCCAATGCTTACTCAATCAGCTGCCTTAGAACGGGTCAGAGCCTTTGCCGAAAGTATCCGCAGTGAGCAGGTGTCGTTGCGGAAGGTCATTCTATTTGGCTCGTATGCCTGCAACGACCAGCGGCCGTTTTCGGATATCGATGTGGCCTTAGTGGCCGACGAGTTCACCGGGTTCGGGTTTCAGGACGTAGGGTTGATAGGGGCAGTCATTGCCCAGAAGGCATTTGTCGATATCGAGCCCCATACCTTCTCGCCCGAGCAGTTCACCGACTGGAACCCCTTCGTCCAGGAAATCAAGCGCACCGGCATCGTCATCGGCGAGTGGGAACCCACCGCCCCCGAGAGTCGGGCCATGCATATGTAATTCCGCGCCGTAATGCAGTAACGCAAAAGCGGCTAGAGCTAGGGAAACTTCAGCCGCTTTTTGGCTGTAAGAGTGATTAGTAATAGAGCTAGATTGCTACTTGCTTTCCTCTTCGCCGAATTCCCTTTTTGGTAAATTCTTGTTTGATATTTTAACTATTTTATCGAGGCTAGGTTTTTTGTCGCCGAAATGATGTTTTGCTAACCCCATTTTAATTAGGTATTCTATTTCTTTCAATGTTTCTTCTGATGCGAATGCGTATCTATATTGTACTCGTAGTGCATTGAAAATATCATATAGATAAAAAGAATTTTTGGAAATTGATACAATGTGCTCTTGAATATACTTTTTCCAATCTTTAGGTCTTTAAAATACAAATAATAAAGCTAATTGATGTTTTTTTATTGCATCTGTTTCCAGTGAAAAATGCGCATAAAGTAATGGCCCCATTTTATTAGAAAATAAATCATCCTTAAAATAACCTACAACATTAGTAGGGTTGACTTGAATGATACTATTCATTCTTTCCTCAAAAGTATTTCCAAAATCTCCTGAAAGCTCAAAACCGCATCCTTCAAAAGCAGCTTGACCTTTGGATGCAAGAATAGGAGCTAATGCCAATAGAACTTTTGATAATTGTTCCCATCCTCGTATAATCTCCTTTAATAATTTTTTTTTAATCTCAGGATCTACATAATCACTGTTTCTCAATGCTCTTGATGAGGCAGATATTTTTTGCATTAGATTATGCAATGCATATTCTTCAAATATGGATTGTATGCTTTGGTCATATGGCTTTACTTGATTGTAAGATTTGTCTGCATATTGATCTTTTAAAGATTCTGGTAATCTTGAGTTTAAAACATCGTCGCTAATGTCATTGTGCATTTTTAATACGTGTTCTTCTGTTGGTTTCCATTGTGCTAGCCTTAATGGGTTCATATTATCTGGTAAACCAACTTTTTCATTTACAATATCACATGCTTCTTTGATGTCCTCAGTAAGTATTTCTAATACGTTTGCTCGATTCCTATGGGGTGCAACCCAAATTGTCGCTACGCCGCCCTGGCCGTGTTGAAGGGTTCAATGTGTTGGCGTACCAGCTGCCATCGGTTACTCATCGCGCAGACGCGCAAGGTCAAGACCCGCTGTGCGCCGTT
>NZ_SRLD01000018.1 GCF_004745955.1 Hymenobacter elongatus | reverse complement strand
GTGTAGGCGCGGGCGAAAGCAGGTGGCGTAACTGGCCACGTAGGCCTCCACTTTTTTTCAGTAATCGGCAAGTCCATTCCCTGAATTTATGCCCTTGCTCCCTACCGCACAACCTGCCAAAGTAGAGGTAAGTACGTGTGGAGTGCGCGGCGGCGCTACGCCTGGTTTCGGAAAACCGCCGCACAGCTCTCGGTTCGCTCTCCCCGACAGCGCCCGTGCCTGGTTTCGGCTCACGGGTACAGATAAGCCGCCAAGTGAGAAATGGACGTGATGCCCAGCCGGTGCGCCTGCTGGTTGCGCATAAGTAACGCATACGTATTGTTGAAGCCTAGCGGAGCCAGCCACTCCAGCCTATAGCGGCGGCGGAACTCGGTTTGCACGTAGTGAAAAACCGCCGGTGGGCTGCCCCCCAGTGAGTCGACGACGGCTGGGGACGGCTGCAGCAGCACCAGTAAGCCCGTGCCGGTGTACTCGGGGTACATATCGATGGCGCCGGTGCGCAGGGCTTCGAAACAAATGGTGGTGCCGCCCAGCCCGGTTTTGGTTTCTACGGCCAGCGGCGTATTGCCCCGAATGAGCGCCGCGTACATTTCCAAGAGGATGTATTGCTCGGCAAAAATCTTGGAGCCCAGCCGTACTACCGGGGCACCCGGCGCGAGGGGCCGGGGCTGCCGCCACAAGCCGCGTCGCCGCAAAAAAGCGTGCGCTACAGCCTGGGGCTCCTGGTGCAGATAATCGACGCGGTAGTTCAGATTGGTCATAACCGAGTCGGAAATCTGTCCGGCCAGCTGGCCCAGCACTGCCGACAGCTCGGGATGCGCGGCTAGCAGCGCGGGGCGCACCACCGGAGCGGCATAGTAGGGCGGAAACGCGTGACGGTCGTCGCGTAGCACCCGCAGGTCGTAGGCCCGGATGCGGCCGTCGGTGGAGTAGCCGTCGATGACGTCTACATCCCGGTGGCGGGCGGCTTCATACACCAGCGCCGGGGCCAGCACCACGCTGGGCAGGCGCCGGAGGCGGTACGTGCTTTTGAGCCCCGGCAGGCCATCGGCGCGGCCCACAAACTCCGGGCTGAAGCCCGCCAGCAGCTTGCCCGTGGCTCGTGGCACCAGATACAACCCGCCCAGCAACGGCAGGAGCACGAGCAGGCTCGCCCCCACGCGTACCAGTCGACGCGTGCTTAAGCGCTGCAGGCCGGCCAGCGCGGCGTCGAAGGCCAGGGCCAGGCCAGCGGCGGGCAGCGCTCCGGCCAGAATCATAGCCGGATTGTTGAGAGCAATGCCCCCGAAGATAAATTCGCCCAAGCCGCCCGCCGCCACGTAGGCCGCCAGCGTGGCCACGCCCACGTTGATAACCGTGGCGGTGCGGATACCGGCAAACAGCACCGGCAAGGCCAGTGGCAGCTCTACCCGGCGCAGAATTTGCCCGGTCGTCAGGCCCAGGCCACGGGCAGCTTCCACCACGGCGGGGCTCACACTTTGAATGCCAGTCAGTGTATTTCGGATGATAGGCAGCAGGGAGTAGAGGAACAGGGCGAAAATGGCGGGCTTGGGCCCAATGCCCAGCAGTGGAATCAGAAAGCCGAGTAGGGCAATACTGGGCACCGTTTGCAATGCTCCCGCTACGCCCAGCACGGCCGGGGCCCAGCGGGGCCGCCGTGCCAGCCCCAGCCCCAGCGGTACGCCCAGCAGCACCGCCAACAACAGGGATGCCGCCGTGAGCCCGATGTGCTGCACGGTTTGCTCGCCGAGCTTGCCAGCTTGGGTGTGCCAGAAGGTGAGCAAATTACTTAGCGTTTCCATGCGGCTTCCTCTCGTTGTAAGGCTTGTCCGAAAGCGGCCATGAGCTGGGCCAGGTTGAAGGGGAAAGGCGGCGTGGCGCTATCATCTGCTGTGGCGGTCAGGGTTTCCAGCGTTTCCTGAATGGTGGCATGGGTGAAGAAACCGGCTGATTCGGTTGGTGACGGAGTCGGCAGAAACGGCAGCACGTCGGCCAGCGTGAAGATGCGCAGCTGCAAGGCCAGCCGCTCGGCGGCGAAGAACTGCCGCACGAAGCTGTTGGCGGGCTGCAGCAGCAGCTCCCGGGGCGTGCCCAGCTGCTGCACCCGACCGGCATCGAGCAGCAAAATCCGGTCGGCCAGCTCGAAGGCCTCTGCCACGTCGTGGGTGACCAAGACCACCGTTTTGTTGCGTAGCTCTTCCAATTCCCGGAATTCGCGCCGGATGCTGGCCCGGGTGATTGGGTCGAGGGCGCCGAAAGGCTCGTCCAGCAGCACGATGGGAGGGTCGGCGGCCAGGGCACGGGCCAGGCCCACGCGTTGCTGCTGCCCCCCCGAAAGCTGGTGCGGATACTGGTGGGCGTAGCGCTCGGGCGGCAAGTGCAGGCGGGTGAGCAGCGCCGTGGTGCGCTGGTGAATAGCGCTGGCGGCCAGCCCCAGCAGGCGCGGCACTACGGCAATATTTTCGGCCACCGTGTAGTGGGGGAGCAGCCCCACCTGCTGAATGACGTAGCCGATGCCGCGCCGCAGCTGCTCGGGACGCTGGTGGCGCACGTCGCGGCCGTTGATGTCAACGGTGCCTGCGTCGGGCTCGACCAGGCGGTTGAGCATCTTGAGCAGCGTCGTTTTGCCGCAGCCGCTGGGGCCCAGCAGCACCAGGGTTTCGCCGGGGTGCAGCACAAACGACACGTCCTGCACTACTGCGTGCGAGCCATAGCGCTTGTGTAAATGAGCGGCACGGATGGCCGGAACCAGAGAATCGGGCATGCAAGCGGGGTATGGGAGGCAAAAGGGTCTCGCTCCATAACCGCCAAGGTATACTTTTGTGCTATGAGCCTGAATCTGACCATTACGCCCGCTGCTACTGCCGACATCCCCGCCCTGGTGGCCTTCGTCAACGGCGTGTATCGCGGGGAAAGCTCCCGGCAGGGCTGGACCACGGAAGCCCATTTGCTCGAAGGCCCCCGGATCGATGCGGCCGCGCTGGCTGAGATGCTGCAAGCCGAGGAAGCAGTATTGCTCATGGGCCACGATGAAGCCGGCGCGCTGGCCGGATCGGTGTACCTGCAAAAGCAGGCCGACACCCTCTATCTGGGGATGCTTTCCGTGGACCCCACCCGGCAAAGCGGCGGAATTGGCAAGTATCTGCTGCTGGCCGCCGATGCGTATGCCCGGCAGCAGCAGTGTCGCCGGCTGAAAATAACGGTCATATCGGTGCGGCACGAGCTGCTGGCCTGGTATGAGCGCCGGGGCTACCGCCTGACTGGCGAAACCGTGCCCTTTCCCGATAACCCCGCGTTCGGCATCCCGCAGCAGCCTCTCACGCTGCTCGTCATGGAAAAGATGCTCTGAGAGTATGTTTGGGAATTGGTGAAAACTTCGTTTGTGTCATGCTGAGCTTGTCGAAGCATCTCTACCACGCCGGTAGAGATGCTTCGACAAGCTCAGCATGACACAAAAATTAAAATCTCAAACACGCTCTGATACAGAGCCGCATCGGGCGGTTCCTGGCTTCTCGCCGTGGCAGAAGTCAACTAGCAGAGGCTTAGTGCCTATCCGAGTAGGCGGTCATGCTTCGACAAGCGGACGCCAGATCAAGCATGACGTTCTTTTTTCTATTCGGATAGGCTCTTAGTTGGCCGGGCCGGGCAAATACGTTGCTGTCGGCATTTCGGCGGGGCTGGTGAGGGGCAGAGCAATAATAAACTCCGTGAAGTCGCCTTCCCGGACTTCAACTGACAAGGTGCCACCGTGGCCTTTGGTAATCAGGTCGTGGCTGAGTGCCAGCCCCAAGCCGGGGCCTTCCTCGGGCGACCTGGTAGCGAAGAACCGCTCGAAGAGTGTGGGCAGCGCTGCCGCTGGGATTGCCACTCCGTTGTCGCGCACCCTGATTTCGATATGGACGGGAGTGGCGCGGGTGCTTACAGCTACCTGCGGCACATAGCCTTCTTCCTTGCTGTGCTGGCGCTGCTGCACGGCGTAGAAGGCGTTGGTAAACAGGCTGATAAGTACCCGGCCCAGGTCGTGACGAATAATGGACAGGTTGCCGACGGCCGGATCGAGGTGGGGCAGTAGGGCGGCGTAGAAGTTGCGGTTTTTGGCCCGGATATCGTGGTAGGTCAGGCGCAGGTAGTCTTCCACGAAGGCATTGACGTCGGTGCTTTGGCGCGGGCCCGGACTGCTGCGTGAGTATTCCAGCATGCCCCCCACGATGGATGAGGCCCGCTGGCTGGAGCGAGCTATTTTGCTCTGGTATTGGCTCAGCATCTGCAGGTCGTCCCACAAGGTGCCGGGCTCCTCGGTCATCAGGCCCAGCTTTTTCAGCCCGGTTCGCAGGCTGTTTATCAGGTCGGCGCTAATGCCGGCGATGTTGCGCATATTGTTGACCGGCGTCTGGATTTCCTGGGCCACACCGGCCATCAGCTCGCCCAGGGAGGCCATTTTTTCGCGTAGCACCAATTGGCTCTGCGTAATTTTTAGCTCGTGCAGCATCCGGCCCAGGCTGTCGCGCTGGTCGGTGAGCTCCTGTTTCTGCTGCGTTATTTCCTCGTTGAGGGTGTGGAGCTGCGTGTTGGTCTGCTGCTGCTGCCAGTTGTTGCGCCACAGCAGCAGGGCCGTTAAAATCAAGCCTGCCAGCAGGGCGGACAACGCGTAGAATCGGGTGCGGGCCCCAAACTGGGCGTGTTCCTCTTCGAGCTGGCGCAGACGCTGCTGCTCGGCAAAGCCAATGGCGTCGAGCTGCTTGATGCGCTGCGGGTTGTAGAGGCTGTCCTGTGCCTGCAGCATGATGCGCATATATTTTAGCGTGCTGTCGGTTTGCTGTCGGCTCTGGAAGGCGTTGGTAAGCAGCTTGCTGGTGTGCACCACTGCCACCACGAACGGCAATGCCTGGCCAAAAGCCAGGGACTTGCGGGCGTAATACACGCTGGAGTCGGTTTCATGGCGGCGGTGGTACAGATCGGCCATATAGTGGTAGGCCCGGCAGGCACTGCGCAGGTCATTTTCGGGAAACGCGGCCCGTGCACTGGCTCTATAGTAGGCCAGCGCCTGCTCGTGTTGGCCCCGGGAGGCCCGCAACAAGCCCAACTCGCGCAACACGTACGGCAACGGGTTGCCCCAGCTGCTGTGGTGCACTGTGCGCGACTGGCGCGTCAGGGCGTAGGCGCGGTTCAGGAAAAACTCGGCCGAGTCGAGCTGCCGCAGCCCTTCGTAGCCCGCCCCCAGGTTGGTGAGCACACTGATAAGCTGCGAATCGTCGCCGACGTGCTGCTCGTAGATGGCTTTGGCCCGGAAGAAAAACGACAGCGCCGGGCGGTAGTCTTCGAGGGCTTGGTAAAGCAGCCCCATCTGATTGAGGGTGCGCGCCATGCCTTCGGGGTCGTGGCTGCTTTCGTTGAGCTGCAAGGCCTGCAGGTCGATGCGCAGGGCCTGGGGCAGGTTGCCCCGCTCACTCATCAGAATGGCGAGGCGCGACAAGCACCGCCCTTCGCCCTTGGCATAGCCGATGCGCCGGGCGAGCTGCAGGCCCTGGCGGGCATACCACAGCACGGAGTCGAAGCGGGAATACCGGAAGGAGGCGCTCAGGTCGGCCAGCAATAGCACCCGGCTCGTGTCGTGCCGCGCCAGCGTCAGGGCCTTGCGCAACGCCGGCGTCTGCGGACTTTGCGCCTGCACGAAAGCACCGGAAAGCCAGCAGAGAATAAAAAATAGGATAGGAAATAGTTTCCTCATGTGTAAAAGTAAGAAACAACGACTAGCCTACGGGTATGTCGGTCCGTTAATCGTGCCCCTTGGTTTCGGAGGCTTTATTTTTCTGCGAAGAGCGTGTTTGGAAAGTGGTGAAAACCCCGTTTGCGTCCTGCTCAACAGGCGGACGCCAGATGAGCAGGACACGAAATCAACATCCCAACTATGTTCTTAACCCGGCCTGGCAGGGCTGATTCTCGCTGTTAGCTGTGTACCACAGCGGCCTGGTTCCTGCTAGCTGCCCTGAACTTTCGTGTTGCCGCAAAGTATAGTAGTTTTCCAGCCCATTCAGCGCCGGAAGCGCTACCCTTAGAAGGCTTTATCGTGAAAAAACGTCTGTCTGTTGTCCGGCCCCTGCTGCCGGTTTTGTCGTCGCTAGTGCTGATCGGGGTCACGGTGCTGAGCTGCACCCGCCCGCCCGCATCTTCCTCCCTGGCCGATGCCGCCGCCACTGCCCCGCCTGCGTTGGCTGCTATTCAGGAAGCCGAGCTGCGCAAAGACCTGTTCGAGCTGGCCAGCGACAGTATGCGCGGACGCCGGGCCGGCACCGCCGATGAGCTGCGGGCCGCCGTGTGGGTGGCCGAGCGGGCCCGCCAGATTGGTCTGGAGCCTGCCGGCGACGACGGCACGTATTTTCAGTTTTATCCAGTGCGCCGCCTCACGGTGGCGGCCACCACCAGGCTGCACATCAACGGGCAGCCGCTCCGGCTCTGGCAGGATGCCTGGGTCACGGCCCCCATCGAGGCCCGCTTGGATGCGCCCGTTATCTGGCTGGCTTCCCTGGCCGACACCACCGGCCGCAACCTGCGGGGCAAAGTAGTGGCCATGAACCTGCTGCCGCCCGTGCCGCTGCCGGCCCTAAAAATGAGTTTGTGGGGCTTCCGCTACATTCTGGCCGCTCTCAATCAGCAGGGCGCGGCCCTGCGGGCAAAAGGCGTGGCCGGCATTCTGTTGGTAGCCGACAATATCGCCGAGCCGCAGCTGGGGTTTGTGGGGCACCGCTACCAGGACGGCGTGTACCAGTTGCCCGCTATGGCTACGGCCGCGCCTATCGTGCCGGTAGTGCTGCTCCGGCAGGCCGCCGGGGCCGCCCTGAAATCGGGCAAAGCCAGGGTGACGGCCGATCTGGGCCTGGACAGCTTTATCTATCCCTCCGTCAACGTTATTGCCCGCGCCCCGGGCACTGAGGCCGCCCAGCGGCAGGAAAACGTGCTCTTTAGTGGCCACCACGACCACGATGGAATCGGGACTCCGGTGGCCGGTGACTCCATCTGGAACGGGGCCGACGACAACGCTACGGTAAGCGTGGCGCTGCTGGCTATAGGGCGGGCCTGGAAAAAAAGCCCTGGCCGCCGCTCCGCGCTGTTTGTGTGGCATGGTGCCGAGGAGCGGGGCCTGCTGGGCTCGCGCTGGTACGCCGAGCATCCCACGGTGCCGAAGTCATCTATCGTGGCCGTGCTGAATGCCGACATGATTGGGCGCAATGCCCCCGATTCGGCGGCGCTGCTGGGTTCTACGGTACCGCATCGCAACTCCACGGCTCTGGTAGCCATGGCCGTCAAGGCCAATGAGCAGTTCACCAAATTCAGTATCGACACTTCCTGGGACGACCCCAAGCACCCCGAGGGCTGGTATTTCCGCAGCGACCATGTGCCGTATGTACGGGCGGGCATTCCGGCGCTGTTCTTCACTACCCTGCTGCACTCCGACTACCACACGCCCCGCGACGAAGCCTCGCGTATCGATATCGGGAAGCTGGCCCGTATGACGCGCTGGATGTACGCCACCGGCTGGGCCGTGTCGAATACGGCGGAGCGCGTCGTCGTTGACCCCGGCGCTACGCTGGAACGCTAGCGGCATCTCCTGCGCGGTATCGGTGGCGGCTGGCCTGGCCGCCGTGGCAGCGGCTACGGGAACCAGGCCTGGCGCTGCTACCGGTGGTGAGGTGAGCCGTAAACGAGCAATACAGCACGCTTTACCGCCATAAGCCTAACAAAACGTCCATCTACACGCTCACTCTCACCCTATATCCTTCGACCTGCCGTATGTCTACGTTGCGCTTTTTTCTGCTACTGCTGTTTCTGGGCCACGCTGCTGCGGGCTTCGGGGCCCGAATTGATACGGTGACCATAATGAGTGCGGCCATGCAGAAAACCTACCGTGCGGCGGTAGCGCTGCCAGCCTCCTACGCCAAAAATAAGAAGGCCGCGTACCCGGTGCTCTACCTGCTGCACGGTGCCTACGGCCACTTTGGCGACTGGCTGGCCAAAACGCCCGATAAGCGGCTCGTACACCGGCTGGCCGATCAGTATAATATCATCATCGTGATGCCCGAAGGGGAAACGTTCAGCTTCTACCTGGACAGCCCGGTGAACAAGGATAGTCAGTTTGAAACCTACATTACCAAGGAGGTAATCGGGCAGATTGATAACGCCTACCGGACGGTGCGCAGCAGCAAAGGCCGGGTTATCACGGGGCTTTCGATGGGCGGGCACGGCGCGCTCTACCTTTCGGCCCGCCACCCCGAGCTGTTTGCCGCCGCCGGTAGTATGAGTGGTGCCCTGGACCTGTCGGCTCTCAACCGCCGCATGTCCCCGGAGGAGCTTAAGGGCTGACAGTCACTGTTCGACCCGATTCTGGGGCCGGAAGGAGCCAAGCCTGATGCCTACACCGCCAACTCGGTGGTGCACATGGCCGACAAGCTTGGTGCTAATGGCCTGCCGCTCATCATCGACTGTGGAGTCGACGACTTTCTGCTCGAAATTAACCGGGAAGTGCACCGGCGGCTGGTGTATAACCTCACTCCGCACGACTATACCGAGCGGCCAGGCTCGCACACCTGGGAGTACTGGCAGAATGCCTTGCCCTACCATATGCTATTTTTTCAGAAGGTATTACAGGCAAATGGCGTCAGTATTCCGTAGCGCTCAGCTCCTGAGCTGACCCACCTCACGTTGGGACTATGCACCTAGCGGGCCGCTTATGCCGTTGTCTAATGCTGCGTGGCCCTTGCAGAAAAAGAGCTAAAGCATGCGCAAAACAGCCCTTCGGGCTACTCTGCGCATGCTTTAGCTCAAGCAGTGGGGGCAATCCTGGTACTGCGCGGCTTCCGTCAAACGTACCAGGGAAAGCAGGTCAGCCGATGAAAAATCAGCGCGACCTTACTGCGTGATGGTATACTGACGGGCTGGCCCGCTGCTGCCAGCCACCGTAGCGCTGACGTTGTCGAGTTGAATAGTTGCACCCGTATAAACAAAGGCCGGTACCCCGTACGTTACCCGCGAAAAGCTGCTGCGGAACTGTTCGGCCTCACGCGGCGCTACCTTGACACGGTAGCTGACGGTCGGAAATAAGGCCGAGCCCAGCGTGTAATATTCCGTATCTGCATTGTAGGCCTTCAGCGTGAAGCTCGACCAGTCGGCAGCGTTGCTGTATCCCTTGAGGAGCAAGCCTAATCCCTCTTGTTGGAATGCCTTGAGTTGGTCCGCTTTACGGGCCATGCGGGCGTCAAAATCAGCGGTCTTCTCGAATTAGCCTTTGCGGCTCCATTTGTCAAAGTTGTATTGGGCATATGCCCCAATCCGAACGGCAGTGCTCGGTACCTGCCAGATCTTCAGCGTTCCATCGCGGCTTACACTCGCCAGACTGCCGCCGTCGGGGCTAAAAGCCAGGTTCTCCACTTCGGCGGTGTGTAAATCCCCCGACAAGTCCTGCACCAGCATTCCCGTAACCATGTCCCAAATCCGCACTTTTCGGTCTCCGCCTCCCGTAGCAATTAGCTGCCCGTCGGGGCTGAAGGAGGTCGCCCATACGTCGGATATGTGCGCGGGCAACACGCGCACGGTCCGCTGGGTTTTTAGGTCCCAAACCCGGGCCGTATTATCCCAGGCACCGCTCACTATGTACTTCCCATTGGGGGAAAAGCGGGCATCCCATACCTCATCAGTATGGCCAGCCAAGACCATTTTCGGTTCCCAGGTGGCCGTATCCCAGATGCGAAGCGCATGGTCGCCACTGGCCGTAAGAACCTCCGAACCATCGGGGCTGAACGCTACCGACGTGACGTTGCCTGTACGACCCTTCGCCGTTTTGGCCCGGTCGTACGCCGCTGGTACTGATGGCGCATCAGCCGCCGCAGGGGGTTTGAGGGAGGCTAGGCGCTGGCCGCTAAACGTATCGAAAACCAGTGCTTGTCCATCCCAGCCGGCGCTGGCCAGCCGCTTACTATCGGGACTAAAGGCCACGTCACGGACATAATCTGTGTGGTCCATGTTTTTACGGATGAGTTCCCCCGTAATAGCATCCCATAGGATAAGGGCATGGTCGACTCCCCCAGAAGCAATATAGCGCCCGTTGGGGCTAAATTTTACGCTTACCACATCATCCGTATGGCCTTTCAGCGTCAAGGCGGGCTGGCGGGTAGCCACATCATAGATGATGATGTCGCGGCCCAAACCACAGGTCACCAGGTGCTTGCCATCGGGGCTGTAGTCAACGCCCAGCAAGGCTGCTTTCGTCTTGATGTCGACTTGTAGCCAAGAGCTGGTAGCAGGAGCCGGTGCGGCGGTCTGGGCGTGGGCACCAGAGCTGCAGAGAAGTGCTACGCCCAAGGCAGTGCGTAGCAGGGAAGGGTAAAGGCAGGTGCGCATAGGTAAGTGGCAAAAGGGGTGTGGTAGTGAAGGGCGAATAATCAGTACAATCCTCCCACCCGGCGGTCGGGGAAACAGGATAGGTCCGGCAACGTGGCTGGTGGTCGATGCTCGTAGGAAGTCGTATCGGTGAGGGTCTGCAGGAAGGCAATCAGGCGCTCTTCCTGCTGCCGCTCCAACGGATGGGCAAGCTGCTGCTGGTGAAATGGCGTGTTCAGGATCTGCGCCAGCGTTGCCGCCTGACCATCATGCCCATAAGGAGGGGTAATAGCTACATTGCGTAGGGTAGGCGTTTTTACCCACTCCCCAGGCCGTATTTCATGGCGTTGCCCATCGCGGAAGACGGGGCCGCTATGACAGCCTGCGCAGCCCAGTTGAGCCCGTGAAAACAGCCGTTGGCCGGCCAGTGCCAGGCCGGGCAGCTGGCCCGCGCCCCGCTGGGCCACATCGTAGGGCGCATTGCGGCTGCGCAGGCTCTCAACATATGCCGTGAGGGCCGCGTTGATCGTGGCCTCGCCAATGGGAGCCTGTAGCGCTTGGTCAAACCAGTAGCAGTACCAGGCACTCTGCTCCAGCCGATCCGTAATCAAGGCATAGCTGCTGCCCATCTCCAACGGACTGGTGATGACCTGCTTTATAACTTCCCCCATCGTGGTTGCCCGTCCATCGTGGAAGTAGTGACGCTGGCCGGCTGCATTGAGGAGCGTTGGCGCGTTGCGGGTGAGGTTAGCTGTGAAGCGTAGCGCCCGGGAAGTAATACGGTGGTCCGTGAAGGCCTTATCAGGTCGGTGGCAGGAAGCACAACTGCGCTTACCATTAATGGAAAGCGCAGGCTCAAAGAATAACACTTTCCCCAACTCCCGGATGCGTATGTGGTTGGTAGGCTTGCCAGAGTTTAGAGTAGGAGTGGTACAGCTACTGAGGCCAACAGCTAGGATAATACCCAGTATGTAGAAAAATAAGCCAGAGCGAAACCGCATTGCTTTGTTTAATTTTTGACATTGCAAACTTAAACAAAATTACCCCAAGAGCTAAAAAAGTTCGCTGAAAAGTGTTCTTAACTCGTTAAGTGAAAGAATTCGCTGGGTAAAGAGTGAATAAATAGTTATATCTGCATGAGCAAAGACGAATGCTCTGTAAATTGTATAAAATATAGAATAAGAATATACTGTGCGGGTAAGGATTGTCACATATGGTACTGGGTGCATAAAATCGTCGTTGCCGAGAAAAGCACTGACTAGCATCTGTTCGCTCACCCGATTATACTTCCAATGCGCTGCTAACTGTACTTAGCTTTTCGCCCCTGGCAGGCAGCAAATGGGGATTTTGACCCACGCTTTTATCCAAAGGTTACGGCGTATCCCTTCCGGAGCCTGTTACGGTGCGTCAAATTGAGGGTGTCGCATGAGCAACCGGTCACCCCAGTGACGTAACAGCGGAGCGATGGACGTTTGTGACATCGTAGCTGGCCTTGGTACGCGAAGACGCACCACAGCAGCAGTACGCGTCGCGCGCCGTCCTCGATGCGGTGCGTTACCTGGTCAAAACCGGCGGCGACTGGCGCTACCTGCCGCATGATCTACTGCCCTGACTGGCGGTGTATCAGCAGTGGGCACGCTGGCACGACAACCGCTGTTTCCTTTACCTGCTGGCCTATTTACACGAGTTGGCCCGCTCGCTGGCCGGTCGCCCGCTTCGGCCACCTAGCACGCGACTACGAGCGCCTGGCACGACTATGTAACAACTCCAGTTTATCATCTTCGTTGGCCTGCTGCCGGTGACAGGTATCTAGGCCACAACAGCCTCTAGTGCTTTGCCCTGGCCATGAAGAGCAGGCATATGGCGGTGAGGCAGGGAGGCAAGGAAAAATAATGATACAAAAGTGGGGGCTGAGCCCCCGATTATTCGTTGTTTTTTATCCGTTCAGCCAGTAAAATACAGAAGCCTGCTGGGTAAAGAATAAGGCGACTTTGCGTGTGCTATACGTGCATAGTCAAGTTGTGATACAACAGTCAAAACCTTGTCTATAATCGAATAGCAAGCTTTTTGAGCTTGTATCTGCCAAACAACGTCTGAATATTTGGCCCGCTATCCGGTCGTTGCAATCGTTTGGGACGCCTGCGCGGGGCAGTTGCCAGCCCGGCGGGCCTGCTGCTGGCTCATCGGTTGCAGTGGCCACCCCTGACGCCGGACTTTGTCTTCCCGGCCGGGCTTTTCTACCAACTCCCCTTAGTTTTCCTCGCTTGTTCCTCACTTCTTTCAGGAGCTGCCGGGTGGCGTCTATTTTCTCATGGGGCAAAGCGAGACGAGGGTAAGGGTGCAGCGAATCAGCAAGAATTAACCACAGACGCTGGAGTACAACAATGGGAGAGGTGAAGACTCTGGGTGGGACTTCATCGAAACGGGACGGGATATTTCCGTCCCGTTTCTTCTTGTGGGCCAATTACTTACTGCCCGAATTCTATGAGAAACGCTGGTGCTAAAAGGTCAGATAGTGGTAAGCGAAACGGGTGGCTTACGCTGATTTGGGGCGTGCTGCTGCTCTGGCTGCCAGTGCTAAGCAGGGCGCAAAACATGAGCTTGCTCCAAGCCAAGGGTAGCAAAATAGTAGACGACAAGGGTCGGGAAGTCGTGTTGCGGGGTTTCAACGCGGGCGGCTGGCTGTTGCGGGAAAGCTACATTCTCAAAACCGATACCCTAGACTCCCAGGCCCGCATTCGGGGGAGCTGCTGCGCGCAATGCCGGAGGCTGCCATGGAAGATTTTTACGAGCAGTACCGGGCCCGATTCGTAAACAAGGCAGATATTGACTTCGTGGCCGCCCAGGGCTTCAATTGCGTGCGGCTGCCGTTTCACTACGACTTATTTCTGACCCGGCAGCAGCGCCGGGCGCGCAACAACGCCAGCCGCAGCCCCCGCAACGTGGACGCCTACGTGCAAGCCCTGACGCGGTGGTACGACCAGGGACAGCTGTTTACCAACACCGAAAACCTCGACGGTTTCCGCCTCATCGACGAGGTGCTGCGCTGGTGCGCGGCCAATAATATGTACGTCATTCTGGATCTGCACGCAGCCCCCGGCGGCCAAGGCTCCGACCGCAACATCAACGACAACTTTGTTCCCCTGGACCTCTGGAAACGCAAAGATGCCCAGGGCCGCCTGATTTACCAGGACATCACCGTGCGGCTCTGGGAAAAGCTGGCTGCCCGCTACCGGCACGACCCGCGCGTGGCCATGTATGACTTTGTTAACGAGCCGCATAACGTCAACGCCAGCAGTGGCTTATCCAACGAAAACGCCGAAATCAACGCTCTGTACAGCGGCCTCATTGCCGCAGTGCGCCGCCAGGGCGACCAGCACTTGCTGCTGCTGGAAGGCAACGGCTACGGCAACGAGTACACTAACCTGACGCCCGACAAGCTCCGGATAAAAGACCGGCGCAACCTGGTGTATAACGCCCACCGCTACTGGTGCCCCAACGACCCCAAGGCTACCGACCCTAACCCCAACCAGCTTAATCTGCTGGCGAATCTGGTGGCCTTCCGGGCTACGTGGCAGGTGCCGGTGTGGGTGGGCGAAACCGGCGAAAATTCTAACGAATGGTTTTCCGGGGCAGTGCAGAGCCTTAGCAGCCAGAGTATTGGCTGGTGTCACTGGAATCTGAAGCGGGTGGAAGGCGTGACCAGTCTGCTGCGCGTACGCCACTACGGCAGCATCCTGACGCCCGAAGGCCGGGCCGCTCTGCTACGCAATGTCGAGTTCAAACAGTGCGTGCCCAATCGCGACGTTATAGCCGCCCTCACCGGCCCGGCCATGGCCCGCATGCCTTTCGTCGCGCTCAGCATTCCCGGCACTATTCACGCCACTGACTACGACTTGGGCCGCAACGGCATTGCCTACCACGATACCTACGCCGAGCGAATCGACTACCGCCAGGAGGCCCCGACCAATAACGGCAGCATCTGCCGCAACGATGGTATCGACATTCAGGCTACTGCTGATAAGGATTCCAACGGATTCGCCGTCAGTGATATGGCCGCCGGTGAGTGGATGCATTACACCGTCACGGTCGCCAGAGCCGGTGCTTACACTCTGCGGGCCCGCGTGAAAAACGACTCGGCTGTCCCGGCACGGCTCCTGGTAAAGCTCGATGATGTGCCCATCGGCAGCTTCACCGTGAACCAGACGCCGGCCGCCGCGCCCTGGGTTACCATGGCGGTGCCTACTACCCCCTTGCCAGCCGGCCGCCACACCCTTACGCTCTACGTCGAGCAGCCGGGCGCGAGCCTGAGCTGGCTCCAATTCAATTCTGCCACCACCCCAACGACCCAGGGCGGCCAATGACCGCCCGCAAGGCCCCGCCGCAGAATGCAGCGGTGTTCGTCGCCTTGGTAGGCCAGGAGCCGCCAGCCGCATTCTGCGGCGGGGCGCTGTTGGCAGCCCTGCATTCGTTTCCTTAAATTGGGAGCTACATGATGTCCTCCACCCGCAAAGTCCCCCGTTTTCAGGCTGTCGGCTCCCCCTGCTGGCGCATATTAGGCTGCCTGTGCCTGCTGTTGCTGGCTTTCCAGGTGCCCGGCCGGGCGGCCCCGCGCGAAGACACGCTGCGAATCCACGGCGGTATCAACGAGCTGTACGTCGACCCGTCGCGCTATGCCGTGCTCGAAGACCCATCGGGCCGGCTTACGCTGCCGGATGTGCTGAGCCCCCGCTGGAGTGGCCGTTTCCAGTCCGGCGACGTGACGTCGGGCGGCAAGCAGGCCGGCAACATCGAAAACACCGAATCGGCTTACTGGCTGCGCATCAGTGTGCGCACCGACGACTCCGACGAGCACCACTGGTACCTGGAGATGTTCGATTCCCACATCAACGACCTCACCTTTTACGGGGCCAACGCGGCTGGCCAGTACAGCGCCGTGCGCACCGGGGCCGATTTTCCCTTTACCACCCGGCCGTATTCCTACAAAAACTTTCTCTTCAGCCTGCGCCTCCAGTCCGGCCAGACCCATACCTACTACCTGCGGCTGAAATCCAGCTCCAAAACCAGCTTTCTGGGTCGCCTGCGCAACGAGGCCATGCTTTCCTCACACTTCCAGAGCGAGTACGGAATGCTGGGCGGCTTCTACGGCGTGCTGCTAATCATGGTAGTCTACAACCTGTTCATTTTCCTGTTTATCGGCGAGCAGACGTACCTGCGTTACGTAGCTTATGTATTGAGCTGTAGTCTTTTATTTCTTTCCGAGGATGGGCTGGGGTTCGAGTACATCTGGCCCAGGCTGCCCTGGCTCAACCAGATTGTAAACGCCGGTGCGCCTATTCTGCTCCTGCTCACCTTTGGCTACTACGCGCGCCACTTTCTGGATGCGCCCCAGCGCCTGCCCCGCTTCGACCCGTGGGTGCGGCTGGTGCTGCTGCTCAGTGCCGGGCTGCTGCTGCTCGATACCGTGTTCATTCAGTCGGGCTTCAGCTTCTGGCTGTATCTGCTGCCCTACGGCATGCTGTACTACGCGGCGGTTAAGGTATACCGGCAGGGCTTCAGGCCAGCGCGTATCTTTCTGCTGGCGCAGGCGGGCGTGGCAGTTAGCTTATTGTTCTTGATTACCAGAAAGTTAGGTGTTGATTTTTTCAACAACCCCTTCACGGTGTACAGCATGAATGTGGCTTTCGTTTTCGAGGTGGCCGTGCTGTCGTATGCACTGGGCGACAAGATAAAAAGCATCAAAGATGCCACCATTCGGGCGCAGGAAAAGCTGGTGAAGCAGCTGCATAAGAAGCATTTAGCCCAGGATAGATTAATGGAGCAGCTGCACCAGAACCAGGAGTTGAAAGACCAGCTCAACTCGGACCTGGAAGCCCAGGTGGCGCGGCGTACCGAGGAGCTGCGCCGCCAAAGCGAGACCATTGTGGCCCAAAACCGCGAGCTGCTACAGGCCAACGGCTTGCTGGCGTTGCAGTCGGTGGCTATCGAAAAGCTCAATACCGACCTGCAGCGCGACTTGCAACAAGCCCAGGCGGCCCGGGTGCTGTCCAAAGAAGTGGATTTCGGTGAATTCAGTCAGATTTACCCCGATAAGGATGCCTGCCTGAGCTACCTGGCCGACCTGAAGTGGGCCAATGGCTACCGCTGCCGCAAGTGCGGCCACGAAAAATATTGCGACGCCCGCGAAGCTCACGCCCGCCGCTGCACCAAGTGCCGCTACGTAGAATCGGCCACGGCTTACACCATGCTGCAAAAATGTAAGTTCTCCATTGTTAAGGCTCTGTATGCGGTGTTTCTGATATACACGCACAAAGGCAACTACTCGTCGCAGGAACTCTCGCGGGTGCTGGAGCTACGCCAGGGCACCTGCTGGAGCTTCAGCCAGAAGGTGACGGAAGCCATGCGCCGCCGCCGCCACGCCGCCGACTACGACGAAAACGAAGGCTGGACTCACGTACTGCTCGATGCTACGGCAACCGCTGAGGATGCCCCGGCGCTGGCTGAAACCGAGCGCTCCTGATCATCTGCAAACGTTTGCGGCTGGGAAAGCCCTAAATGACAAAGTTTTTTTCGCAAAAAGGAGGCCCTACGGCCTCCTTTTTCATTGTTTTTTAGCTGTGCGGCTACGTCTTCAGCAAAACCAGGCTAACCCGGCAATTCGCCTGAAATGGTCGGGTTGTGCGTGTGTGGTAAGTGTATAAGCACGATGTGAAGTAGGTGAAAAAACGACGAACAGGCTCAGTATGAAGGGATTTTGCTCTTGCATTTCCCAGACAATGAAGGATATCTTTGGATAATTCCCCCGCTATAATGACTACTCCCCGCCCCCTTCTGGCAGTCCCGTTCGGAACGGTACAGCGCTCTGCATTCCATTTATCGGCCGTGCCGGCCCGTGCTACCCGTGCGCTCCTGCTCGGGGCCGCACTTGGCCTGCTGGGAAGCTGTCAGCGCCCGGCCGTGCCAACGGCCGCCGCTGCCCCGACTGCTTCTACCAGCATCGCCACCGCTGGGACGGCGGCTGGTAGTGCGCTGCCCGCCGCCGCCGTAAGTGCGCGGGTAGCGGCGCTGCTGGCCCAGATGACGCTGGAAGAAAAAATCGGGCAGATGACCCAGCTCACGAACACGGTGATTAATACGACCGGTGTGCAGAAGGATGTGACGCTGGATTCGGCCAAGCTGGTGCCCCTCATCCGGCAGTTCCACATCGGCTCGTTCCTGAATGGCGAAGCTGTGCCGGCCACGCAGTGGGTGAAGTACTCGGCCGCTTTGCAGCGCATTGCCATGCGCGAGTCGCGACTGCACATTCCTATTATCTATGGCATCGACCATATCCACGGGGCCAGCTACGTGGCGGGTACGGCCATTTTTCCGCACAACCTGAACCTGGGGGCTTCCTTCAACCCCGAATTCGCCCGCCAGACGGCCCGCGCCACGGTGTTGGAATCAGCCGACCTGGGCCACCACTGGGTATTTGCCCCGGTGCTCGATTTAGGCGTGAATACCTATTGGCCGCGCATCTACGAAACCTATGGTGAAGACCCGCTGGTAGCTTCCGTCATGGGCACGGCTTTCGTGCGCGAGCTGCAGGAAAACAAGGAAATTGCGCCGTATAAAGTGGCCGCCTGCGGCAAGCACTTCATCGGCTACTCCGACCCGCGCAACGGCTGGGACCGGACCAACGCCATGATTTCGGATCAGCGCCTCCAGGAGTTTTTCCGGCCTTCGTTTCAGGCCGCTATGGATGCCGGCCTGCAAACGGTGATGATCAACTCGGGCGAAATCAACGGTGAGCCGGTACACGCTTCCAAGGCTATTCTCACCGATTTGCTGCGCCGCCAGATGGGTTTCAAGGGCGTGGCCGTCACCGACTGGGAAGACATTATCCGGCTGGTGCGGGTGCAGAAAATTGCTGCCAACGAGAAGGAAGCCACTTTTATGGCCATCGATGCTGGCGTGGATATGGCCATGACGCCCTACACCACCACTTTCTGCCGCTTGGTGAAAGAGCTGGTGCAGGAAGGCCGCCTCACCGAGGAGCGCATCAACCTCTCGGCCGGCCGTGTGCTGCAGCTCAAGGTGGATCTGGGTTTGTTCGAAAACCCGATGCCGCGCACCGACCGCCTCAGTCGCATCGGCGACCCGGCCCTGAAGCAGCTCACCGTGGAGGCCGCCCGCGAGTCCATCGTACTGCTTAAAAATGAGCAGAATACGCTGCCCCTGGCGCCGGCCCGCGTGAAGCGCCTGCTCGTCGTTGGCCCCTCGGCCGACTCGCGCGCCAACCTGGCTGGTGGCTGGACGCTGGCCTGGCAGGGCCGCCCCGAAAGCGAATACCCGAAAGAAGTGCTAACGATTTACGCCGCCCTGAAAAAGGAATATCCCGGCGCGGTGGTCGAAACTCTGCCGTATACCGCCGCCGGCAAGCTGGCTTTGGGCAGCATCAGCGCTGCCGCCCGTAAGGCCGACGCGGTGATTCTGGCCCTCGGCGAGCGGCCGTACACCGAAGGCCTGGGCAATACCAGCGACCTGACGCTGCCCGACGACCAGCAGCAGCTGGTGCGCGCGGCCCAGGCCAGTGGCAAGCCCACGGTACTGGTCGTTATCGGGGGGCGGCCTAACATTATCCGCGCGGTGGCCGCGCAGGCGTCGGCGGTTATCTGGGGCGGGCTGCCGGGCTTCGGCGGCGGCCAGGCCATTGCCGAAATCATCAGCGGCAAGGTGAATCCCAGCGCCAAGCTCTCCTTTACCTATCCGCAGTTTGCCGGCCATATCTCGCCCTATCACCACGACAACAACGAAAACTCGCTGGATCTGAGTGACTTCGGGAGTGGTTTCGAGGATCGGGGCGTCAAGTTCAAAGCCGCCATGCTCACCGAGTATGGCGAAGGCCTGAGCTACACCACCTTCCGCTACAGCAACCTGCAGCTCAGTGACTCGGTGCTGAGCGGCAACGGCCGGGTGCGGGCCACGGTGCAGGTAACCAACACCGGCCGCCGCGCCGGCAAGGAAGCCGTGCTCTGGTTTCTGACCGATGAAGTGGGCCGCATTGCCCGGCCCGTGCGCCTGCTCAAGCACTTCGAGAAGCAGGAGCTGGCCGCCGGGGCCAGCCGCGAATTCACCTTCGAGATTGAGCCCCGCCCGCACCTGAGCTACCCCAATGCCCAGGGCCAGACGCAGCTGGAAGACGGCTACTTCACCCTGCGCGTGGGCGACCAGACCCGGCGCTTCCGCTACGCCACGCCGGCTGCGGCCACTACGCCCGCCGTTGGCCAGAAAGACTCCGGCTCCCAACCCTAGAATCATCGGCCCCGGCCGATGTGTGTTCGGCGGGGCGTATTTCCTTTCTCGCTCCACACTTCCAAATTCCTAACCCTATGAATTTAAACCACTACCCGCAGTTTCTGCGGCGGGCGCTGCTGCTGGCTACGCTGGGGCTACCGGCGCTGAGCGTGCCCGCCCTGGCTGGCTCGGCGGCCTTGCCGCTGCCCGTTGCCGGGCGGCCCACGCTGGCCGATGTTCCGGTATCGGGCCGCGTGACACAAAGCAACGGCGAGCCGCTGCCCGGCGTTACGGTGCTGGTGAAAGGTACCTCGCTGGGTACTTCTACCAACTCCGACGGGACGTTTTTGCTGAATGTGCCCGAAAACAGCACGTTGATATTCAGCTATGTAGGCTATATCCGGCGGGAAGTAGCCGTGACCGGGGCCAACAGTGGCAGCCTGGCCGTGACGTTGGATGAAGACCTGAAAGCGCTGAGCGAAGTAGTGGTGGTAGGCTACGGCACCCAGGAGCGCACCAGCGTAACCGGGGCCGTGTCGTCGGTGTCGGGCAAGGATATTGCCTCCCAGCCCGTAGCCGACCCGGTGCAGGGCTTGCAGGGCCGCGCGGCGGGCGTTACCGTAACCCAGAACTCGGGTGCTCCGGGCGGGGCCGGCGGCACGGCCGTGCGGGTGCGCGGTATTACGTCAGCCGGCAACAACTCGCCGCTGTACGTGGTGGATGGCTTCCCACTGCCTTCGAGTGACTCGAATGGCGGTTCGATAGAAAACCAGCTCAACGCCATCAACCCCAACGACATCGAAAGCATTGACGTGCTGAAAGATGCCTCCGCTACGGCTATCTACGGCCTGCGGGCCGCCAACGGCGTAGTCATTATCACGACCAAGCGCGGCAAGGCGGGCACGGCCACCATCAACCTGGATGCTTACCGGGGTGTGCAGCAGGTGTGGCGCAAGCTGAGCCTGCTGAACGCCGAGGAATACGCCGTTATCAACAACGAGTCGCGGCTGGCCAAGGGCGAGCCGATCCTGCCCAAGTTGAGCGACCCGAAATCGTTGGGCGAGGGTACCAACTGGCAGGATCAGATTTTCCGGCCATCGGCCGTGATTCAGAGCTATAACCTGTCGGCTGCGGGCGGCAGCGAAAAGGCCCGCTACGCGGTGTCGGGCGGGTATTTCCAGCAGGATGGCACCATTGTCGGGTCGCGCTTCGAGCGGTTTACGCTGCGGGCCAACGGCGACATTCAGCTCAACAAGATTCTCAAGATCGGCAACAGCCTGGCCCTCACCAATCTCAACGACCGCCAGGTCGACACCGGCGGCAGCGAGTTTGGCGTGCTCAGCAACGTGCTCCAGATTCCGTCTACGCTGCCGGTCTACAACGCCGACGGCACCTGGTACGAGCCCACCAGCACCGACGGCTTCGTGGAGCCCAACCCGGTGCTGCAAGCCCAGATTACGGACTCCAAATTTACCCGCAACCGGGTGCTGACCACCTTCTTTGCCGAACTGGAGCCGCTGAAAGGCCTGCGCTTCCGCACCAACGTGGGAGCCGACCTGGTATTTGACAACTTCAACGCCTTCACGCCGTCGCTGGGGCCAAACTCGCCGCGCAACTCCACGGCCAGTGCCGGGGCCTACAACAACTACAACCCCAGCTACCTAATTGAGAACACGCTGAGCTACGACCACCTGTTTGGCGACCGGCACCAGGTGACGCTGCTGGCGGGCCAGTCGGCGCAGGAGTTTAACTACAGCACGCTGTCGGCGGGGCGCTCGGGCTACAGCAGCAACGCCCTGCGTCAGATCAATAATGGCCCGATCAACCTGAACCTGAGCAACGGCGGCGCGGTAAGCCCGCCCGACCGCCTGGCCAGCTACTTCGGTCGTGTCAACTACGAGTTTGGCGGCAAATACCTTTTAGCCGCTACGGCCCGCTACGATGGCAGCTCGGCCTTTGCCCTGGGCGAGAAGTTTGGCTTTTTCCCCGGCGTATCGGCCGGCTGGCGCATTTCGGAGGAAGCCTTTATCAAGGACGTGCGCAGCATCAGCAACCTGAAAGTGCGCGTGGGCTGGGGCCGCGTGGGCAACCCGCTCAACGCGGGCCGCTTCGCCTACCTGGCTAATATCAATTCCGGCATCACCTATCCGTTCGGTTCCGCTGGCGACATCAACATTGGGGCCGCGCCGACCAAGCAGCAAAATGCACTGCTGAAGTGGGAAATCAACGAGCAAACCAACGTAGGTATCGACCTGGGCCTGTTCCAGAACCGGGTGGAAGCGACGCTGGACCTCTACAACCGCCGCTCACCCAACCTGATCAGCCTGGTGCCGCCGCCCTACGTGACGGGTACCTACGAGTCGGTGAACACCAACGCCATCGACTCCTATAACCGCGGCCTCGACCTCTCGCTGACTACGCGCAACCTGATGCCGGTCAATGATGGCCTGGCTTGGACGACTACGCTGGTCTTCTCTACTTATTCCAGCCAGATTGATAACCTGGGCGTGGCCGTGCCCTTCAATGGCCTGGTCGACCGCAACCTGAACGCCATTGTGCGTTACGACCAGGGCCAGCCTTTCGGCTCGTTCTACGGCTATGTGGCCGATGGCCTGTTTCAGAATATGGAAGAGGTGCGCAGCCACGCCCGCCAGAGCGCCGGCACCAACCCCGGCACCAGCACCGCGCCCGGCGACATCCGCTTCAAAGACCTGGACGGCGACGGCGTCATCACCGACAAAGACCGCACGTTTATCGGCGACCCAAACCCGGATTTCACGTATGGCGTTACCAATACGCTGACGTTTAAGGGCTTCGATTTCAACGTGTTTCTGCAAGGCTCGCAGGGCAACGACGTGTATAACCTGAACCGCGTGTACACCGAAGGCGGCCTGACCACCAACGGCAACTCCAGCACCCGCGTGCTGAAGCGCTGGACCGGCGAAGGCACCAGCAACGACGTGCCCCGCGCCATTGCCGGCGACCCCAACCTGAACCTGCGTATCTCCAGCTATTTCGTGGAAGACGGCTCCTATATGCGCGTTAAGATGATGACCCTGGGCTACGCCGTACCCAAAACCATCGTGAGTCGCATCGCCGCCCAGAGCCTGCGCGTGTACGTAAGCGCCCAGAACCTGCTCACGCTCACCCGCTACAGCGGTTTCGACCCCGAGTTGGGGCAGGGCGGCGTCGATCGGGGCGTGTACCCACAGTCGCGCGTGTTTCTGGCCGGCCTGAACATCGGCTTCTAAGCCGGCCGCGCCCTTCTTCTACCTTCTGCCTTTCATTCCCCCCCATGAAAACGACCACTACCAAAGCCGCCGGTGCCCTGCTGCTGCTGAGCCTGCTCACGGGCTGCGGCGAAAAGTTTCTGGACGTGAGACCCAACAGCTCCGTGACCAACGAGAACTTCTACCAGAACGAAACCGATGCCATTCAGGCCACCAACGCGGTGTATGCCGAGCTGAGCCGGGGCGGGCAGTATAACTACGCCCTCTGGGGTATCGGCGATATTATGTCGGATAACTCGACCACCGGCGGCGGCGGCGGCGGCGACGGCCTGGAGGAGCAGCAGCTCGACAACTTCAACATTCCGGCCAGCAACCCCATGACCACGCGCCTGTGGAATGGCAGCTACGTGGGCATCGGCCGTGCCAACCTGGTGCTGGAAAAAGTGCCCGGCATCACCAGCATGAGCGATAAGATCCGGCGGCGCTGCCTGGGCGAGGCGCGCTTCCTGCGGGCCAAATACTACTTCGACCTCGTGCGGGCCTTCGGCGATGTGCCCCTGATTACGGTGCCGGCCAAAAGCCCGGAGGAAGCCCGCCTGCCCCGCACCGCCGCCGACCAGATCTACGCCACCATTATCTCCGACCTGACCTCCGCCATCGGTGAGCTCGACGAGAGCTACTCGGGTGCCGACCTGGGCCGCGCTACCAAGTGGGCCGCCGCCGGCCTGCTGGCCAAGGTGCAGCTCACGCGGGGGAACATGACGGAAGCCGCCAGGCTGGCCCGCGACGTAATTGCCTCGGGCAAGCACAGCCTGTGGACCAACTACGGCGACAACTTCCGGGTGGAAAATGAGAATGGTCGCGAATCCTTGTTTGAGGTGCAGTACGTGAACGGCAAAAACGAATACACCTTCGATGGCCTGGGCTTCGTGGGCAACGAGTTTTTTGCCCCGCGCGGCCAGAACCTAGTGCCCCAGAACGGCTACGGCTTCAACGTTCCGGAGCAGGAGTTTGTGGCCGGCTACGAGCAGGGCGACAAGCGCCGTGACGTGACCATCTGGAAGCCCGGCGACAAATACCCCGACGGCCGCGTGCAGCCCGCTTCCACGCAGGGCTCGCCAAACGGCTACAACGTGCGGAAGTGGTTTGTGGGCAAAACCAACACCCTCGTCTGGGATTCGCCCCTGAACGTGCCGGTGCTGCGCCTGGCCGAAATCTACCTGATTCATGCTGAAGCGGCCGGCCCCGTGGAGGGCCGCGAGTCGCTCAACATGGTGCGCCGCCGTGCTTTCGGCGATGCCACCCACGATATGCCCGCCGGCATGAGTGCCGAGGCCTTCAAGGCGGCCGTGCTCAAGGAGCGGCGCTACGAGCTGGCCTTCGAGTGCGACCGGTGGTTTGACCTGAAGCGCACCGGCGAGCTGCTCCGGCTGCCGGCGTTGCAGGCCAAAGGCGTGAAGGATTTTAATGTGCTGCTGCCCATTCCGCAGTCGGAGCGCGATGCTAACCCCAACCTGACACAGAACCCGGGCTACTAAGCCGTGGCCTGTCTTGTTCCGCCGATTTTTAACCCGCCCGTATATGACTAGTTTTTTTCGTAAAGCCGCCTGGATACTGCTGGCCAGTCCATTAGCTCTGGCTTCGTGCCAGAAGGAGGATGATGACAACGCGCTGGAAGGCCCGGTGCCCGTGTCCGATTTCACGGTGTCGCTCAACACGTCGCAGTTTCCGATTGTAGCCACCTTCACCAGCACCAGCCAGGATGCCTTCCTCTACCAGTGGAACTTCGGCGATACGCCGGTGCGCGGCTCCGGCCCGGTGGTAACCCACACCTACAAGCGCCCTGGCCCCGTAACGGCCACCCTGACCACCGCCGGCCCCGGCGGCACGGGCAATGTGGCCAGCAAGGAGTTTGACATTCCGACAGCCTGCGGCAACAACGGCTTTGCCGTGCTGACGGCCTGCGCCACCTCGGGCGCGACCACCTGGACGATTTCGGACCAGCCCCGCGCCATTGTGAAGCTGGCGGCCAACGGCACCGAGCTGTCGGCCTCGGGCGTGCTGCCCGCCTGCCAGCTCGACGACCAGTTCTCGTTCACGAGCGTGTATACCTTCAGCTACGATGCCGGCGCGGCCACGTTTGCCAACAACACCTGCGGCGAGGCCCGCAGCCTGAACGCCGACTTCGTCTACAAGCTCAATGGCTCGCTGGGTCAGATTGTGCTGCAGAATAAACGCTCATTCATTGGTCTGCCCGATTCGGTGGTCAACAAAACCTACGACATCGTAGAAGCCTCGGCCACGCGCCTGCGCCTGCAGGGCACCAACCCCGACGGCACCAAAACCATCGTGACGTATTCGCCCCAGCTCTCGGCCCTCGACCGCGCCAAGCGGCTGCTGACCGGCGGCTCGTCGCGCACCTGGATGCTCGATAACGGCCAGGAAAAAGCCATTGTGGTAGGCCCGAGCGACGCCGACCCGACCAGCTACTTCGGCGGCGGTGCCCTGGGCAGCCTGCCCGCCTGCCAGGCCGACGACGAGTTTACCTTCACCGAGGCCAACGTGTATACCTATAATGCCAAGGGTGAAACGCTGGTGGCCGGCTCGGGCTGCGGCGCCCCGCTGTCGGGTACCTCGGCCTTCACTTTCGGGGCCGCTACGGGGGCCGGCATTGCCCAGTTCGAGCTGGCGCGGCCCACGTCTTTTATCGGCGTAACCGATGCTAACAACCGTATCTACCGCATTCTGGCCATCACCGATCAAACCATGCTGCTGCGCGTGGGGCCACCCAGCGGCGGCGTGGTGCACACCATGAAACTGCGCGTGAAGTAGCCTGCACGGCCTGCGCGCTTCCTCCATTAATTTCCACCCAGCCATGATTCGTACCTCCCTCTTTATTCGCCCGCGCCTGCTCATGGCCGTGGCAATGGCGGCCGTAACGGGCCTGCTCTCCTGCACCCAGGAACCCGACAAAGTATTGCCCGCGCCCAAATCGGCCGAGCCTGTTGTGAACGAGGAAGCCCGTGACTACTCCCAGTACACCGAGCTAGCCTGGAGCGACGAGTTTACGGGCGGCCAGCTCGATGACACCAAGTGGACCTATGAGGTGCAGGATACCTGGTTCAACAACGAGCTGCAAGCCACCACCAACTCGCCCAAAAACCTGTTTCTGGCCGGCGGTGTGCTCAACATCCAGGCCCAGAAGGAAGTGTACAACGGCAAGAACTACACCTCGGCCCGCATCATTACCAGGGGCAAGAAGGACTTCGGCTTCGGTCGCCTCGATGTGCGCGCCAGGCTGCCCAAAGGCAAGGGCATCTGGCCCGCCATCTGGATGCTGGGCTCCAACGACCAGACCGTGCCGTGGCCGGCCTGCGGCGAAATCGACATTATGGAGCTGCGCGGCAGCACGCCCAACGTGAACATCAGCACCGTGCACTTTGGCACCGTGCCCGCCGACCGCAAGCAGATCGGGACGACCAAGGCCCTGGACAGCGGCGACTTTTCGCAGGCGTACCACACTTTCACCTTCATCCGGAGCAAGGACATGATGCGCTGGTACCTCGACGGCGTAGAATACTTCAAGCTGACGCCCGCGCAGGTATCGCCCTATCCATTCAACAACCCATTCTACGTGATTCTGAACGTGGCCGTGGGCGGCGACTTCGACGGCAACCCCGATGCCAGCACCCTTTTCCCGCAGCGCATGGAGGTGGAGTATGTGAAATTCTGGAACTACAAATAGGCCTGTGGCCCGCCGGCACCACCCCTGGGGCCGGCGGGCTCGCAGTACCGCTACCCTGACCGCCAACCGGCCCCGCGCCGGCCAGTATCTTCTTCTTCATTCCCACCTTTTACTCCCTTTTATATGCTGCCATCTTTTACAAAATCCCTTTTACTGGCAGGCGCGCTGCTCACGCTGGGCCACGCGGCCGTAGCCCAAGTGCTCTACGAAAATTTCGAGAATACCCGGCGCGTGTCGTACTCGTTTACCAGCGGCGTGTTTACCCAGAACGCGGCCAACCCGGCCACCAACACCGTGAACAGCAGCTCCACGGTGGGCCGCTACGTGCGCAATACCGCCGAGCAGTTCGATGTTATCGTCATCAATCCGCAGGCGCCACGCCTGGCTGATGCCTCGCCCTACCTGGCCGGCACCAAGAAAATCAGCCTGAAGGTGTACAGCCCCGCGGCCGGCCGCGCCATGCAGATTGTGGTGCAGAACAAAGCCAAATCGGCCACGGGCTACCCCAACGGCAACCTGGGCGGCACTTTCAATGCCACCACCACCGTGGCCAACGCCTGGGAAACGCTCACCTTTACCTACACGGCCGGCGGCCCCGGCGCTTTCGACCCCACCGTATTGCCCACCGAAGCCGACCAATTGGTGCTGCTCATCGAGCCGGCCACCAACAGCGGCGCAACCTACTTCCTCGACGATATCATGGGCCCCGAGCTGGCCGCTAATGCCCCGGTGGTCGATCAGCTGTACGAGAACTTCGAAAACGTGCGCCTGCTGAACTACGTGCTCAAGAAAAGCAGTGGCGGCCTCAACAGCGACACGCTGAACAACTCGGTTTCGGCGGCCAATAACAGCGCCCGCGTGGGCCGCTACACCCGCAGCAACCAGCAGTTCGACGTGCTGGTGGTGCGCCCCAAGCGGCGCCCCGCCGACGTATCGGCCTACCTGACCAACGCCAAGCAGATGACCATGAAGGTGTTCAGCCCGGGCCCCGGCATCCCGTTCCAGATTACGATGCAGGACTCGACCCGCGCCGGGGCTACCAACTACCCCGCCGGCCGCCACTCGGAATACGTCGCCACCACCACCGCTACCAATGCCTGGGAAACGCTGGTGTTCAACAACGTAGGCCGCCCCGATGCCACGATTTCCTCGACTTCGGTAAACGAGCTGGTGCTGCTCATCGCGCCCAACACCACCACGCCCCGCCGCTTTTACATTGATGAGTGGTACGGCCCCACGCTGCTGACCACCACGCCGACCACCGCAGCGCGGCCTGCCGGGGTCGAGCTGGCCGCCAGCTGGCCCAACCCGGCTACCGACTACACCAACATCAGCTTCGCGCTGGCGAAGCCTACCACCGTTTCGCTGGCCGTGTACGATGCCCAGGGCCGCCGCGTAGCCGTGCTGCTCGATACCCAGGTCCGCCTCACCGGCGAGCATACCGTGGCCCTGCCCACGGCCAACCTAGCCGCTGGCCTCTACCACTACCGCCTGGAAGTGGCCGGCCGCGCCGTGAGCCGCGCCTTCAGCATCACGCATTAAGCTCTTTTGGCGAATACTACGGCCTGCTTGCTCACGTAGCAAGCACCGTGTAGAGGCTGGTTTCGCGAAGGTTAGGAGCGCGGGCCAGCCTCTTTTTGTATTATAGTGCTCCCAAACAGCTTTTCTCTTTCGCCCTTCTTGTCCTTATGGCTCTTATTTCCTCCCAACCCCGCAGCAATTCTGACTCGGCCCCGGCCGAAGGTGGCCTGTCGCCTGCCTACACCTCGGCCCTGGCGTCGCTGACGGTGCTGTTCTTCATGATGGGTTTTATCACCTGTCTGAATGACATCCTGATACCCTACCTGAAGGGCCTTTTCACGCTGAGCTATGCCAAGGTGAACCTGGTGAACTTCTGCTTTTTTGGGGCTTACCTGGTGATGGGCGTGCCGGCTGGGCAGCTCGTGAAGCGCCTGGGCTATAAGCGGGGCATGCTGGTCGGCTTTCTCATTGCCGCGCTGGGCTGCCTGCTGTTCTACCCGGCCGCCGAAAGCCGCACGTTCGGCTTGTTTTTGGGGGCGCTGTTCGTGCTGGCCACCGGCATCGTGACACTGCAGGTAGCCGGCAATCCGTACGTGTCTATTCTGGGGCCGGCCCACACCGCCTCGTCCCGCCTCACGCTCACTCAGGCTTTCAACTCCCTGGCTACTACCATCGCGCCGTTTCTGGGCTCGGTGCTGATCCTGTCGCACCTGCCCGACCTGAAGACCCTTTCGCCGGCCCAGGCCGCCAGCCTCGACGTTACGTCGGTACAGTACCTGTATTTGGCTATTGCTGCGGTGCTGGTGTTTATTAGCATCGTCCTCAGCTTCCTGAAATTGCCCCACATTGCCCACGAGCCCGCCCCGGCCGGCGATACGCAACGGGCCTGGCACTATCGACACTTGTTGTTGGGCCTGGTCGGTATTTTCACCTACGTAGGAGCCGAGGTGGCCATTGGCTCGCACATCGTGAGCTACCTCAACCAGCCGGAAGTAATGAACATGCCCACGCAGGACGCGGGCGTACAGGTCGCCTTTTACTGGGGCGGCGCTATGGTAGGCCGCTTTCTGGGTATCGGAGTTCTGCGGAAGCTCAAGCCCGGACTGGTGCTGGCCTTCAATGCCATTGGAGCCATTGTGCTGGTGCTTATTTCCGTCAATACCTCCGGCTCGGTGGCCATGTGGAGCCTGCTGGCCGTTGGCTTGATGAACTCAATCATGTTCCCGGTTATTTTCACGCTGGCCGTCGATGGGCTGGGTCGCCACACCGAAGATGCTTCGGGGTTGCTGTCGGCTGCCATCGTGGGTGGCGCCATCATCCCGCCCCTGTTTGGCCTCATCGCCGACAGCCAGAGCGGCGGCGGCGGCGTGCATGCGTTGCGGCTGGCCTTCATCCTGCCCGTGCTGTGTTACGTCTACATCGTCTGGTACGGCCTGCGCGGTAGCCGGCGCGTCGCCGCCTAACGGTCGTAGCTACCACCACTTCCGCGCCGCCCGCTGACTCATACTCGGCAGGCGGCGCGACTTTTTTTAGGGTATCAGGCCCACGCCATCTACTATAATGGCTTCGTAGGTTGCTAGCGGCAGGCCCAGTCGCTCCCGATACGAGGCTTGCATATGCTGCACGAAATGCGCTACATGCTCGGCCGCCACCAGATTGATGGTACAGCCGCCGAAACCACCGCCCATCATGCGGGCCCCGTATACGCCTGGCGTTGTCTGGGCAATTTTTACCAGCTCGTCCAGCTCCAGGCAGCTCACTTCGTAGTCGTCGCGCAGGCCGGCGTGGGAGGCGTAGAGCAGGCGGCCTACCGCCGCCAGGTCGCCCTGCGCCAGGTGGCGGCAGGTTTCCTCGACTCGCTGGTTTTCCTCCAGCACGTAGCGGCAGCGCTTGTATAGGAGCGGCCCCAGCTCGGTTTGGTGGGCCAGCAGCTGCGGAAGCGTCACATCACGCAAGGTATTGATTGCCGGGTAGTGCTGGCGCAGAATAGCCACGCCCTGCTCGCACTCCTGGCGGCGGGTGTTGTACTCCGAGCTGGCCAAGGCATGCTTCACCCCCGAGTTGCAGAGCACAATGCGGCACACGCTGGTGTCGAAGGGAAAATACTCGTAGTCCAGGGAACGGCAATCGAGCCGTACTACCTGGCCGGCCCGCCCAAAGACGCTGGCAAACTGATCCATGAGCCCGCAGAGCACCTTGGCATACTCGTGCTCGGCGGCCTGGCCCATCTGGGCAATTTCCAGGGGCTGCAGGTGAGCTTGTAGCAGCGTGTTGAGGGCAAAGAGCATTCCGCACTCCACCGCTGCCGACGACGAGAGTCCGGCTCCGGCCGGCACGGTGCCGCCAAACACGCAGTCGAAGCCCGGCACGACGAGGCCCCGCCGCTGTAGCTGGGCCACCACGCCCAGCGGATAGTTGGCCCACTGCGTGTCGCTGGGCTGCACGGCATCTGCGGCCACCTGAAACGACTCGTTCAGGTCGTAGGCTACGAGACGAATAGTGTTGTCCTGATTCAAGGCCACCGCGAAATACATTTCCTTATCGATGGCCGCTGGCAACACGTAGCCGCCATTGTAGTCGGTGTGCTCTCCAATCAGGTTAATGCGCCCCGGAGCCCGCACCAGCAACGGCTCGGTGCTGAAGCGCTGACGGAAGGCAGTAGCAATGTCGTGGGCTAGCATAAGGGGGAGGTAGAAGGTGCGTAGAACAAGATACCCAAAGCGAATTGGCGCAGATCGGCTACATCTTTTGCGAAGGCAACCATACTGTAGCCAACGAGTGGTACGTGCTGCGAGCAGCATAGGCTCACGCTGGTCAGGGGCTTGCCGCCATCCTGTTCATAATTACCAGTTATTGTTCTATATCAGGAATTGTCAAAGACAGTGGGGCTTTCTTGTTAAATTCATAATTATTATATAATTTTACTGTCATTGTAGTCGAATTTGCGGTTGAACTTTGACAAGGGGCGGTAATTTTTATTGCTCGCTAATACTGCTTTTAGCGTGTGTCACAGTAGTTTATTAGGCATAGTCAACTTGTAGAAAAAGGTGGCAGTTCAGTCCTAAGCACAACAGTAATTGCTTTTGAGCCGCAGTAAAAAAAATACACTTGCTTGAGCCAGAAAAATAGTATCTTCCATCTGTTGACATAGAGGGTTCTTTACAATTCTGCCTTTGCTCACTTTTCTGGAATAGGTCTCCATACGCCTAATAGCTCGCGCCAAATTTTAGTAGTGGTCCTGCTTTCAGCCGCTGAAAACCTCCGTACGCTTCCCACCATTTTTCCTCCTATTGTGTCGTTCGACTTCGAAAGCGGACTTTCGCACGCGTTGGTCCCCACGCCCGATTCCTCGTCTGCTGGCAGTAGCGCCACGCCGGTCACGGCTCTGCCGACCGTGGCCCCGCTGGTAGAAACTGCGCCAGCGCGCCACTACGCTAATATTGTGTTGCCCGGCGACTTCCCCGACCCTACCATTGCCAAAATAGGCGACACGTACTGGGCCAGTGCCACCTCGGCGGAGTGGGGACCGGTGTTTCCGCTATTCAAGTCCGACAACCTAGTGGACTGGGAACTGGTGAGCCACGTGTTTCCCGCGCAGCTCCCCGGTTGGGCCGACGCCAATTTCTGGGCTCCGGAAATCTTCCATGAGAACGGAAAAACCTTCATCTATTACACGGCCCGCCAAAAGGGCGGCCCACTGTGCGTAGCCGTGGCCAGCGCCGACGACCCCGCCGGCCCTTACCTCGACCACGGGCCGCTGGTAGGCCAGCCGCTAGGCTCCATCGACGGCTTTCCGGTGCGCGATGAGCACGGCGACTTGTATTTGGTCTGGAAAGAGGATGGCAACAGCCGCAACCTGCCCACGCCCATCTGGGCCCAGCGCATCGATGAAGAGCGTCTCGCTTTGGTGGATGCGCCGGTAGAGCTGTTCCGCAACACTGAGAAGTGGGAAGGCTGCCTGGTCGAAGGCTCGGCCATCGTCCGGCACAACGGCTATTTCTACATGTTCTACGCGGGCAATGGCTGCTGTGGCAAATGCTGCAACTATGCTACTGGCGTCGCTCGGGCCAGCAGCTTGCTTGGTACGTGGGAGAAGTGCCCACAAAACCCGGTTTTGGACAAAAACAAAACCTGGAAATGCCCCGGCCACGGCACCGTAGCCGAATATGAGGGCCGGTGGTTTTTGCTGCACCACGCCTACTATACTGACAGCCACGAGTTCGTGGGCCGCCAGGGCATCCTGAGCGAGTTCACCTGGAATGCGGAAGGCTGGCCCGAATTTCCGGGTAAAAGCCCCCAGGCAGCCCCGCTGCCCAATCTGAGCGTGCTGAATGTAACCGATAATTTCACGGGTAGTCAGTTGGCTGCTACCTGGCAGTGGCCGGTGGGCGAGCAGCCCGAAGTGGGGGTGAGCGACGGCCAACTGCTGCTTACGGCGGCGGCGGCAGGGCTAGGAGCCATGGTGGCCCAACGCACCTTCGCGGCGACCTACACCGCCACTACGGTTCTGGATTTTGCCCGTCTTCCACCCGGTACGCTAGCCGGCATCGGCGCTATCGGCGACCAGGCGAATGCCCTGGCACTACTAGCCGGTACCCAAAGCCTGCAACTCTGGCACGTGAAAGGCGGGGTGCAGCAGTGCCTCACCAAGGTAGCACTGCCCGACAGCCCACAGCTTTGGCTGCGCCTGGAGGTATGGGGTGGTCAGCGCTACCGCTTCTGCTACAGCACCAATGGCAGCAGCTGGCTACCAATGCCCACCGAAACCTTTGCCATCAACGGCACTTACCTGCCGCCCTGGGACCGGGGCATTCGGGTGGCTCTGCTTGCGCAAGGCAATTCGGCGTATACAGTAGCCTTCAATCACTTTTCGTTGCGCAATAAGCGGTAGCAGTAACCATTATAATACTCCCCCATGAAGCAGAATCCCCGGCAGCGAAATGTTGCCGGGGATTCTGCTTGATGGGGGAGTTAGAGTTTGAATTGCAGGCTAAGCTTTACGCCGAAGTTACGGGCCTCAGGAGCGTCGCGGTAGGTGAGCCGGTGCAGAAAATCTACCCGAGCCACTTTAAAGATGTTTTCTACTCCGTACCCAACCTCCGTGTACGGACCATGATCCAGGGCCTGGAAGGAGGGGAGTGGCTCGCCGGTAGTGGGGTCGGTGGGCGGCGTCAGGTGGCGGTTGGCGCTGCTCACGCCGCCATACAGAATATTGCCGGTAGCCAGCAAACGCCAGTTGAGCTTGCGCAGCAGCGGCACGCTGTTCAACAGCAAGCCTTCAAAATGGTCTTCCAGCCGCAACGACACATACCGGTCGCTGACAAATTCAAAGTAGCGCATTAAGTTAAAAGCCGAGCCATTATAAAATGGCGACTGATTGCCCATGTGGGTCTTCAGGATGGGGTAGGGCACCGTGCTTGGAATATAGCCGGCTTCGAAGCGGTAGTCGGTGCGCCCGAAGATGCCCATCTGCACACTCTGAGTAGAGATGAAGGCAAACTTGTGATACTTAAAATCACTGCCAAACAGATGGTTGGCACCCAGCGTGTAGCGAAATACGAACACCGGCCACCGCATTAGTCCGATAGCGCGTCGCCGGTTTTCGGCTTCTACCAGCACTTCATCGTGGGCGTAGCGCGACTCCAGAATCAGCTCGGAAAGCGTGAAGTTGGCGGCCGTAGGCGCGCCGGGCGACTGACGCTCAGTGTTGTAATACGCGAAGTTATAGAGCGGCGTAAAGCGCTGGTGCCGCAGCGTAATCTTTTGGGTGAATCCGCGCACGATGTCGGTCTGCAACGACAAGCCCGAAACGTCCCGCATCAGGGGCCGGCTGCGGCGGATGCGGCCAATCCGGGCCGCCGCGTCGAACAACGGATTTTCCTGCCCAAAATCGTTGTCGAGCAAGGCTACCTGGTCCAGGTCGTGGCGATACTCCATGCTCGCTACCGTCCAGTGCTGCCGCTCCAGAATGCGGTTTACCCGCGCCCCGTACTTAAAGCGTCCGTCGCGGAAGCCATAGGCCACATACGTTCTGATGAGCCAATCGCGGCTCAATTCCGGCGTAGTCCGAAAGCCGAAACGCAGGCGGTGTCCCTCAATATCATTGAAGCCATACGTAGCCAGAATAGGCCCCAGATCGACGGGGCCGACCCGCTTGTAGCCGTTGATGAGAATCTCGGCCAGATCGAGCACCGACCGCACGCTGGGCAGCTCCCGCACCGAGTCGAGCACGGCCAGCGTAACCTGGTCGGCCGCGCTGAGCGAGTCAGGCCGGTTTTTATCGAAAAAGTCTTTCGGAATCTGATTGGCATTGAGGGCCGTTTCCACCGGGCGGTCATAAAAAGCCGGGTCCCGCAGGTGGTTGCGCTCAAAGTTGGAGTTGACGGTGTTGAAGCGTACCACCATTCCGGCCTGCTTGTCGGCGGGCTTCACCCCAATAGCTACCCGCACGCGGGTTGGCAGCCCCGGCCCCTGCTCCGGGGGCGTCATTTCCTGAAATATGTGCAGCTCGCTGACAAAGTTGATATTGGCCTCCGGACTCTTGGTGAGGTCCAGCTTGCGCAACGCATAGGTATCAGCCGTAATCCAGATGGTGCCCACGAAGGCCAGATCCTGGGCGCGGCGCGGCGTCACGGCCAGTTGGTAGCACCAGTCTGTGCCGATATACAGGGAATCCTGTAGCTCGTAGTCGTAGGCCAGCCGCCAGCCATCGGCAATGGGCGAAACGAAGTCTTTGCCCAGAATATTCTGCCAGTTGGTGTAGAAGTTGTAATCCTGAAACGAAGAGCCTAGAATCTGGGAAAGCACGGAGCCTTCGCGCGGTCCCAGGCCCCGCATCTGGCGGCGGCTGATTTCTTCGCGCCGCCGCACCGGCTGGTTTTGTACGTAGAACCGGGAAAGTATTTCGGAGGCAAAAATGGGCAAGGCTTTGGCGCTGCTGGCCGAAGTACCCTTGCTCATCGTGTCGGCCAGGGCCAGCATGTCGCGCACCATTTTGCGTTTAGCCAGGCGCTCCGGTAAATCGGTGAGCGTCGTCTGGATGCGGTTATAGCTGTCAAATTCGAAAGCCTTCAGCGTCCGTTTGTCGTTCTGGGGTTTGTGGGTTTGTACCCGCCGCAGAATAACGTAGGCCGGATTCTCGACGGGCCTGACCACCACTTCGCCCAGCGACACGGCCCCGGAGCGCAGCGCGAAGTTCACAACCTGCGCCGGCTGCTTGCCAACCACTTTCTTGAGCGCGCTAAATCCCAACGCCGAAGCGGCCAGCGTATCGATGGGTTGGGCAAGGGAAAGCTGGTAACGGCCCTCGGCGTCGGCGGTGATGCCGATGGTGGTGCCCGGCACGAACAACGAGGCAAAAGGCACCGGCTGGCCCGTACCGGCTTCGGTAATCCGGCCCGTAAACACCATACGCTGCGCCTGAGACGGCAAGACTACGGCTAACAACAAGATTAGCAGCGCGTAAGTGTTCTTCATAGGGTACTCTGCGGCCGTAAGAAATAAGATGTTTGGAGCACCCGGAGAGTCGGCACGATACAGTGCAGCCCAGAAAACGCCCAGTAGTACTAGTTAGCGACAAACTGCTGGCTCACGAAATCTGAAAGCGAGTCTTTGTCAAAACCTGTGCTTAAGATAAGGATTCCGCAGCTTACGTCCAGACCAAATTGGTGAGTGGCGCTACTTTAAGTAAGACCGGACAAGCCAGCAGACAGTTCCATGACACGGAAACTTGCTGGTACCGCGCCAGTGGCTACACCCGCCTGGTAGGGTAGCCTGTACGCAAGGCATGGGAGCTCCTGAAGCGCACCAGGGTTTCTACTTAGGGCACTCCTCCCGCGTGAGCGTTTCGTGAATGGCAATAGCGGCCTGGGTTCCCTCGGCGGCGGCCAACAGGGCTTTCTGGGGGCCCGGGGTAGTGTCGCCGGCCGCATATACACCGCCGACGCTGGTCTGGGCTTGCTTGTTTATCCAGACTGCACCTTTGCTGGTGAGGCGACAGCCGAGTTGTTCGGCCAGCGAGGAGCGCTGGTGCTGGTGCGGGTGAACGAATAGCGCGTGACGCGCCAGCTTTTCTCCGTTCTCAAACACGATATGACGCAACTCCCCATTGGGCTTGCCCTCCAGGTGGCTCACGGGCTCTTCATAGATGCGTACTTTTTGCTGGCGCAGGCGCCGCCGAGCGTTAGCGCTGAGGTTGCCGGGACCGTCGGTACAGACCACCACATCGGTGGTCCAGCGGCTGATCAGTAGCGCCAGACCCGTCACAATCTTGCCGCGCCCATACACGGCCAGGGCCTGGTTCCGGACTTCCCAGCCATGGCAGTAGGGGCAGTGTAATACGCCTCGGCCCCATAAGTCGCGCATGCCGGGCACCGGTGGCAGCTCATCTTCCACACCCGTGGCCAGCAGCACTTTGCGGGCCGTGGTAGTGAACGTGCGCCCCGATTCTCCTTCCGCCTCCAGCTCGAAAAAGTTGCCCTCAGCCACTATCTGGGTTACTTGGGCTACGCGCACTTCTACCGTGTCGTAGGGCCGGAGCTGCTCATGCCCGAGTCGGAGTAGTTCGGCTGGCTTCACGCCGTCGCGGGTGAAAAAGCTCTGCACGGCGGGCGAAGGGGCATTGCGCGGCGGGCCACCGGCGCACACCAGCACCCGGCGCAAACACCGCCCCAGCGTCAAAGCGGCACTGAGGCCCGCGCTTCCGGCGCCAATGATGACGACGTCATACTCGGTGGTGGGCTGAGTGCAGGCCCGGTGGCGGGGGATAGATGCGTGTGGCATAACGGAAGCAGGGTAGGAACATCTATACCTCAAAATGAGCGCTACGGTTAGCCCTTTAGCATTCCTTCTACTGAAGCTGCCCCAGGAAGTCGTTCAGAACCTACCAGACGGTCAGGCTGCGTAAGGTCGAAGCATCGCTACTGCTCCGTCAGCGCTGTTCTACGAGGCGGTAGCGATGCTTCGACCTTGCGCAGCCTGACGCTCTTTTGACTTTTTGAACATCTTCACTGACTATCGGGTAATAAAAAAAGCCTCTCCCGTTCAGGAGAGGCTTTTTTGCAGGAAGTAGGAGCTCCTTAGTTTTTCACCAGGCGCTTCGTGATTTTCACGTTGCTACCGCGAACTACTACCAAGTAAGAGCCTGAAGCCAGCGTCTGCACGTTAAGAGAGTGCGGCACACCGCCAGCGTACGTGTCCGTGCGCAAGGTGCGGCCCATCATATCCACAATCGATACCTGGTAGCTGCCAACTGGCAACGTCGTCAGGTCGAGCTTAGTGTCGGTATCGGCTACGGTTGGGTTCGGATAAAGCGTAGCGTCAGCTACTTTCTCACCCGTGAAGAGCAGCGTCCGCACTGGGCCGGCTTCGTTTACGGTGCCGTCGGTGTCAATCTGCTTCAACCGGTAGTACACGGTGCCGGTGTGCTTCGCGCCGATACCAGCATCGGTGAAACCGTAGGTACGACCCTGGGCACTCGTGCCCGCACCTTTTATGGTGGCAATCTGGGTGAAAGCCTGTTCGCCGGTAGAGCGCTCCAATACGAAGCGGTCGTTGTTTTTCTCCGAAGCAGTAGCCCAGGTGAGCTGACCGTTCTGGCCCACGGCGCGGGCTTCAAACGTCACCAGCTCCACGGGTAGCGGCTGGTTGTTGATGACGGCAATAATACCCGAGAACTCCGAAGTATTTCCTACTGCCAGGCCATTGACGGTAGCGGGCACGGTAGCCGTGGCCGTTAGGCGGTTGGCTACGAGTGCCGCACGCTGTGTAGCGTTGACTGGGATAGAGAAAACGAAGCGGTTGACCCCGGTTTCCGAGCCATGGTTCAGATCGGTGCGGCCCCCGGTATAGCTAGACAAGCGCGTGTCGGTGTCACCCGCCGAGCCTTCGGTAGCATTGAAGAGGTAGGTAGCTCCTTCGCCGAAGCTGGTTGGGTCGGCGCTGGCGACGAAGAACTCGATGAGTACCCCGGCCTTAGCAAAGCCCGACACCACCAGGTTGCCGCCGGCCGTGATGGTGGCCTGCGTGAAGACGGGGAAGTTGAGCATGCTGTTGGCGCCGGAAGCAGCCGTCTTGCCATCGGCGTTCAGCGAAACCCCGTCGCCGGTAGCCGTGCCGTTCGACGAAAGGTCGATGCCCAGGTTGCCGGTTACACCGCTGCCGTTGTTGCTGCCGGTATTGTTCTGGGTCAGGCGGTTGCCCGAAGTACCCGACATGGCCACGATGCCGTCGCCGGAGTTGCCGGTGACGGTGTTGTCGCTGATCAGGTTATTATTACCCGTGATGATGGCAATGCCCGCATCGTTGGTAGTGACGGTACCCGCACCGTTGTCCATAATGGTGTTACCGCTGATGGTATTGGTGCTGTTGGCACCCGAAAGCAGCACGATGCCGTAGCCGGCATTGCTGCCAATAGTGTTGCCCGTGATGGTATTCGTAGACGCATCGGCCAAAATAACGCCAGCCCCGTCCGAGTTGATGAAGTTGAAGTTAGCCCCGTTGGTCAGGGCCGTGCGCAGAATGTTGTTGCTCACCGTAACCCCTGTGGCGTTATCCTGCAGACGTACGCCAGCGGCGAAGTTAGCCGTAGCAGTGATGTCCGTTACAACAGAGCCAGTAATATTGGCACCGCTGAACGTAACTGCGGCCCCATCGGCGGCCACTGCCGGGCCAGCGGCGTTAGCAGGCGTGTTGAGGCTGTTACCCAACGCGTTGCTGAGCGCAACCGAAGCAATACGTGTGTTGGCACCGAAAGAAATTAAGCCAGCGTAGCGGTTGAAGTCAATGGCAACCTCGGCGCCTGTGCTCGTGGCCGATACGAGGGCATCTTCGCCTGTACGGTTTGATTGCAGCTTGCCGTCGATGACGGTATTATCGTCAAATATTGGAGTGAAGGGAGCATTGAGAGTGATAGTAAACACACCCGTTATGGCGCTGTAGCCGGTGGCGGCAAAACCAATGCCCCGCAACCCATTGGTAGCCGTTACACCATCATTCATCATGAAGATGGCGTGTTCCTTGCCAGCCGTTAATCCTTCCTGCGCGAGGTTGGTATTTGCCAGGGAACTGCTGTTTAGAATAAATTGCCTCAAGGAGCCTTGGCCGGTCGCGTTGGTATTGGTAACCAAGTCAAAGTTATAGCCAAAATCAACGTTTATCAGCGCCCCCGAGGCAGGGGTGGTAACTGTAGTCAAGGACTGAAGGATAGTGGTTGTTGACTGCGCCTGCAACGTGGCAACTGATGCATTGCTGTTGTTTGGTCCTATATCGACTTGGTTAGGGTTGGCACCTCCAACTTGGTTGGTGTTACCGTTGATGAAGGTTTGAACGCCTAATACGCCACCCGCGAATGGGTTGGGACGAGCACTGAAAACAAGGCTATTGACTACCCGCACCTGATAAGTGGTTCCCGTTCCTAAAGCTGCACCACCTGCACCAGTGGTGAACTCATAGTTGCCACTGGCATCAGTAGTAGTAGAGTTTAGAAAACCACCACCACCACCGTAGAGCTCTACGCGCGCACTGGGTAAGCCTTGGCCGTTGCTGGTAGCCTGGCTGCGGCCAAGGTCACCGCCGTAGTTCATGTCTTCAAACACAGTCCCCTGAATAGCAACGCTGAAGCGTATTGGTGTACCGGAAGGCGTGTCGGCATTGGGCGAAAGCGGCAGCGCCGCAGAGTTGGTCGATTGGTCAGCGGCTAACAGGTTGCCGGGAGGAATAACATCACCGTTGGTAAGCTGAATGTGGCCCTGGTTGCTAGTGCCGCTGGTAGTAGAGGCATACGCGTTGTTAAGGCTCGCCGCAGTTGGAGTACCTGGGTTATTAGGGAATGTTACCCGCACCGTGAGGTCGATCAGGGCACTCTGGCCCGCCGTCAACGACTGGTTAGTGGTTAGCAAATCAGCATTGACGCCCTGGCCGGTGAAGGCGTTGCTGAAGGCCAGCGTTGGTGGAACTCCGACATTGGCAGCGAAGTTGGTAACAACGCCCGACACCAGTGTAACGGTCGAAGAGGTTGGGAAGGTAGTATTGACGGCGTTGCCGCGCAGGAAGTCAGATACCTGCACGTTGGTGGCAGTGGAAGTGCCCGTATTTTTTACCCGGATGGCAAACCGTACGTCAAACTGCCGGGCCGTCCCAGTTGCTGTTACACTGGTTAGATCTTTCACCACATCAATTCGCTCGCTGGGGTTAATGCAACTGGCACCGTCGCTGTTAGGAGCGGCGTCAACGGTGCTGATCAGCGTAGCGTCGCCCGTAGCGATATCAATGGAGTAGATACCGCCCGCATTGGAATAAGTATACAGGTTGCCCGCGACATCGAAGAAGTTGGAGCCTACTACGGTAGTGTTTGCACCCGATTTTACAGTGGAGAATACGGCTCGCTCAACCCCCTGAGCATTGGTGACAACATTAATCTTGAACAGATCTTCCAAGAAGCTGGATCCGTAGAAAGTGTCGTTGATGGGGCTGTAGGCAATGTCCGTGAAATCTACGCCTACAGTAGCGCCGTTGGTATCAACCACTGGCAGCTCGTCGTGCGAAGTAAGTACGGTGGCGAAGTTGGACAGCTTCAACCGGAAGAAGGTGTTCAGAAACTGGCCGGCACTCTGGCGAGTGGTCAGGTAAAAGTTTCCTTGCCTGTCGATAGTACCCGAGTTGTACTGCGCTACAGGTAAGTTGGTGATACCCAACTCCCGAATGCCGCTTCTGCCAATACGGTACAGCCGTATACCAGCTGGGTCAGGAGTACCGTTATCAGCAGGATACGACAGGGCGTAGAGGTAACTATCCTGGGGGTTGTAGGCCAAGGCGTTCAGCACTACACCCAAGTTGCCGGTGGTATTGGTGCCCCCAAACGTGAAAACATTAGTAGTGTACACCGCAGTGCTGCGGTTTACTACGTACAGCGCCGAGAAAGCCGTGGGACCAGTTCCGATCTGGCGAATCTGGTAGAAAGTGCCGTCACAGGAGAAAGCCGGTCCTTCCGCTTGGGCTTGAGCCCTGTTGGGGAGGAAGGTCAGCCAGAGTAACAGCAGAGCTGTCAGGCGTAGAACTGTTGACATAGGAAATGTTATGAAAAGAGCAGAAAAAATTCTAAAAGGGGGTGAAGTGCGGCTTGCGCATACTAATCAATATGCAAACTTACTCCGCATAACTTAATTATGCGTTATTTTTTCGCTGAACATTTACCGGTTCTCGCTGAACGACAGCTAATTTTGTCTGAACGCTCGCAGAATTTGATTGCGCCTAACGGACACATTCTCTTCGAATAATCTGGCTTCCGCGCCTTGTTTGACCAAACAGTGGTGCTGACTCAGAACTACCAGCCTTTGGCTGGGCTAAAGTATCAGAACCGCACCGCATGACCATCGCCTGGTTGGTTATGATCTTGTTATGTATCGATACGATTTGTACTAAAGTGTGGATTGCGAGGGGTGATGAAACGAATAAGGCTGAAGTACAGCAAGTGTACTCCAGCCTTCAAATTCCGGTATCGTTGTTTGCTGAATTAGTATACCCGCTGGCGGCCACTACTGATGAGCAGCTGCTGCACGTCGTGGTTGAAGCCTATTTCCTGCACTAGGTCCTCCAGATTCAGATGCAGGCGGTATTTCCAGAAGTGGGTGGGGTTGCTGGGCACGTTTATTTGTTCGTCCAGCGGGTTGGCCCGGCGTAGGGCTGGGCTCATAGCCAGCAAATCCTGCAGCGGGAACACGGCCCACATGGCGGGAGAGTGCAAGTGCTGCACCGTCACTTCGCGGGCCACCCAGGGCTCACAGTGGTAGGGCGCGCCCTCGCCCCAGTGGCCCAGCGTATTCTCGAAGAAACGCTGGGTACGGGCCGGGTCTTCTTCCCACCAGCCGCGTACGGTGCTCATGTCGTGGGAGCCCGGGCTGACGACTGATAAGTAAGGGGCCACGCCAGGGTGGCCAAACTCCACCTTGGGGTCGGCGGGCATGCGCTGGATGTTGAGGCCCAGAATACCCAGCGCCTTCATAACGCCGGGCACCGATTCGGGCACCATGCCCAGGTCTTCACCACAGATGAGCATGTTGGTGGCGTAGCGCACGGCCGGCAGCTTCACCATGCCTTGGTCGCGCCAGAAATCCTCGTGGCGACGGTAGAAAAAGTCGTTGTAGAGGTCGTGGAGGCGGTGGCGGGTATGGTCATCCAGCTCGCGGAAAGCATACGTCTTGGGCAGCGTGATGCGCGGGTGGTAAAAGTCAGCCTCGGCGGCAGGCACAAAAAGTACTTCGTTGACCAACTGATACAAACCCGTGCGCAGCCAGCTGTAATGCTCGGCATTGCTGGGCTCAGCGGCAATTTTCTTCCCGAACACTTCCTCAATCTGCCGCTGCGTGCGCAAGTGCTCCTTCAGACGGAAAATACCAGGGGTGGTTTCATCCAGAAACTCCTGGCGCACAGCCTCGGCCTGCTCCTTGAAAATATCGTTCAGGATGTGCCAGCGGATGTAGGGCTCGCACAAGCGGCCGTGGTCGAACCAGCCGATGCGCTGCTCGATTTCGTGGCGGTGAAGCGGCAACGCCGGGGAGAAATGCCCCAGCAAGCCCTCTACCGAATGGCCGGGCATTTCCCAGATTCGGAAAAAGCCCAGAATATGGTCGATGCGCAGGGCGTCGAAATAGCGCGCCAGGTGGCTCATGCGCTGCTTCCACCACGTGTAGCCGTCCTCGGCCATCCGCTCCCAGTTGTAAGTCGGGAAGCGCCAGTTCTGGCCCGTGGTCGAGAAGTCGTCCGGGGGAGCACCGGCCTGCTGGTCCATGTGGTAGAGCTCGGGCTGGGTCCAGGCATCGGCCGAGTGGCGGTAGATGCCGATGGGCAGGTCGCCCTTCATGACCACTCCGCTTTGGCGGGCGTAGTCCACGGCATCGCGCAGCTGCTTATCGAGGTGAAACTGCGTGAAGAAGTGCAGGCCAAACTCATCGAAGTCAGCCTGGGTTTCGGCCGTCAGCTCATCGAGGCGCTGCGGGGTCCGAAACTCGCTGGGCCACTGCGAAAAGTCGGCCGTGCCGAACCGGTCGCGCAGGGCCGAGAAGGCCGCATAGGCCACCAGCCAGCTCTGCTGCTGCTCGCGGAACGTCTTAAATTCCGGATCGGCCAGAAACTTCCCCTTTTCCTGTTGGTAGAGCTTCTTGATGAAGTGCCACTTGGCGTTCATCACCGGCTCGTAGTCCACAAAGTTGCGGCCGTTGAACTCGTCGCGCTGCCGCTCTAACTCCTGGCGGTCAGCGGGTTCGGCTAGCTCGGCAATTTCGTCGAGGTTGAGGTACTGCGGGTGCAGGGCAAAAACCGAAATGGCCGCGTAGGGGTACGAGTCGACCCAGGTATGGGTGGCCGTGGTGTCGTTGATGGGCAGGATCTGCACCATTTTCAGGCCGGTGCTGGCGGCCCAGTCCACCAGCAGCTTCAAGTCGGGAAACTCGCCTACACCCAAGCCCCGGCGGCTGCGTAGCGCAAATACTGGCAGGGCCACACCCGCTCCGCGCCAGTTGCCGGTAGGGTAGCGGAAATGCTCATCGGCGCGGACGCGCAACGTTTTGCGGTCGGCAGAAGCCGAAATAATCCGGTCGTCGCCCGCTTCCAGGTGCAGAATTTTCTTGTCGCGCGGGTCCCAGATACCATACTTATATTGAGTGGTGCGCTCGGGGTGCTCCAGGGCCACCTCGGCTACCCAGGTCGGATAGTCTTGGTCGGAGAGGAGAACGGCTTTGCGGGCATCCCAGGCACCCAGCGCCGGGTCGGAGCCTAGCACGCAGAGCTGGTGGTCGGAGTCGACGCGGGGCGCGGCCAGCTGAAAGCGCATCACCGAATCGGCAACGCGGGCCGCTGGGCGGGTCGTACTGGCTTTTGCCGGGGTCGGCCGGCGCATCAGCGCTTGGGTGAAAGCGGCGGTGTGCAACTCGTTTTCGGGCTGGGCCGCCGGCCGCCAGTAGTCTTCCAGCACGATGCGGCCCAACTGGCGGCCATCGTAGTGCACTACGCGGTTGGCACCCCATTCCCAGTCTTCGTTGCCACTGCGCTCATCGAGCAGAATAAACTTGTACTCCACGGTGCCGGCCTGGTCGTCGGGCAGGCTTATTTCCTGGCTCCAGAAGCCGGAAGCCGGGTGGTAATGCAAATCCAGGGCCTGCGCCAGGTTCCAGGAACCCAGGGTAGGCACAGAGCCACAGACTACCAGCCGCTGGCCCCAGGCCGTATGAAATGGCAGCGTAAAACGAAGAATCATGGGAGGGAAATTCGGGTTGGAGGCGAAAGATACTAGAGTGGAGGAGTAAGTTTTGCTTTCCGGAAGCGTAGTGGCACCGAATTGATTACTTGCGCCGTTAATTGCGGTAGTTGCGCAAGTGAATTTATTGGGTAATAAGCAGGTAAACAGCGATTTGTGGTTGCTATTGGGTGGTGGCTGTACAGATCGACTTTCTGATAATTTTATTCATTGAATAAATACTATGTTTTAGCGGTCGGGACGTGCCCCGGCCGTAAGCAGCGCACGAAGCGCAAGCCAACCCGCACGGTTGTTTTTGCGTTGGGACGGGCGTACCTTCAATCTTTTTTGCGCCATTAACTCTCTCCCTACTTACGCCCGCCGCGCTCTATATGCCCTACTCGGGTTGGTGGCTTTTGTGTTGCTGCTGGTAATTGTGGCCGTCGTGGCTTTGCAGTTTCCCGCTACTCAGGACTTCGTAGCTCGCCGGGCTGAAACCTATCTTCGCGACAAGCTGGGCACGGAAGTACGCATCGGCAAGTTTCGCACCGACTTCCGTAATGCTATATCTTTCGACAACGTGTATCTGGAAGACCAGCAGCGAGATACCTTGCTTTCGGTCGGTCATGTTGGCCTCAATCTGGACCTGTGGGCGCTGACCAAATCGCAGATCAATGTGAAGTCGCTGGAGCTCAATGATGGGACGCTGCACATCAAGCGTACCGAGCCCGACAGCGTTTCCAACTATGACTTTATCGTGGCGGCCTTTTCCACTGATACTACCGCCGCCGCTCCCGTCGACTCCACGGGCGGCTTCAAGTACAACATCGGTGACCTGCACTTATCCAACATCTACCTAACGTACCAGGATCAGGTGGACGGCAACGACATTCGCACTAAGGTTGGCGACCTGGCTGTGACGATGGATGAGGTAGATGTTGACAGGTCTATTTACCGCATCAATACCGCTGCGCTAAAAAATACCAGCATCGGAATTGTGCAAACCAAGGTGCCGCCCGACACGCCTTCCGAGCCGCTTACGACCGTATTTGGCCTGAACCGCGCCACGCTCAACAACGTGAGCCTGACGTACCGCAACAACGTGGCGGCGCAGTTTATCAGCACCCGCATCGGTGAGGCCGAAGCCACGGCCGATAAGATTGACCTCATCAACTCGCGCATCGACCTTAACCAGCTGAAGCTGCGCAATACGTCCTTTGCCTACGCCCAGAATGAGAATGTGCCCGTGGAGCAGCGCGTGGTGAACCCCGCCGAAGCCGTGCGCGACCTGAACGAATCGGTGGAAAAAGCCACCGGCGCGGCCACCAGCTGGGTAGTCACGCTCAAGAAGTCCGATATCAGCGGCGTGGACGTGGCTTTCGACAACTTCGACGAGCCCAAGCAGCGCACCCGCGTGCCGGCTATGGACTACAACCACCTCCAGTTCACGGATCTGGTGCTGAATACGGAGAACCTTTTTTACTCCGAAAACAGCACTACGGGCCGCATCGTGAACTTGGCGGGCAAGGAAAAAAGCGGCTTCCAGGTGCAGAGTGCTACGGCCGACGTGATTTTCGACTCGGTGCAGACCCGGCTGGATAACCTGGACTTAATAACGCCTCACACCCGCATCCGCCAGACGCTGGCCATGCGCTACAAGAGCCTCGACGCGCTGGCCGATACCAGGCAGCTGCCGAATCTGGGCATCGAGGGCGACCTGCGCAACGTGCGCCTCGGCTTCCGCGACATCCTGTACCTGGCCCCCGACCTGGCCGGCACGCCGCCGTTCAATACCGGCCCGAATCAGTCGGTGCTCATCAGCGGCAAGGTGGCCGGGCGCGTGGGCGACATGCGCATCAAAGACCTGGAATTCGTGGGCTTCCGCAACACGGTGGTGAAGGCCAGCGGCCGGATTCAGGGGTTGCCCGAAACCGACCGCCGCCTGTACGCTGACTTGAACATCAAGCAGTTTTCGACCTCGGATGCCGATTTGAAAAGCCTGCTGCCGAAGGGTACGATTCCGGCCGAATACCGCCTGCCGGCCCGCATGACGGTGGCCGGCACGTTTAAAGGCCGGCCCACGGCCCAGATTTTTGATGCCAACCTGCGGGCTACCACCAGCTTCGGCAACGCCACGGCCAAGATAGATATGGGCGCGGGGCCGAAAGGGCAGGAGCCGATTACGGCCGTGTTCAGCACCCAGGGGCTGGATGTGGGCAAGTTTCTGCGCGACCCGACCATTGGTAAAATCACGGCCAACGGCCGCCTGAACGCGCGCGGCCTCGACCCGGCCCAGATGCGCGGCCAGCTGGTGGCCAATGTGCAGAGTGCCCGCTACAACGGCTACAACTACCGCGGCATTACGGCCAACGTGGACATCGACCGGCAGATCTACAAAATAGACGCCCGAAGCAAAACCGACCCCAACCTGAACCTGGACCTGCTGGCTACCGTGAACCTGCGCGACGCCAACAACCCCACCTACACCGTCGACCGTCTGAACCTGCGCGGGGCCAACCTGACGGCGCTGGGCTTCTATACCGGCGGCGACCTGCGCATTCAGGGTGATTTGCAGGCCAACATCAGCGGCTCGGATCTGAACTCGCTGAACGGCACGTTCTCGGGCCGCCGCATCGTAATTGTAAAGGACAATCAACCGTTTGCGCTCGACTCGCTCAGTGGCCGCATTTTGCAGCGGCCGGGCCGCACCGAGGTTGATTTTGCCTCCAATGTGCTGGACGCTACGCTGCGCGGCAATACCCGCCTGGGCGACATTGCTCTGGAGCTGCAGCGCCACATCGACCGGTATTTCGACTTGCCAGGGGTGAAGTACACGCCTTCCAGCGTCTATCGTCAGTTTACCTTCGATGCCAACCTGAAAGACCCGAAGATTGCCACCCAGCTGGTGCCGGGCCTCAAGCAGCTTTCGCCCTTCAAGCTGGCCGGCAGCTACGACAGCCGCGCCGCTAATCTGACCTTGAACAGCCGCATTCCGCTGATTCGCTACGACGTATACACCCTGGATTCACTGCGGCTCAATGTGTCGTCGGATGCCCAGAAGCTGGACTACGCGGTGCGGCTGCGGCAGGCTAGTCAGGATACGACCTTGCGGCTGCCGAATCCGAGCCTGGTAGGCAGCATCGCCGATAACAAGATTGGCACCAACCTGCGCATTGCCGAATCGGACAGCGTGCAGAAGCTGAACGTGGCGGGCGTGCTGCAAGTCATTAACCAGGGTGCTGCGTATGCGTTCAGCTTTGCGCCCAACCTGGTGCTGGACAACCAGAAATGGACCGTGGAGCCCAACAACGAGGTGCGCTACACTACGGCTACCGGCGCTATTCTGGCCCAGAATGTGCGGCTCAGTCAGGGCAACCAGGTGCTGGCCTTGCAAACCTTGCCCGGTGCGCAGTATCCGTTGCAGGCCACGATTACCAACTTCGACCTGAACGGCCTGGCCAAAGCCGGCGGCATGCCCGACTCGATGGTGGCGGGCACGCTCAATGGGCAGGCCGTGGCCTTCAGCATCGGCAAGCCCAAACAAGCATTTACCGCTGATCTGGCCCTGACCAGCTTTGCCTACAATAAGTCGTTGCTGGGTGATGTGACGCTGAAAGCCACCAACCCCACCGCCAACCGCTACAACGTGGATGCCCGCCTGACCAACGCCTCGGGTGCTGACGTGCGGGCCGTGGGCTACTACCTGGCCACGCCGCCCGACCCGATTCAGTTTGTGGTAACGGTGAACCGCCTCGATATCAAAACTGCCGAGGCCTTCTCGGCCGGCCAGCTGCGCGAATCGACGGGCGGCCTGACCGGCACCCTGAACGTGACCGGCAACGTGAGCCAGCCGCTGATTCAGGGCGCTATTACGACTACCGCTGACGCGGGCTTTACTGTGAGCCAGCTGGGTGCGCCCTACCGCGTGCCGAGCCAGACGGTGAACTTCGGACCGCAGGGCCTCACCTTCGACAACTTCACGGTGGTCGATTCGGTGGGCAACAAGGCCGTGGCCACGGGCACGGTGTACACCCGCAACTACGTGGATGACTACCGCTTCGACCTGAACGTGACGACCGACAAGTTTCTGGCCGTGCAAAGTTCCCGGCAGGATAATCCGCTGTTCTGGGGCAAGCTGGTGGTCGATTCGGATACGCGCATTACCGGCAATATGAACCTGCCCGTGGTGCGCACCCGCGCCGTGGTGGCCGAAGGCTCCGACCTGAAAGTGGCCGTGCCCAACGACGAAGCCGGTAAGGTAAGCAGCGACGGTATCGTGCAGTTTATCGACAAAAGCGCCCCGCTCGACACCATGCTTTCCCGCCGATTGGCGCTGGATTCGGTGAAAACCGCCGCCGGCTACGACATCACGGCCACCGTGACGGTGAACGACAACACGCCCTTCACCATCATCATCGACCAAGCCAGCGGCGACAACCTGAAAGTGCGGGCCAACGGCACGCTGCGCACGGCCATTGACCCCAGCGGCACTATCACGCTCAACGGCCGCCTCGATGTGACGGAGGGCAAATACGCCATGTCGCTCTACGACCTAGCTTCCCGCGACTTCGCCATTGCCCCCGGCAGCACCATTTCCTGGACCGGCGACCCGTATAATGCCCAGCTAAACGTGTCGGCTATTTATAACGTGAAAGCGCCGCCGGCCGAATTGCTGGCCGCCCAGGGCCTGGCCGACGAAACCCTGCAGGCCGTGGGCCGCAACCAACTGCCCTTCCAGGTGTACCTGAACGTGACCGGCGAGCTGCTCAAGCCCCTTATCGGCTTCGATATCAAGCTGCCCGAAAGTGCCCGCAGTGAGCTGCGCGGCCCCATCGAAACGCGCCTGGCCCAACTGCGCCAGCCCAGCGAAACCTCGGAGCTGAACAAGCAGGTATTCTCGCTGCTGGTGCTCAGCCGGTTTATGTCGCAGGATCCGTTTAAGTCGAGCGGCGGCAACATCGTGGCCGACCAGCTGCGCGGCTCGGCCAGCCAGGTGCTGACCCAGCAGCTAAATAACCTGACCGGTAGCTACCTTTCCAACCTGGGCGTGGAGCTGGGCGTGAATTCCTATGCCGACTACTCCTCGGGGGCCGAGAAAACCCGCACCGACCTGAACGTAGCCGTGCGCCGCCAGCTGCTCAACAATCGCCTCACCGTGCGTCTCGGTACCGACGTACCGTTGGGCGGCGGCAACCAGGCCTCAACTGGCCAGAACAGCGGCGGCGTGAGCAGCTTTGCCGGCGACGTGAGCGTGGAGTACAACGTGCTGGCCAATGGCCGCATCCGCCTGCGGGCCTTCCGCAACAACGCCTACGGCGACATCGACGGGCAGTTTGTGCGTACCGGCGCGTCGCTCATCTTCCAGCGCGACTACCGCGACCTGGCCGACCTGTTCAAGGGCATCGACGACGTGGTGAAGGAGGAAGTGAAGCAGGAGCGCCGCCAGCGCCGCCAGGAGAAAAAGGCCGCCCCCGACTCGACCCAGACGCCCGGTGCCGTCACGCGCCGCGACTCGGTGCGGGCGCAGCCGAAACCCACCACCAGCCGCTAGTTTTTTCGTTTTCTATTGAGCTCAATGTTCTTGTCCTTCTTCTCCCGTGCGCAACCCCACCCCCGGCCCCTCTCCACAGGAGAGGAGTGTCAGTCGTCAGCTTCGCTTGGCACCCCTCTCCTGTGGGGAGGGGCCGGGGGTGGGGTGCGCCTGCTGGCCGTGGTAGCCGGGCTGCTGGCCAGCGGCTGCTCGGGCACGAAATTCATTCCCGAAGGCGCGAAGCTCTATACCGGCGGCGCGGTGAAAGTGCAGTCGGACAGCCCGATTCCCAATGAGGCCGCGCTGACCACGGAGCTGACGGCCGTTATTGCTCCCAAGCCCAACGCCTCCATTCTGGGGCTGCGGCCCAAGCTGTATTTCTGGCACATGGGCGAGGGCAAAACCAAGGGTTTGGGCAAGTGGCTGGCCAATAAGTACGGCGAAAAACCCGTGCTGCTGAGCCAAGCCGATACCCAGACGGTGAAGGGCCTGATGGTGAACCGCCTCAACAACAACGGCTATTTCAAGCCCACCGTGAGCAGCAAAGTGGCGGTGAAAGGCGCTACCGCCCAGGTCGATTACACGGCCAACGTCGGCAAGCCCTATACCATCAAGGAGATTCACTTCCCGGAGCGCGACACGCTGATTGACCGCGCCATCCGGGCCACCGAGTCGGCTTCGCTGCTGAAAGTGGGCGACCCGTACAGCCTGCAAACCTTCATCAATGAGCGGGCCCGCATCGACGGCGTGCTCAAAAACCAGGGTTACTACTATTTCACGCCCGACTATATTCTGTTCCAGGTCGATAGCACGCTGGACAACCAGGTGAACGTGTTTCTGAAGGTGAAAGGCACGATTCCGCCCCGCGCGGCCAAGCCCTACATCCTGAACAACGTGACGCTGAACACCAGCTACAACCTCTCGGATACCACCCAGAACCAGCGGCCCATCATCTACGGGAAATACCGCTATTACCCCGACGAGAAGGTGTTCAAGGCCAGCGCCATTACCAACGCCACCTTCCTGTATCCCGACAGCGTGTACCGCCGCCGCCGCTCCGACCAGACGCTGAGCCGTCTGATGAGCCTGGGCACGTTCAAGTTCGTGGATATGCGCTTCCGGCCCGCCCGCGCCAAGGCCGATTCGGCCGGCTACGGCTTCCTGAACTCCTTTATCCGGATGACCCAGGTGCCCAAGCAGTCGTTGCGGGCCGAAGTGCTGCTGGTGAGTAAGTCCAACGGCTTTGTGGGGCCGGGCTTCCAGGTGCAGTACCGCAACCGCTCGGCCTTGCGTGGGGCCGAGCAGCTGCTCATCAACCTGACGGGCAATTTCGAAAATCAGACCCTGGCCAACACCAATACCATCGGCATCACCAGCTACGAAGTCGGCGTGGATGCCCAGCTGCTGGTGCCGCGCCTGCTTACGCCGTTGTTCGATATCCGGCTGCGCAACTCCGACTTCCAGCCCCGCACCAGCTTTGGGGCCGGCTACCGCTACGTGCAGCGGGTGGGGGCTTTTCAGGAAGATGTGGTGACTCTGAACTACGGCTACACCTGGAAAACCAAGCTCACCAACGAGCAGGAGCTACGCCCGATTGATCTGCAATACATCCGGCTGGGCACCACCAGCCCCGAGTTCAAACAGCTGCTTATTGACCGGCCATTTCTGGCCAATAGCTTCCGCCAGCAGTTTATTCTGGGCAGCAGCTACCGCTACACCTATAATCAGCAGACGCTGGAGCAGCGCCGCAACCAGATTTATTTCAGCGGCGGCCTCGAAGGCTCAGGCAACCTGGCCTACCTGGTCAGCAACCTGGCAGGCCGCGAGAAGGTGACCAACCCGGCCGATAACAGCCAGGCCTATACGCTTTTCAAGCAGGAGTTTTCGCAGTACACCAAGGTCGATCTGGAGTTTCGCAACTACTTCCGCATCTCGCCCGACCGTACCAGCGGCAACAAGGTTGCCACCCGCGTGCTCATCGGGGCCGGCATCCCGTACCTCAATTCCACGGTGCTGCCCTACCTGAAACAGTACGGTATCGGGGGGCCAAACAGCGTGCGGGCCTTTGCCGCCCGGGGCCTCGGGCCGGGCACTTACCGCCCCATTACTTCCCGCGAAACCTCCACACAGTTCTACGACCAGGTGGGCGACGTGCGTCTGGAAGCCAATGCCGAATACCGCCAGGATCTGTTTCCCTACGTGAAAGGGGCGCTGTTTGTAGATGCGGGCAATATCTGGCTGGTGAACCCCGACGATAAGCGCCCCGGCGGCCAGTTCGACCCCAAAAGCTTCATGAAGCAGCTGGCCGTGGGCGCCGGCGCGGGCATCCGCATCGACGTGCAGTTCTTCGTCATCCGCTTCGATCTGGCCTACCCGTTGCGCTACCCCTACGCCACCGGCGAAGTCTTCGACACGAACGGCATCAAGCTGGCCGACGCCATAGAACCCGCCCCCCGCCTGAATATTGCCATCGGCTATCCTTTCTAGGCCCAGTAGGCAGCAAGTAAGCGAAAAGCCCCAGCGGGTTGGCACCAATCGTTGAATGAAGGTGCCGCCCCGCTGGGGCTTTTGAGTTTTTCAGGATCGGTTTTTCTACCGAACTGCCGACCCGCTGGGGCTGGCAGTTCAGCGGCCCGCATGCTGCGCGGCCATGCGCTGGTGGTACGTCAGCGCGTCTTCGGGGGCCGGGCCGGCGGCCAGCACCTCGTGGGCCAGCAGCTGTCCGTCGCTCTGCCGGAAGGCGTCGTAGGCAGCCTGGTCGAGGAAGCCGGGCAGGCGGTCTTCCGGGAGCCAGTCGCTGAGCAGACCGGCAAAATCCAGCCCTTCGAACTTCGTGTAGGTGCCCGCCGCCGGGTCGAGTAGGCCAATGGGCGCATCGGTGCCTTCCTCGGTGGTGCTCTCGGCCACCAGCAGCATGCCGTAGGCATTGCGCCCGATAACGGTGCGCTCTACCTCGGCTTCCAGAATGTGCGCCCACGCTGCCAGGGCCAGGTTCAGCAGCGGCAGCTCGGTGCCAAACAGGTACAGAAAGCCGTTGCGGTACCAGCCCGCGCCCACCTCGTCGTACATCATGCGCCACAGGCTCTTGTCGAACTTGTCGGTGAAAAAGTCGCCCGGCGGCACGGCTGGGTTAGGGCGGCCGAAGTGGTGGGTGAAGATGGATATTTCGGAATCGGTGGACATAAGCAGGCAGGTGAAGAAGGCAACAAGAATACGAAGAGAATGGGAGTTGGGTGGCAGCGCATCGGTATAAAAGCCCTACGCCGGGCCAGCCCGACCACTAAGTGGCTAGCAACAGAAAGCCCCGGCGCATTGGTGCGCCGGGGCTCGTTGCTTGGTGAAGCCGGTGCAGGACAGCCTAGGCCGTTTCCTGCGCCGCCACACGGGCTTCCAGGTATTCCTTGGTGCTATCGACGGCCCGGGTAGGCACCACCGTTACCACCACATACTTCGACGTCGGCGTGTTGCTTACTTTGGCTACGCTGGTGATGGGCACCAGCGGGTTGGCCTCGGGGAAATACGCCGACACGTTGCCTTTCGGGATGTCATACGGCACGGCCACGAATTTCTCCACCGTGCGCTCCTGGCCTTCGAAATGACTGGTGATATCAATCAAATCCTTGGCCTTGATGCCGCGGGTGGCCATGTCCTGCACGTTCATGAACAGCACGCGCCGCTCGCCCTGAATACCCCGATACCGGTCGTTGTACTCGTAGATGGTCGTGTTGAACTGGTCATGACTGCGCACCGTCATCATAATCAGCTGGTCGGGCTCAATGGTGTAGTTGTCGAGGGTGGTCGTCGTGAAGTTCGCCTTGCCGTTGGGCGTAGTGAATTTCCGCTCCCGGGGGCCATTGGGTAGGTAGAAGCCACCGGGCCGCCGCAGCTTCTCGTTGAACTTCTCAAAACCCGGAATTACGCGCGAGATATGGTCGCGAATGACGTCGTAGTTCTCCGTCATAGCTACCCAGTCCGTCTTGGTCCGGTCGCCGAGCGTGGCAATGGCCATGCCGCAGATAATGGCTACCTCACTGAGCATCTCGCCCTCCAGCGGCACCAAAATTCCTTTGTTCTGGCTCACAACTCCCATCGAGTTTTCGCAGGAAGTCATCTGCTGTCCCGATTTCTGCATATCAATATCGACGTGCGTAAAGCACGGTAACAGCAGGCTGGTTTTGCCCGTCACGAGGTGGCCGCGGTTGAGCTTCGTGCCCACGTACACGGTCAGATTCTGCTTGCGCATGCCGTCGGCAATGATTTCGGTGTCCGGGCCAGCCGCCAGCAGGTTGCCGCCCAGGCCAAAGTACACCTTGGTTTTGCCCAGATGCATAGCCTTGATGGCTTCCACTACGTCGTAGCCATCCTCGGTCGGCGTGGTGAAGTGAAACTCCTTCTCCAGCGCTTCGCGGAAGCCTTTCGGCACCCGCTCCCAAATGCCCATCGTCCGGTCGCCCTGCACGTTGGAGTGGCCGCGCACCGGGCAGGTGCCCGCGCCCGGCTTGCCGATAGCGCCCTTCATGAGCTGCAGGTTCACGATTTCCTGCACCGTTTGCACGCCCTGGCGCTGCTGCGTAACGCCCATTGCCCAGCAGGTGATGATCTTCTGCTTCGTCGCCAGCATATTAGCCGCTTCCAGCAATTGAGCCCGCGAAATGCCGCTTATCGTCTCGATATCTTCCCAGGAAGTAGTGCGAATGTTCTGCTCGAACGACTCAAAGCCAGTGGTATACTCTGCCACGAAAGCCCGGTCTACTACCTTGCCGGGGTTCCGGTCTTCAGCCTCAAAGAGGTGCTTCATGATGCCGCGCAGCAGGGCCATGTCGCCATCCACGCGCACCTGCAGAAACAGGTCAGTAATCTGGGTGCCGTCACCCATCAGCGCACCCAAAGCGCGTAGCGGGTTCATGAAATCCTGGGGGTTCTTGAAGTGGTTGAGACCAGCTTCAATCAGCGGGTTCACGCTGATAATCTTGGCTCCGTTGCGCTTGGCCTTTTGCAAAGCCGACAGCATGCGCGGGTGGTTGGTGCCGGGGTTCTGGCCAATGACCAAGATAACCTCGGCCTCATGAATGTCATTAAGCGTGACCGAGCCCTTGCCCAGGCCCAGCGTTGGGCTCAGCCCCGAGCCGCTGCTCTCGTGGCACATGTTGGAACAGTCGGGCAGGTTGTTGGTGCCAAACTGCCGCACAAACAGCTGAAACAGGAAAGCCGGCTCATTGGGCACCTTGCCCGATGTGTAGAACACGGCCTCGTCGGGCGAGTCGCAGGCGTTCAGCTCGTCGGCAATAATCTGGAAGGCGGCGGGCCAGGCGATAGGCGAGTAGTGGTTGTCGCCGGGGCGCTTCACCATAGGGTGCGTCAGGCGGCCGGCGTTATTCTGGTCGCGGTCGGTCATGCGCGAAAGCTCGGCCAAGCTGTGGCGGGCAAAAAACTCCGGGCCCGCAGCTTTGTCGTCGGCATCGGAGGCAGTGGCCTTAGCGCCATTTTCGCAGAACTCGGCTACCGAACGGTGCTCGTCGGGGTCGGGCCAGGCGCAGCTGGAGCAGTCGAAACCGTCTTTTTGGTTGAGGCCCAGCAAAGCTTTGGTACCCCTACCCACGCCGCCTTCGGCCCAGCTGAACTGCATCGACTTGAGGACTGCTGTAACGCCGGCGGCTACTCTCTGCTGGCCTTCCAGCCGGAGGCCAGTCAGGGCTTCCGGTGGCTGGGCCAGCACCGGGTTTAGGTATTTGGCATTGACCGTATCGGGGGCCGTAATGTGGTGCTGCTCGTGCTTGGTTTGGGGCTCCGCTCGGTAGTGGTCGGGCGCGGGAGCTTTGCCCTGGTCGGGCCGCTCGCCGCTTTTAGGCGCATTCTCAGCTTTCTGCTCCTGGTCCTTGCCAGCTTTGGTAGGGTCGGTTTTAGGGGAATCTTCCATAGTAGGTGTCGGTGGCGGCGTGGATGTAAGGAATGCGTGGAGCGGAGCCTGATAGTCTAATGACTGCAATCCAGGTCTTTCTCAACCAGAATACGTAACGGTTGGTTTTTAGCTACCATCAGGGTGGCGGAAAGGCCATTTTGGGTGGTGCTGGTCCAGGTGTCGGCCAAAGCGGCGGGCACCTTCACCGTAAGGGTGCCCGTGCCATACGTAACGCGAAATTCCTCCGAATCAGCCCGTTCCAGCGCGTAGGTCAGGCTCTCCTGCTGGGTGGGCCCCAGCGCCATGCCCACCGCTACCCGGCCGGTAGCAGCGAAGTGCCGGACTTCGGCCTCCGAAAGGCGCAGGCGGAGCGAGTTGTCTTCGAGACGGAGCTTCATGGGTAGAGCACAGGAGGTAAAAGCAGGAATGTAGAAGTACGCAGGTGCGTGGTAAAGGGTAAAACCAAGACAGGATAATTGCCTATTTCCCGGGCATATTTCCTGCTTCAGTCTGGATGCGCCACGCGCCGCAATAGATATTGTAGCGCTGCTGCCGCACGAAGCCGCAGAGGGTCATGCCAAAATCGGTGGCGGCCCGCACCGCTAGCGAACTGGGTGCCCCCACGGCCGCCAACACCGGAATGCCGGCCACGGCGGCCTTCTGCACCAGCTCGAACGACGCCCGGCCACTGACCAGCAAAACCGTGTTGTGCAGCGGAAGCCACTCTTGCAGCAGCGCCGCCCCAATTACTTTGTCCAGGGCGTTGTGGCGGCCCACGTCTTCGCGTAGCAGCAGCAGCGCACCCTCGGGCGAAAACAAGGCCGCCGCGTGCAGGCCCCCGGTTTGCTCGAACAGCGCCTGAGCCGCCCGCTGCCGAGCCGGTAGCGCATGAATGACTTCGGCGGCCACGTAGGGCCCGGTAGTCGGCAGCACGGGGCAAGCCGCGGCATGCACGGCGTCGATGCTGGTTTTGCCGCATACCCCGCAGCTGGAGGACGTGTAAAAGTGGCGCTCCAGGCGCGGCAACGATACGTCCAGGCTTTCGGCCAGCTCGGCCCGCACCACGTTTTCGCGCTCCTCCTCCTTTTCCACATCGGGGCAGTAGCGGATGCCCGTCAGGTCGGCACGGCTCCGGATGATGCCTTCGGTGAGCAGGAAGCCGGCTGTCAGCTCCATGTCGTGGCCCGGCGTGCGCATGGTGATGGCCAGCGTGCGGTGCTCCCGCTGGTGGGCGGGGCCAAAGCCGAGACGAATTTCCAGCGGCTCTTCCGCCGCTACCACGTCGGAGGCGGCGCTGCTCTCAGCCCCGGTCACTTTCTGCACCGTGAGGTAGTCGTAGCTGGTAGGCGGCAGAAATACGGGGGGCGTTGGCATGCGGAAAAATGCTGAGTTTTGCGGGCTGAAGCAGCGCAACCGGATGCCGGTGGCCGCGTTTCTGCTGGCAGTAAAAGAATAACTTTTGGGTCGTACCGCAAGTTTGAAAACTGCCCCTGCTTCTCCGCTTCTTCTGTCGACGGGGAAGCAAAGGTTTCAGGCCGCTGCCCTTGCAATGGCCGTATACGGGCCAGGAGGTAAGAGTGCTGACTTGTGCGACACCACCAAAGTCCCGTAGCTACACTAACCCAACTTTCACTCCCTAGCTGCACACAAGAGCGGGCAAAAGAGTTCTGATACATGTGTTCTGCTTGCTCTGGCGTGTGTTAATCAAGGCAGGACGGAATCAACTTTCTTTATACTCCCCACTACGCTCCAACACTTGCTTCATGCTTACTTCCGAAGAGCGGCAACGCTACAAACGTCATGTGCAGCTGCCCGAAATAGGGGAAGCCGGGCAGCTGCGACTCAAGGCCGCCCGCGTGCTGGTGGTGGGTGCCGGAGGCTTGGGCTGCCCGGTGCTCCAGTATTTGGCCGCCGCCGGTGTCGGCACGCTGGGCATTGCCGACGGCGACCAGGTGGAAGCCAGCAACCTGCAGCGTCAGATTCTGTTCGGGCCCGCCCAGCTGGGGCAGAACAAAGCCGAAGCCGCCGCCCAGGCTGTGCAGCGGCTCAATCCCTTGGTGCAGTGCGAAGTAGTGCCGCGCCGCGTCGACCGGGTTTCGGTGCGCGCGCTGGTAGCGCGCTACGACCTGGTCATCGACGGCTCCGATAACTTCCCGACTCGATACCTGCTCAACGATGCCTGCGTGAGTGCAGACAAGCCCCTGATTTCGGGGGCCATCTATAAGTTCGAAGGCCAGGTTTCGGTGTTCAACTACCAGGGCGGGCCCACCTACCGCTGCCTGTTTGCGCAGCCACCCTCGGCCGCCCAGGCGCCCAACTGTGCCGCCACCGGCGTGCTGGGCGTACTACCGGGACTGGTTGGGTGCGCTCAGGCCACCGAAGCCCTCAAGGTTATTCTGGGGCTGGGCGAAATTCTCAGCGGCCGGCTGTGGCTTTTCGACGCGCTGTCGTTCCAAACCCGCGCCCTGCGGTTTGTCCGCCACCCCGAGCGGGCACGTATCAACCTTGACACGGCCAACCCCGCCGATTACGCCGAGCTGTGCCAGCCGCTGGTGGCCGCCGTTACGCCCACACAGCTCCGGCAGCAGCTGACGGCGGCGCTGCCGCCGTTTGTGCTGGATGTGCGCGAGCCGGCCGAATACGCGCTGTGCCGCCTGCCCGGCGCGGTGCTGATGCCGGTGAGCAGCCTAGCTGAGCGCGCCCAGGAGCTGCCGCGTCACCAGCCCATCGTCGTGTATTGCCACCACGGCGGGCGCAGCAGCCGGGCTATTGCACAGCTGCAGCAGGAGTTCGGTTTCGATAACCTTGTTAACCTCACGGGCGGTGTGCACGCTTGGGCTACCGAAGTCGATCCGGCCATGCCCACGTATTAAGGCCGTAGCTTTGCTGCCCCGGCAGCGCGAAGCATCTATTTCGCGTAGCTGAAGGCCCGCTATTCCAGCCCGCTGATTCCAGGCGAGGGGTAAGTGGCTTGTTGCCGTTTGCCACGCTTTGCTCTTCCGGTTTTCTTCGCTTCTACTACGAATTCCTGTGCCGCTCACTGCTCCCGCGCCCGTCCGCCGTATTCGCTTCGATCGTAACGAGCTGGCCGGGGCCTTTGGCGATTTGGGCACCGATTTGCCGCTGCTCATTGGCGTCATTGCCGCCTCTGGCGTCGATAGTGCCGGGCTGCTCATCGTGTTTGGACTGCTACAGATGTTTTCGGGCCTGTGGTATGGCATGCCCATGCCGGTGCAGCCCCTGAAAGCCTTTGCCGCGCTGGTTATCGCCCAGAAAATTCCTGGCCGTATCATTTTTGGCGGGGGCCTGGCTATTGGCGTGAGCATGCTGCTGCTCTCGGTTACGGGCCTCATCGATGCCCTGGCCCGGCTGATTCCGAAGCCCGTGGTGCGCGGTATTCAGTTTGGGCTGGCCCTGCAGCTGGCCACGCTGGCGCTGAAAGAATATGTGCCCGCCGACGGTACCGCCGGCTACGCGCTGGCCGCCGCCGCTTTCGTCGTGACGGTGCTGCTGCTGGGCAACCGCCGCTGGCCGGCCGCGCTGGTGGTTATTGCGCTGGGCGTGCTCTACGCGCTGGTGTTCAAACTCGACCTCGCTACGGCCCAGCGGGCCATTGGCCTGCACTTGCCTGCCTGGCATGTGCCGCAGCGCGCCGATATTATCACCGGGGCCATTCTGCTGGCCCTGCCCCAGATTCCGTTGTCGCTCGGCAACTCTATTCTGGCTACCCGCCAGGTTATTCACGACCACTACCCCGAACGGCAGGTGACGGTGCGCCAGATCAGCCTCACGTATGCCCTGATGAATGTAGTAGCGCCGTTTTTCGGTGGTTTTCCGGTGTGCCACGGTTCGGGCGGCATGGTGGGGCACTACGCGTTTGGGGCGCGCACCGGCGGCTCGGTGGTGCTCTACGGATGCCTGTTTCTGGTGCTGGGCTTGTTTTTCAGCCAGGGCTTCGCCGAGGTTGTGCAGATTTTCCCCTTGCCGATTCTGGGGGTGCTGCTGCTGTTCGAAGCCCTCACGCTGGCCACCCTGCTGCGCGACTTAGCCACTTCCAAAGCTGACCTGACGGTGGCTCTGCTGGTGGGCGTGCTATGCAGCGGCCTGCCCTACGGCTACTTGGTAGGCTTGGTGATAGGCACAGCCGTGTACTACGCCATGCGGCGCGGTTGGGTGGGCTTGGGAAAGTGAAAGTAGCCGCCCGCAAAAACGGGCTATTTCACTACGGCTTGCTTAAAACTGGAAGTTGAAGCTTCCCTTACTAACTGTGACGCTGCCCGTCGTATTTAGATTAGCTGCTGCCTCGAATTCAAAGGTGCCGCCAATAGTGCGGTTCACATCGTTGTAGCTCGTTACGACAACGGTGCCGACGGGCTTGTTGGCAAGCCAGGTTGAGTAGGTAGCATTTCCACTGTTGGTATTGTCCACGTACTTGCCAAACGGGTATTCCCCGGTTCCCAGAATGTAGGTGCCCACGCCTTTGAAAACAAGGTTGCCTGCCTGATCCTTCATCGGAATAACTAGTGCTACTTCGTGCCAGGCTCCGTTGAGTTGGGTGGCTCCAACGATAGAGACAATGGTGTTGCTTAACTCCCCATAAAACCGGGACGCGGTAAACGTTGTGCCGCCAACAGTCCATGTCATACTGCCCCGGATAATACCATCACGGCTCAGCTTGATGGGGGCCACAGTGGTAGAAGTGGCGGACACGGCTACGGAAACCGGTGCCGGAATAGTGTAGCCCACAGCGGGGGTTGTGGTTATTGAATAGTTGCCTAGGGGCAGTTGGGCTACCGTAAAGCTTCCGGTAAGAGCGTCGGGCGTGGCCGTGTATACTTTGCCATCGGTGGCAGTAAGCGTGAGGCCGGTGGCCGCACCTGCCGGGCTGATGCTGCCTATAACAGTACCATTTTTCGGGCTGATATCTTCCTTGCGCGAGCACGAAACCAGAGCGAGCAGGAGCACAAGCAACACAGCAAACTGGCCTCGTAAGCGTAGAGGAATATTCATGGTGGGAAGAGGTATACTGAAGGACCAATATAGTAGAAAACAACGCTTAGTAACAGCTGACTCCAAGCTCTAAGATGCCAGGTAGGTTCTGAAAATCATCAGACGGTCACACTGAGCAGCGTGAGCTACGGTAGGGGTAGTGCGCGTGGAAACAGCGCCAGCCGCACTGATATTCTATTTACCTTGATGAGTGTTTAGCTCCATACATGCAAACACTATATGTACGCCATGCACCGGTCCCTGTTGATTTCTCATTGTGCCGGTTGGCTGCTGCTTTGTGCTTTTACGTTGCTGGCGGCCAAAGCCAAAGCCCAACAAGTACTAATTTATATAAGCGTGTCAAATCCGGCCGGGCCACTGCTGATAAACGCTACCAAGGACTTTGGCCCCGTGCTGGCTCCGCTAAGACAGAAATTACAAGCCCAGGGCTACCGCGTCATCACGGAGCCGGACACGCTGCGGCAGCTGCTGGAAAAGCCGTCCGCGCCCCGGTTTCTGTATGCCGATATAGTTTGCTATCAGTGGGCGGGCAATTTTCCGACCGTGGTATTTGCCGTGCGTGACAGTCTGAACGTGCCGCTTTTTGTGAAAAGCGAATCGACCACTTTATTCTTGAGCCAACAGAAAGCCTATAGCAGCGCGGCCAGCCGCATGGCCGATGAGTTGCCGATAAGTCCCACTGCGCCGGCTCCGGCTCCTAGTACGCTACTCGCCAACCGTGCTCCACAATTTGTCGCCTACGATACGTTTGGTTTCGTCAACTATGTAGAAAGCGTGCTGACCACCGCGCCGCTACGGCAACAGCTAAAGCGCGGCTCGGTGTTAGCGTTAGACCTTAGAATCGACGCCCTGGGGTTTGCTACACTACAAGCCGTTGGCAATCAACTTGCATTGGACTCCTCGGCCCGCCGGGCGCTGGAAGCCGCAGTACGCAACACCCCACCGTGGTGTCCTGCTTATCAAAATGGTCGTCGGACGGCCGTTGATGTGCATACGAGCCTTGGGCGCAACTAACCAGGCCACCCTGAAATCTGCCTTTCTTAACCCCCAATCGTGCTCATCGACTCGAAGCTGAGCTGATGTACGGGGCGCTGCCGCTCGGCCTCGAATCCGTTGGCAGCGCGGTGGCGGAAGGCTGCCGCCAACGCCACTGCTACTTCCGCGTCGGCGGAGCCGCCGCGCAGCAGAGCCCGTACATCGAGCACGCCCTGGTCGTAGAGGCAGGTTTTGAGGCCTCCTTCGGCCGTGAGGCGCAAGCGGTTGCAGGTGCCACAAAACGTGCGTGAGTAGGCCGCTATGATGCCCAGCTGGCCCTGGTGGCCCACCGCCGTGTAGTGCGACGCCGTGTCGCCGGGCCGGGAAGGCAGTGGCGTCAGCAGGCCCAGGTGCTGCTCAAGGTGCTCCCGAATGCGCAGGTGGCTCCAGGGAATCTGGATAGCGCCGTGGCTCCCGCCATTGAAAGGCATTTCCTCAATAAAGCGCACCTCAACCGGCAACTCCCGGGTTAGCTCGGCCAGGGGCACAAGGTCTTCGATGTTCTGCCCGTCCATTACCACGGCATTGATCTTCACCTTGATGCCAGCCGCCAGTAAGGCGTAAAACGTGTCGAGCACGCGGGGCAGCTCGTCGCGGCGGGTAATGCGGGCAAACCGGGCGCGGTCGAGCGTATCGAGGCTCAGATTGACGGTGCGGATGCCCAGGCGGGCCAGCTCTGGAATGTGCGGGGCCGTCAGCACGCCGTTGGTAGTGAGGCTGATGTCGTCGATGCCCGGAATCTGGCTCAACCGGCTGATGAAGGGTACTAAGTCGCGGCGCACGAATGGCTCGCCGCCGGTGAGGCGCACTTTGCGCACGCCCATACCAGCCAGAATGCTCACGACGCGCTCCATTTCCTCGTACGTCAGCAGCTCCTGCTTGGGCAGATACTGGATGCCTTCCTCGGGCATGCAGTAGAAGCAGCGCAGATTGCAGCGGTCCGTAACGGCCAAGCGCAGGTATTCCAACGGCCGGCCGTGGGTATCGAATAAGACAGTGGGAGCAACGGACATAAACCAGCTAGAAAAACAACTATTGCCTCAACGCAAACACGGCCAAAAGAGATTCAGAACAAAAAACCGCCAATCGGCTTTTCTGTTCCCGCCGCAGCCCGTATACTGCTTCTGCAGACACAACAGCAAATGAAACTGAAAATAGCGCTTTTTGGCATTGCCAAAGAAATAGTCGGCAGCTCGGTGCTCGACCTCGATACCCCCGACCAGCAGTCGGTAGCGGGCCTGATTGACCAGCTGCGTGCCCACTACCCCGCGCTCCGGGAGCTGACGAGCTTCGCCGTGGCCGTGAACAGCGACTATGCCACCGACGACTACCAGCTTCAGGAGCGGGACGAAGTAGCCCTGATTCCGCCCGTTAGTGGCGGATAGGCTCAGGTAGTAGACTTGTTGCTGAATAAAGCAAAACGAAAAAAGAGCGTCATGCTGAGCAAAGTCGAAGCATCTCTACCGCAGTGGTAATTAGCATTGCGGTAGAGATGCTTCGACTTTGCTCAGCATGACAGTCGAATTTTAGTATCGGTTCCTAATTCAAGAACAAGTCCAGTACTTAAGAAGTAGTAAGGAGCACTTGCTGGCTGGGCTGGCGAAACGGCTCATTACCGATTATCACTTCCCACGATGCAGATAGAACTTACTGACCAACCCATCGACGTGGCCGCCGTGCTGGCGTCGGTGCAGGATGATGGGGCCGGGGCCGTCAATACCTTTATCGGCACCGTACGCAACCAGAGCACCGGCCGCCGCGTGGTGCGCCTCGACTACGAGGCCTACGATTCCATGGCCCTCAAGCAGATGCGCCGCGTGGCCGAGCAGGCGCAGGAAAAATGGCCCATGCTGCGCCAAATAGCCGTAACGCACCGCAAAGGCCGCCTGGAAATCGGCGACGTAGCCGTGGTCGTAGCCGTATCCACGCCCCACCGCGCCGACTCCTTTGCCGCCTGCCAGTACATTATCGATACTATCAAAGAGGTGGTACCGATTTGGAAAAAAGAGGAATACGAAGACGGCTCCGTGTGGGTAGCGGCTCACCCGTAGAAGGGTGTTCAAGAGAATACAAAAGCACGTCGTTCCGAGATTGCCGAGGAACCTCGCGTCCTGACGTTGGATTAGTCATCAGGCGTCAGCACGCGAGATGCTTCGGCGTCGCTCAGCATGACGCTCTTTTTTATTGTCCCAGACCCAACTCCTGCCGGGCCACGGCGGCTTCTTCGGGCGTATTTACATTGCGCAGTTCCGTCGGGTCAGGGGCAGCCAGCAGCTCGATATCGGAGTTAATCAGCGCTTTGCGCGGGCAGGAGTAGCCCAAGCCCAGAAAGCGCAGCAGCGTGCCGTAGCTGCGCGGCTCCCAAATCGTAATCAGCGGCTCGGGAAACTCATTTTGGGGACTTTGGAAGGCCGTGGCGACTTTCGCGCTGTTGCGGTTGTGTACCAAATGCTGAAGCGTAGCTTCCGACAGAAAGGGCAGGTCGCAGGCCACTACCAGCCAGGCCGCGTTGGGGTCGAGCTGGAGAGCCGATAGAATGCCGCCCAGCGGACCCAGCTCCAAAAATCGGTCGGAGAGCGGCAGCAGGCCGGCGGGTAGCTCGGCCACCTGGTCGGGCCGGCAGGATACATGCACGTCGGTGCACACGGCGGCCAGTAGCTGCGCCGCGTGCTCGCGCTGCTCTAGGCCATGATAGCGCAGCTGGCCTTTGTCGGTTTGCATGCGTTGGCTCCGGCCACCGGCCAGCACCAGGCCGCGCAGGCGGGGCTGGCGGCATTGCCACCACTGCACCACAAAAGCCGCCACGCCTTCGGTGTCGGCCAGCAGCATCGTCGGAATCTGCCCTTTTTCCGCGAAGTGAGCCACCAGATACTCCGGTAGCTCCCGAACGCCTTCGGGCAGCAAAATCAGCTGCACGTCGGTGAGCCGGTCGAGCTTGCGGTTCAGGGGTTTGGCCGGGTCCAGGATGATAATTTGCTGCTGGGCGCGGAAATGGTTGCCATTGACCAGCACCAGGCTTTGGTGGGCCAACAGTTCTTTCTGGGCAAAGCCATCCAGCTCGCGGCGCTGGTCCAGCCGCCAAAACTGAATCTTGTCGGTCAGCTCGGCAGTGGCCCCGGCTTGCAGCACCGCACTAGCCCCGCCCGCGCCACCTTCGGCGGCCTCGTCGCCGGCGGCGTGGTCAGCATCCACGTAGCCCACGCTCAGCGAAGGAGCCAGGTGGGGCAGCAGGCGCGTCACCAGCTCCTTTATGCTGCCACAGGGCGCCCCCAGAATGGCCAGCTCGTGGCGGCCAAACTCGCCGCTAACGGGGCGCACCAGGGCCGCGTGCTTGGTGCGGAGAATAGCGGAGCTTGGGTTAGTCGACATGATGAAAGTCGCTTTTGCCGCCGGTTTTGTCCAGCAGGCGGGTTTCCTGAATCACGATGTCGTGCGACAGCGCCTTGCACATATCATACACTGTGAGGGCCGCTACCGACGCCCCGGTGAGAGCCTCCATTTCCACGCCGGTTTTGCCCGTCAGGGTGGCCGTGCAGATGATGTGGATGGTATCGGGGCCTACTACGTCGATTTGAATCTGGCAGTCATCCAGCCCTAGCGGGTGGCAGAGGGGAATCAGGTCGGAGGTTTTTTTGGCGGCCATAATACCGGCCAGAATAGCCGTCTGAAACACCGGGCCCTTGCGGGTAGGCAATTCGCCGGCCTGCACGAGCCGAATGATTTCGGAACCCAGCAGCACGCGGCTGCGGGCCCGGGCCACGCGGCGGGTGGCGGTTTTGGTGCCTACGTCCACCATTGTGGGCTGGCCGGCGGCATTGAGGTGGGTGAGTGAGCGGGAAGAATCAGACATAGGAGCGAAGAAGTGAAGCAAGCCCGGCCGCAACCGGGGTGAAAGTTGTAACAAACCGCGTATACTCGGCTTGAGTTGGAGTAAGGGACGTCAAATATGGCCCGAAACCGGCTGGCGCTTTCTTGTAACGCTTTTTCTCCCCAAGATGATTTCTGTCGACGAGGCCACGCGCCAGGTGCTGGCCACTGCCCGCCCCATACCCACCGAAACAGTGCCCCTGCTCGATGCCGTGGGTCGGGTGCTGCACGAGCCGCTCTCCGCCGACCGTGACTTTCCGCCCTTCAACCGGGTGGCAATGGATGGTATTGCATTGAATTTCAATAGTATAGAATCGAAGCAGGTTGCCTTCCCGATTGCTGCCACCCAGCTGGCCGGCATGCTGCCCCAGGCCTTGGCTGATCCGCAGGCTGCCGTTGAAATAATGACTGGGGCTGTTCTGCCGCCGGGCACCGATACGGTGGTGCGCTACGAAGATCTGGAGTTTCATGAGGCCAGTGGCCAGCGCGTAGCCACCGTGCTGGTGCCGCCGCCCGCCGCCGGCCACAATGTGCACCACCAGGCCACCGACCGTCAGCAGGGCGACTTGCTGCTGCCCGCCGGCGTACGGCTGGGGCCCGCCGAAATTGCCGTGGCCGCTACCATCGGGGCCGCTGTGCTCCGTGTGGGCCGACCACTGCGGGTGGCCGTGGTCAGCACCGGCGACGAGCTGGTGGCGCTGACCCAAACGCCACTGCCCCACCAGATCCGGCGCTCCAATGCCTACATGGTGCAGGCTGCGCTGCGCGAAGCCGGGGCCGAAAGTGAGGCCTTTCACTTCAACGACGACCAGGCCGCGTTGCGCCAGGGGCTGCCGCCGCTGCTGGCTGCCTTCGACGCGCTGGTGCTGAGCGGGGGCGTTTCGAAAGGCCAGGCCGACTTTCTGCCGGCTATGCTGCGGGAGCTGGGGGTGACTCAGATTTTTCATGAAGTGCGGCAGCGACCCGGCAAACCTTTTTGGTTTGGCGAAAAAGCGGGCGGCGCGGTGGTCTTCGCGCTGCCCGGTAATCCGGTTTCTACCTTCGTCAACTTCTACCAATACGTGCTGCCCTGGTTGCGTACGTGCCAGCAGCCCCACGCGCTCTGGCCCGAGGTTACGGCGCTGCTCGCCAAGAATATCTCGTTTTTGCCGCCCATGACGTATTTCCTGCCTGTCCGTCTGGAGGCTTCTGCGTATGGGCATCTGCTGGCGCACCCCCAAACCATTGGCGGCTCCGGCGACCTGGCTTCGCTGCTGCAGTGCGACGGTTTTTTGCGTCTGCCCGCCGACCAGAGCGAGTTCAAAGCCGGCGACGCTTTTCCCGTGGTGCGCTTCCGTGGGTAAGGCTGGCGCTCAGGCTTTCAGGCGCTTGAACTCGTGCTGGCAATGAAAGCAGTGGTAGCGCTTGCCCCGCAGCGGATACCCTAGAATCATCGACAATACCAGCATGGGAAAATTGTAGGTATTGCGGGTGGCAGGCCCGAAGGCTACATCCGTGGAGTCGCACTTGGGGCACCGCACCTCGTCGGTGGCGGGCACGTCGTCGTCGGCGGTGAAGGTGGCCGTCATGGGCACGGTTTCGTAGCGCAGAATCTCTATGGCGGCCGTTACATCCTGCTGGCGCACGTGCAGCCGTACGCCCCCGGTGGCCGGCCCGTAGAGGCGGTTGAGCGACACCAGATTTTCGTTGGTCAGAAAGCAGGGAATCTGCTCGGCTTCGAGGCGGCTTTTGGCTAGGTGCGCGCTGATGGGGTCCGCGAAGGAGTCGAGGTGTACGATACGGTCCTCGGGCGGCTGAGAAGGCATAGTCTGGGGCTAAGAAGCAGGTGGTAAATAACAAACAAAAGAGCATTTGGCGGCGTGCCGAATGCTCTTTTGTTTGTACGAAAAGCGGTAGCTGTAAAGCTGTTGCCCGTTGCTTAGTTGAACAAAGCCAGCGCCTTGATGAAGGTCTGGGATACGCCCCACAGTAGGGGCACTCCGACGTAGAGCCAGGCTAGAGCGGTCTGCAAGCCGGAGGAAGGAGCGGTATCGACGGGTACGTTGGGGGTGGTTCTGGTTTCCATGAGAGAAATGAAATAGCGGCGAATGACGAAAACGGGAGAAGTCTAAGCGGCTACTTTAGTCGCCGCCGCTTCCTGCACGTGGTAGCGCGCACTAACGGCCGACACCAGCAGGTTGGCAATGAAGCCGACCACCAGTATACCGGCCATGGTATAGAATACGGTTTCGTACGCCGCTGCGCCCGTCAGGTTTTTAGCCTTCTGGCTGTCGCGCAGGTAGTTGACCAGCAACGGGCCCAGGATACCCGCCGTCGACCAGGCCGTGAGCAGGCGGCCGTGGATAGCGCCCACCTGCATCGTGCCGAACATGTCGCGCAGATAGGCCGGAATGGTAGCAAACCCACCGCCGTACATGCTCATAATTACGCAGCAGACTATCACAAACAAGGTGAGTGAGGCACTGGCCGCCAGGGTGGGCACTAAGGCATAGAGCGCAATGCCCAAGCCGAAGTAAATCATGTAGGTAGGCTTGCGGCCGAGCTTATCGGAGGCCGACGACCAGAAGAAGCGGCCCAGCAGGTTGAACAAGCTGAGCAAGCCCACGAAGCCCGCCGCCGCCGCCGCCGTTACGCCCCGGCCCACGCCCATAGCAGTATCCGAAAAGGACTCCTGAATAAGCGGGGAAGCCGATTCGAGCACGCCGATACCGGCCGTCACGTTCATGCAAAGCACTACCCACAGCAGCCAGAATTGCGGCGTCTTAATGGCGTTATCAGCATCCACGTTGGCGGTCGTAATAAGCGCATTAGCCTGGGTGCTGGGCACGAAGCCCGCGGGTTTCCAGCCATCGGCGGGCACCCGGATGCTGAAAACCCCGAACATCATGAAGACCAGGTAAATGATGCCCATGGCAATGAAGGTAGGCGCAACTCCCATTGGGGCCATATCCTTAAACTGTGCCATGAGGGCCACCGCCAGCGGCGAGCCAATCATAGCGCCGCCGCCAAAGCCCATGATGGCCATGCCCGTCGCCACGCCCGGCCGGTCCGGAAACCACTTGATGAGCGTGCTTACCGGCGAGATATAGCCGATGCCCAGCCCGCAGCCGCCCACGAAGCCGTAGCCGAAGTAGACCAGCCAGATTTGGTGCAGATGCACTCCTAGTGAGGCAATCAGAAAACCACCGCCGAAGCAGAGGGCTGAGGCCAGCATGGCCTTGCGCGGGCCTACACGCTCCAGCCACTTCCCAAAAACGGCCGCCGAAAGACCCAGCAGCACGATGGCAATGGAGAAGATAACCGCCAACTGCCCCGGGGTCCAGTCCAGCGCGTCGGGCTTGTCTACGTTGCCGCTGATGAGGGCCCCCATGGGCTTTTTGAATACGCTGAAGGCATACGCCTGCCCGATAGCCAGGTGAATAGCCAGCGCGGCCGGGGGCACCAACCAGCGGTTGTAGCCCGGCCCGGCAATGGTGCGGCTGCGGTCCAGGAAAGAATCTGTTGCCATGGGTAGTTTTGGGGGTTTAGGGAAGGTGAAAAAAAGAGCGGAAAAGTGAGCCAGCGGCGACCTCGCTGCTGAAGTAGGGCGAGAACCAGCTTAACATAGGGAAGTTAGCGGCTTTAACGACAGATGTTGCCGTCGGATTAGTATTTCTTGCTAAACTGCTATAGCCCGCCATCTTTAGTTCGCTTCCGGCTCCTGCAACAGCCAGCCGCGCGGCCCCGCGGCCCGGGCCGCTTTCAGGAATTCCTCCAGGCCGTCTTTGATGCGCTCGGCCAGCTGCTGCTGAAATGCCGGGCTCACGAGGCGCTTTTCGTCTTCGATATTTGACACAAAAGCGGTTTCAATCAGTGCATTCGGGTATTCCGTTGGTCCGTTCAGATTGAAGTTGAAGCTGCCTACATTGCCGAAGCCCTTAAGCCCGGTTTTGCGCACCTCCTTGTAGATAGCCAACGCCAGCGGCCGAAACGCCACGTAGCGGTAGTAAGTGCTGGTGCCCTGCACCGTGGCGCTGCCCGACGAGTTGACATGGATGCTGAGCAGCAGATCCGGATTGAGCTGGCGCATCCGTAGTACCCGGGCGCCGTTTTCCACCGATACATCAGTTTCGCGGGTCATGAGCACCCGGGCGCCGGCTTTTTCCAGCACCTGGCGCAAGCGTTGGGTGATGGCCAGCGTAAGTACTTTCTCCTGGCTGCCGCTGGCCGAGGTGGCCCCGATATTGTCGCCGCCGTGGCCGGCATCAAGGGCTATGGTCAGGCCTCGCAGCCGCAGCCGGGCCGGGGGGCGCTTCACCCGGATGCGAAGCGTAGTGCCACGATACTCAATAGCATAGCCCCAAGACTGGGCGTGGCGCAGCGGCAGTACCAGACGAAATACGTCGGGCTGGGGTTGCTCATAATGTACGTCGCCCAGCTCCCGTAGCCCGTCGCGCTGGGTTATCCAGTTGGTATTGGAGGTAGCGCCGAAGATGTCGACTACCAGGCGCGTCGGGTTGGTCAGCAGCTGGGAGCGGTAGGGCAGGCGCACCTCCAGCGGCACCTGTACGTAGTCGTAGAGCGAATCGCCGGATACGCTCCAGGAACCGGTGAGGGACGTGGGCCTGAAGCCGCCGGGCGGCAATAGCCGCACCACTTCCTGCGGCACCCAGGCATGCTGGTTTTCGGCCAGCCGCACCCGGTACTGGCTGCCCATCATGCCCGTCACCTGCAGCACGACCAATGAGTCGAGGTACCCCAGCTTGGCCCCGCCCAGGCGGTCTTCGCCGAGGCCATAGTTCAGGTACGCCAGTGCTCCTTTCGTGACGGCCAGCTGGGGCATATTTTGGTCCAGAAACCGGACTTTGCTGCGGCTGTTGGCCGAAGCCGCTACGGTGCTGTCGGGGCGCAGCACCTGGAAATGCACGGGGCGGTTGTGGAGCGTATCGGTGGGTTGCACTACGTAAGTGCCCTGGTAGATACCGCGCTGGCCTTTCGCCAGGGCAGGAGCCAGTTCCGTCATTGGTAGGCCCTTCAGAAACGTGACGCGCTGGCCCGGCCTGCCTTTGAGCCGCACCTGCAGCCGGTCGCCGGGGTGCAGCCACTGGTTGGCGGCCGGCACGGTCTCGGCGGTTTCAATCAGGGCCTGCGCCCGGCCAGATTCCGGAATGCCCACGAGTAGTACCAGCAGCAGCGCGAGTCGGTGGCTGAAATAGAAGAAGCGCATGGCGAAGCGGGGAAACGCAAAAAAGCCCCGTGTACACGGGGCTTTTGGGGGCAAAAAATACTGGTTTATTCTTCTATGGCTTGGCCCAGGTCTTTCACGTCCCGGCTGGTTTCGAGGGCCGTAAACTCGGCCTGCAACGCCCGGATTCGAAGCTCGTTGCGGCCTTTCAGGTCCAGGCGAATGGATCGGAGCTGCTCGTTGAGGCGCTTATAGATGCCGGTGGCATAGTCCCAGTCGCGCTGGGTCCACTGGCGGCGCTGGGCGCGGGTCTGGCGGAGGAGCTGCACGTAAGCCGGCTCGATGGTCGTGGGTGTGAGCGTCTCGATGTCGGCATAGGTGCCCATCAGCTGCTGCGCAAACGTACCCGAGGTGGTTTTGTCGAGTGGTTCGCGGTTTCGGGCCCGCGAAACGGAGTCGAAACGGGCCGCCCGGCGACCGGCAATACGGAGCTTATCGGCGGCACGGTCGGCTAGCGAATCGAGGTTGCGGGCTTCCTGGCGCACGGCTTCCTGCCGCTCACGCGGGGTGCTGTCGCAAGCCGTCAGGATGCTGGCACCCAGCAGCAAGGCAGCACTGTAAGAGAGACTGGTTCGTATCATAGTGCCGTGTACGTAACCGGCGCGCCGAAGATTATGCGCCGCCCGGTAGCGTGGCCGCCCGGGAGCAGATTACGGCGTTGCGGGCTGCAGCCTGAAGGTAAAGGGCAACTCATACACTACCGGCACGGCACGGCCATCTTTGCGGGCAGGCACCCATTGGTTCGGAATATTGCGGCATACACGCATGGCTTCCTCATCGCAGCCGCCGCCCACACTCATGAGCACCTTGTGGCCCGAAGCCTGGCCCAGCGTATCGATGGCAAAGGAAACCAGCACTTTGCCCTGTAGCTTGCGGTCCTGGGCCATTACGGGGTAGTTGAGCTTGGTCGTGTAGGCGGCCAGGGCCGGGTCGCCGCCAATGAACAGAGGTGGCTGATCGACGCGGCTGCGAGTCCACTGGCCGGGTTGCAGCTCCGCGTTGTACTGAATATCCTCGATGGGACGGAAAAAAACCAGCTTTTTGGCCGTGTGGTCATACTTCTGGAGCGTTACCTGGCGTCCGTCGCGGGTGTAGGCGTAGTATTCCCATACCCCAACCTTGTTGCCTTTTTCAATCATCCCGCTTTCAAACTCAGTTTTGCGGAGACGCTGAGACCAACCTAATGCCGGCAATGCGAAGACCAGCAGCAGAACAAGTACAGTTTTTTTCATAGAGCGGGTGGGAAACTGTTTTCAACATGACCAGCAGTACATAACCGGGGGGGATTGGGTTATACTGTATGATGGTATTGTTCTATTGAAAACAAAGAGTTGCGTACGTAAGCTGAAGTGGTAAAACCGGTTTAAATTCTGTGCGTCAACTAGAAGCAGTGAAATATAGTTGCAGCCATGCTTTTTTTGCAAAAGACGCAAGTCCGGGAAAGTTACAAAAGATTCCATAACCGCACAACCATCTGTCCGTCAGCTTTCTTCTTCCAACTGGTCGCGCAGGTCGTGGAGGCGGGCCCGCAAGCCGGGCAGATGCGGGCACAAAACCTCCAGCCGTTTCAGTACCCGCAGCGCGCCCCGATAGTCGCCCAGCACATGCAGGATGGTTGCCCACCCCGACAGCGCGCCGAAATGCCGGGGCTCGCGCTGCAGGGTTTGGGCAATATCAAGGAGCGATGCCCGATACTCGCCACGCAGGTAGTAGGCCGTGGCGCGCTTGTTCCAGGCTTCGGCAAAATCGGGCCGTTCTTCCAGCAGTTGGGTAAATATCCCGATGGCCTGTGTGTAGTCGGCGGCGGCCAGGGCGCGCAGGCCCGTTTCCAGCTGCTTGTCGAGCTGTACGTTGCCGGTTATCAGCCAAAGGTGCCAGATGCCATTCTGGAGCGCTTCGATTTCGGCGGGTGCCGTAGCCACGCGAAGCTGGGCAAATAAATCATCGAGAGCAGCCAACGGCGGAGCAGGTGAGGGGAGGGAAGGGTGCTGGCATTTACGCGCCCACTGCCGCTTCCGTTTCCCCGCACCAGACACTGCGGTAGCCGCCGATGCCGTCGGCCAGGCCAGGAATAGGGTTAAAACTCAACAATGAAGCCGATGGTGGGCAGCACCAGGGTGCTGTTGTTATCGAGCAGGAACGGCACGGCGTTGGAGCCGTCGGGGCGCAGGGGCTGGCCATCGGTGGTGACGAAGGCACTGTTGTCGGGGGTGCGCTGGAAGGTGTAGCTGGGGGCGGCGGGAGCCTTGAGAGCCAGTACGTTCTGCACGTCTGCGTAGAGGTCGAAGGTGAGGCGGCGCAGGTTGATTTTCCGGTCGACACGCAGGTCCAGCTGCTGAAAGGTGCGCAGGCGCTGGGTGTTCAGGCGGCTATAGTCGAGCACACCCTGTCCGATGGTAAGATAGTTCTGCTGCGAGGCCGCGTCGTCGAAGGGCGTGTAGGGGGAGCCCCCGCCCAGGCGGTACTTCACGCCCAGCTCCCAGCCCCGCCCAAACTTGCGCCCCAGCAGCACCGAAGCCAGGTGGCGCGTATCCCAGGCCGAGGGCTTGTAGCGCCCATCGCGGCCCGTAAACTCGCTCCGGAACAGCGTGTAGGACGTCACGGCAAACAGGTTGCGGGTCAGCTTCTGCTGAAAGAAAAACTCGCCCCCGAAGGCCCGGCCGCGGCCGGTGCTGGTGACAGCCTCATTGCCGAGGGCCACGAAGTCGCCGCCCAGGTTGGCCAGCGAAATCCCGTCGCGCGTGTTCACCGGGTAGTGGTTGTACTGCTTCCAGAAGCCTTCCACCGTGAAGCGGCGGCTGGCGCTGGGCAGAAACTCCAGCCCCGCCACGTAGTGCGTGCTGCCGATGTAGCGGTTGGGCCGGTTCACGAGCTGGCCGGCCGCGTCGCGGAAGCCGAGCAGGGTGGAGGGCGGAATCTTGTAGTAGCGCCCGATGCTGGCGTTCAGGTTCCAGCGCGAAGCCAGCGCGTAGGAGGCCGACACCCGCGGCGACAAGGTGCGCAGCAGGTTGGCCCCGCCCTCGGTGAAGGAGTTGCCATCGGCGCGCAGCCCGGCCGAGAGCGTCAGGCGGTCGTCGGTCAGGAAGGGGCGCGTTACCTGGGCAAAGGCTCCGAAGCGGGCAAACTGCAGGTCGGACTGGAACTGCACGCTCACGGCCGGCTGCTGCACCGAGCCGTCGGGGTTCAGCACGGCCTGGCGCAGGCGGTTGAAGTAGCGGTTGTCGTACTCGATAAGCTGGCCCACGGCCCCGTAGGCGTACTGCCACTTGCCCAGGCTGCGGTTCACGTCGAGGCGGAGCTTGTTCTCGGTTTCGCCGGAGCGGGTGAGCAGCACGCGCCGGCTTTCGTCGCCCGCAAACTCGGTGCCGCCCTCGAAGAAATCGGCCTGGTTGCTGAGCTGGGTACGGCTCAGGGCCAGGTTCAGGTAGCCGCGCTCCAGCAGCTGCCGCAGGCTCACGCCCACGGTGTAGTTCCACTGGTCGATGGTGGGCGTGTTGCGGATGGAGTACGTGTTTTCAGGCGTCGATTTGCGGGGCACGGCTACTTCAAAGTGGTCGAGGGCGCCCAGACCCAGCGCCGTAAGCGTGGTTTTGGACCCAAGCTTGGTGGTAATTTTGAACTGCGAGTCCCAATAGTCGGGCCGGATGGGCAAGTCAATCAGCTTGAAGAGCACCTGCAGATAGGAGCGGCGCACCGAAGCCAGAAAGGTGGTGTTTTGGGCCAGCGGCCCTTCCAGCGTCCCGGCCACTTCGGTGCCGCTCAGGCGCACGTTGCCCTGCACCCGGTCGGGGTTGCCGTCGCGCTGCCGGAACTGCAGCACGCTGCTCAGCGTGTTGTCGTAGCGGGCCTCAAAGGCCGAGGTGCTCAGCGTCACGTCCTCGATAAAGCTCACGTTGAGCATGCCGGCCGGCCCACCGGCGCTGCCCTGGGTCTGGAAGTGGTTGATGACGGGCACCTCAATGCCGTCGAGGTAATACACGTTTTCGTTGGGCGCGCCGCCCCGGATAATAATGTCGTTGCGGAAGCCGGCGGTGCCGCCCGTGCCGCCGCCGCCCACGCCGGGCAGCACCTGCACCACCTTCGAAATGTCGAAGTTGCCGCCGGGGTTGCTTTTGATTTCCTCCACGTTGAGGCGCTGCACGCTCAGCGGCGTTTCGGCCGTGGCCACCCGAATGGCGCGGCTGGCCGTCACGGTCACCTCGCCCAGGGCCTGCGCCGCCGGGGCCAGCTGCAGACTCACGATGTTGGCGTTGCCGCTGGTAATGACTGTATTAGCGCGCAGCAGCGGCTCGTAGCCCACGAAGGAGACGCGCACGTTGTAGCTGCCCGTCGGGATGTCTGCCAGCCGGAACCGGCCCTGCTCGTCGGTGGCCGTGCCCAGGCTGGTGCCTTCCAGCGCCACCGTCACGCCGGGCAGCTGCTGCTGGGTGGCCCGGTCGCGGATGGTGCCGCTGAGCACGCCCGTATTCTGGCCAAAACTGAGGTTGCCAATGCTCAGCATCAGCAAAGTAAGCGCGTAGAAAAGTCGCATGGCAAAAACAGTCTTTAGTGTTATATCACACAAACTTAAAGACGATTAATATGTTTTAAAACTAAATAGAATTTTTTCATACCTTTCCCCAGCCCGCTGGTTACCTCGCTACGCATGAATTATTCCTTCCTAAAGCAGCTACTGGAGCAGGTCGAGGAATTTGACCGGCTGCGCCCCACCCGCGGTGCGCCCGCCGACCTGGCCAGCTTTGCCGCGTGGCTGCATGCGCGCACGGCTCCCGTCCCGAACAGTTTGCCGACCAGTGCGCAGGAAGCCGCAGTAGCAGCGGCCCCGCCAATGTCGCCGGAGGCGGACATCGGGCGGCTGATTATCTTCATGAACCGCTACGCCCGGGCCTACATCCGGCTGGGTCTGGCCGGCACGCCTCTGCTTACGCCCGACGACTTTGCCTACCTGGCTACCGTATTTGGCCACCAGCCGTTGTCGAAAACGGAGCTGATTGCCCGCAACATGCACGAAAAGGCCTCCGGCACCGAGGTCATCAAACGCCTGCTGGCGCGGGGCCTGGTGGCCGAGCAGGCCCACGCCACCGACCGCCGCAGCAAGCAGCTGACCGTCACCGCTCTGGGCATGGAGGTGCTCGGGCGGGTATTTGGGCCGATGGACCAGGCGGCCCAGCTTATTGCCGGCGACCTGACGCCCGCCGAGCGGGCCCAGCTTTTATATCTGCTGCAAAAGCTGGACGCGTTTCACCATCCTATCTATGCCGGCCCGCGGGCCGAAAGCTTCGAGCAGCTCCTGCAGCAGCTGCCGCCCGCCCCGGCCGAAACTCCGGCCGTTTAGAACAGCTCCGCCGCCACCCGCCGGATGGATTCCGACTTGCCCATGGAGTAGTAGTGCAGGCAGGGCACGCCGTGGGCCATCAGCTCCTTGCTCTGGTTAACGCACCACTCGATGCCAATCTGCCGGGCCGCCTCGTTGTTGGGCGCCTGGTGCACGGCTTCGGCCAGCGCTTCCGGAATGTTGAGGTAGAAGGAGCGGGGCAGCATGGTCAGCTGGCCCTTGGTAGTCAGCGGCTTCAGGCCCGGGATGATGGGCACGGTGATACCGGCGTCGCGGCAGCGCTTTTCGAAGCTGAAAAACTGCTCGTTGTCGAAGAACATCTGGGTCACGATGTACTCGGCGCCGCGGTCGACCTTATGCTTGAGGTAGCGCAGGTCGGCGCCGTAGTTGGGCGCCTCAAAGTGCTTTTCGGGGTAGCCGGCCGTGCCGATGCAGAAGTTGGTAGCCCAGGTATCATCCTGCTCCTCATCCAGATACTCGCCCTTGTTGAGGTTGGCCATCTGCCCGATCAGGTCGCAGGCGTAGGCGTGGCCGTCGGGCTCGGGCTTGAAGTGGCCTTCACTTTTGATGGGGTCGCCGCGCAGGGCCAGCACGTTGTCGATGCCCAGGAAGTTGAGGTCGATGAGGGCGTTTTCGGTTTCCTCCTTCGAGAAGCCCCCGCAGATCAGGTGGGGCACGGTGTCCACGTCGAAGCGGTTTTTGATGGCCGCGCAGATGCCCACGGTGCCGGGGCGGCGGCGCACGGTCTTCTTCTCCAGCAGGCCGTTGGGATGCTGACGGTACACGTACTCCTCGCGGTGGTAGGTGACGTCGATAAACGGCGGCTTGAATTCCAGCAGCGGCTCAATGTTGGAGAAGAGCGTCTGGATGTTCTCGCCCTTGCGGGGCGGCAGCACTTCGAAGGAAAACAGCGTTTTGCCGTCGGCGCGGGACAGGTGTTCGGTTACTTTCATGGTCGTGGTGGCGCGACTTGGACGCCTCACCCCCCGGGCCCCTCTCCGAAAGAGGAGAGGGGGTGCCAGACGGCTGATTGCAGACAAGAGTAAAGAGTTAGTTGGCAGAAACGGGCAGGAGGGCTTTAATAGCCGCCAGCACTTCGGGAAGACGCTGAGTTACCTGCTCGTTGGGAAAGCGCAGAACCTGATAGCCCAGTTCCGTCAGCAAGGCCGTGCGTCCCTGGTCATAAGCGGCCTGATCGGACTGCTGATGCACGTCGCCGTCCACCTCCACAATCAGCTTGGAGCCAATGCTGACAAAGTCCACGATGTAGCGGTCAATGCTGTGCTGGCGGCGAAACTTCGAGCCCAACTTATTGTCGCGCAACGCCTGCCAGAGCACTTCTTCCGCTTCCGTGGGCTGCTGCCGCATTTCCTGGCTTCGTCCTTTCAGGTCCAGCTTGCCGTACTGCCGCTTATCGGCCGTAAGAACTTTATCCTGCGGGTAAAAATGCTCGGCAGCTGGCGTTGTCGTCTGGCTCCCCCTCTCCTCTTTCGGAGAGGGGGCCGGGGGGTGAGGCGCACTACTCGCCACCTCGTAATTCAAATTCGGCGACAACCACCGCTCCAGCTCCGGCACCGGCATGTTCTTGCGCCCGGCAATGTCGGTCACCTGGTCCTTGCCGATTTTGCCGAGGCCGAAGTAGCGGCTGTCGGGGTGGGCGTAGTAAAGGCCGCTGACCGACGAGGCGGGGTACATGGCCAGGTTTTCGGTGAGGATGATGCCGGTTTGCTGGTCGGCGTCGAGGAGCTGGAACAGGGTGATTTTCTCGGTGTGGTCGGGGCAGCCGGGGTAGCCGGGGGCGGGCCGCACGCCGCGGTACTGCTCCTGAATCAGCTCTTCCTTGGTCAGCTTCTCCCCGGCCGAGTAGCCCCAGAACTCCTCCCGCACCCGCTGGTGCAGGCGCTCGGCAAAGGCCTCGGCCAGCCGGTCGGCCAGGGCCTTAATCATGATGCTGGAGTAGTCGTCGTGGTCGGCCTCAAACTGCTCGATCAGCTTCTCGATGCCCAGTCCGGCCGTGACGGCAAAGCCGCCGATATAGTCCGCCCGGCCCGAGTCTTTGGGGGCCAGGAAGTCGGAAAAGGCCAGGTTGGGAATGGTCGGACCCTTCTCGCCCTGCTGGCGCAGGGTGAAGAACTCGGTCGTCACCTGCTGGCGCTGGTCGTCGGCGTAGATTTCGATGGTGTCGGCGCCCACAGTGTTGGCGGGCCAGAAGCCGACCACGGCGCGAGCCGTCAGCAGGTTTTCGGCAATGACTTTTTGCAGCATGGCCTGGGCGTCGGCGAAAAGCCTGGTGGCGGCTTCGCCCAGGGTTGCGTCGTCCAGGATGCGCGGGTAGCGGCCCTTCAGCTCCCAGGTGTGGAAAAACGGCGTCCAGTCGATGTACTCGGCCAGCTCGGCCAGCGGGTAGTGGTCGAGGACTTTGGTGCCCAGAAACGTGGGTTTGGTGATGGGTGCGGTAGCCCAGTCGGCCTGGAAGCCGTTGGCGCGGGCGGCTTCGATGGGCAGGTAGTTTTTGTCGCGCTGGCGGCTGGCGTAATCCTGGCGCAGGCTGGTGTACTCGTCGCGCACGGTGCGGCCGTAGGCTTCGGCGCTGGAGCCCAGCAGGCTGGCGGCCACGCCCACCGAGCGGGACGCGTCGTGGACGTGCACGATGGGGCCGGAGTAGTTGGGCGCGATTTTCACGGCCGCGTGCAGGCGCGACGTGGTGGCGCCGCCGATGAGCAGGGGCGTTTTCAGGCCGCGCTTCTCCATTTCCTGGGCCACGTACACCATCTCATCGAGGCTGGGCGTAATCAGGCCGCTGAGGCCGATGATGTCGACCTGCTGCTTCACGGCCTCGTCCAGAATCCGCTCCAGCGGTACCATCACGCCCAGGTCCACGATGTCGAAGTTGTTGCAGGCCAGCACCACGCCCACGATGTTCTTACCGATGTCGTGCACGTCGCCTTTCACCGTGGCCAGCAGGATTTTGCCGGCCGTCTGCCGCTCCTGCCCGCGCTTGTCGGCCAGCAGGTAGGGCTCCAGGTAGGCCACGGCCTTTTTCATCACCCGGGCCGACTTCACGACCTGGGGCAGGAACATCTTGCCGGCCCCGAACAGGTCCCCGACCACGTTCATGCCGGCCATCAGCGGGCCTTCGATAACTTCCAAAGGCCGGCCCACCTGCTGGCGCACTTCCTCGGTGTCCTGGTCGATAAACTCGGTGATGCCGCGCACCAGGGCGTGCTGGAGCCGCTCGGCCACGGGCAGGCTGCGCCAGGCATCAGCCACCACTTCGACCTTGCCTTTCTGCTGCACGGTTTCGGCGAAGTCGACGAGGCGCTCGGTGGCGTCGGCGCGGCGGTTGAGCAGCACGTCTTCCACCAGCCCCAGCAGGTCTTTAGGCACCTCGTCGTACACGGCCAGCTGGCTGGGGTTCACGATGCCCATATCCAGGCCGGCGCGGATGGCGTGGTAGAGGAAGCTGGAGTGAATCGCCTCGCGCACCACGTCGTTGCCGCGGAAGGAGAAGCTGATGTTGCTGATGCCGCCGGAAGTCAGCGCCCCGGGCAGGTTGGCCTTGATCCAGCGCACGGCCTCGATAAAGTCGAGGGCGTAGTTGCGGTGCTCCTCCATGCCGGTACCCACCGTGAGGATGTTGGGGTCGAAGATGATGTCCTGGGGCGGGAAGCCCACTTCGTTCACCAGAATGTCGTAGCTGCGCTTGCACACCGCAATTTTCTTCTCAAACGTGTCGGCCTGGCCGGTTTCGTCGAAGGCCATGACCACCACGGCGGCCCCGTACTGACGCACGGTGCGGGCGTGCTGCCGGAATACGTCCTCGCCTTCTTTCAGCGAAATCGAGTTAACGATGCTCTTGCCCTGCACGCACTTCAGGCCGGCTTCGAGCACGGTCCACTTCGAGGAGTCAATCATCACCGGCACCCGGGAAATGTCGGGCTCGGAGGCAATCAGGTTCAGAAACGTCGTCATGGCCTGCTCGGAGTCGAGCATGCCCTCGTCCATGTTCACGTCGAGCACCTGGGCGCCGCCTTCCACCTGGTCGCGGGCCACCTGCAGGGCGGCCTCGTAGGAGCCGGTGCGGATGAGGCGGGCAAAGGCCCGGGAGCCGGTCACGTTGCACCGCTCGCCCACGTTCACAAACAGGCTGTCGGGGTAGATGCCGAACGGCTCCAGGCCGGCCAGGCGGGTAGCGCGGGGCACGGTGGGCAGCTTCCGCGGCTGGTATTTCGCGGCCAGCCTCGCCAGCTCGGCAATGTGCTGGGGCGTGGTGCCGCAGCAGCCCCCGGCCACTGTCACGATGCCTTCCTTCAGGTAATTCTCGACTACGGCCGCGAATTCCTGGGCCGACTCGTCGTAGCCGCCAAAAGCATTCGGCAGGCCGGCGTTGGGGTAGGCGGAAATGTGCACGTCGGCAATCCGGCTTAGCTCCTTGACGTAGACGTGGAGCTGGTCGGCCCCCAGGGCGCAGTTCAGCCCCACGCTCAGCAGGGGCAGGTGGCTGATGGAGTTCCAGAAGGCTTCCACCGTCTGGCCCGACAACGTGCGGCCGGAGGCGTCGGTGATGGTGCCCGAAATCATGACCGGCACCACTTTGCCGCCCTCGTCGAAGAACTTCTGCACCGCGTACAGGGCGGCCTTGGCGTTGAGCGTGTCGAAGATGGTTTCGATGAGCAGCGTGTCGGAGCCGCCGTCGATGAGGCCGCGCACCTGCTCGAGGTAAGCCGCGGCCAGCTCGTCGAAGGTCACGGCGCGGAAGCCGGGCCGGTTCACGTCGGGCGACAGGGAAGCGGTGCGGTTGGTGGGCCCCACGGCCCCGGCCACGAAGCGCGGCTTGTGCGGCTCGCGGGCGGTGAATTCGTCGGCTACCTCTTTGGCAATCCGGGCTGATTCGAAGTTGAGCTCATACACGATATGCTCCAAACCATAATCGGCCTGGGCGATGGTGGTGCCGCTGAAGGTATTGGTTTCCACCATGTCGGCCCCGGCGGCGAAGTAGTCGTGGTGGATGCCGCGGATGATGTCGGGGCGGGTGAGGCTGAGCAGGTCGTTGTTGCCGCGCAGGGGCTTGGGATGATCCGCAAAGCGGGCGCCGCGGAAGTCGGCCTCGTCCAGCGGGTGGCGCTGAATCATGGTGCCCATGGCGCCATCGAGCACGAGAATGCGCTGCTGAAGGATAGCGTAAAGCGGGGAGTCGGGGCGGGGCGTCGGTTGCATAGCGGTTTCTCAGCTAAAAAGGCGGTACCAAAAAGCCTATCCAGAAAGAGCCGCGCAAGGGCGAGTCCGGTACTTATCTTTATTCGCCGCCGAAACGCCGAAATGGGAGTTGGCACCTTGTTTATCAGGTTGCCAAGACGTCGTCGGGCCCAGTCCCTCGGTCTTTCTGGATAAGTAACATCACGAAGATACGAGCGCAACGAGCGGAATACAAGTCTCAGGTCGTAGTTGCCCGCAAGTAGCAGCAGTGAGATAATAACAGAAAACTTTTCAAGTGGTCTATTAGTTGTGAGCAACTAAATAGCTTGCAACTAAATAGGGTTGTTGCTTTTACCATAGTGATTCTCTTCCCCATGACCCATTCCGCGAACCTCTTTACGCCCTTCACCATGGGCGCGCTTACATTGCCCAACCGTCTCGTGTTGGCCCCGATGACCCGTAGCCGGGCTAAAAACGACGGCAGCGTCCCCACCGATTCGACCGTCGAATACTACACCCAGCGGGCCTCGGCCGGCTTGCTCATCACCGAGGGCTCCCAAATCTCGCCCCAAGGTGTGGGCTACATTTATACGCCCGGTATTTATTCGGCAGCCCAGGTAGCGGGCTGGAAAAAGGTCACGGACTCCGTGCATGCAGCCGGGGGCCGCATCTTTATGCAGATCTGGCACGTGGGCAGCATCTCGCACCCCACTTTTCATAATGGCGAATTGCCGGTGGCTCCGTCGGCGGTGAAGCCCACGAACGTGCAGGCCTTTACGGGCAGAGGCATGGAAGAGATTCCAACGCCCCGCGCCTTGGAAACAGCCGAGGTGAAAGCTATTGTGGAGGACTTTCGCCGCGCCGCCGAAAACGCCAAAGCAGCCGGCTTCGATGGCGTAGAAATCCACGGGGCCAATGGCTACCTCGTGGATCAATTTATTCAGGATGGCACCAACCAGCGCACAGACGAGTACGGCGGCAGCGTGGAAAACCGTGCCCGCTTCGCCCTGGAAGTAGTGCAGGCGGCGTCCGCCGTATTCGGTGCCGACCGGGTGGGCATTCGCCTGTCGCCGACGGGTGCCGTGGGCGGCATCAACGACTCCGACCGGCTGGCAACGTTCAGCTACGTCACCGAGCAACTGAATAAGCTCGGGCTGGCGTATCTGCACGTGATTGAGGCCCTGCCCGGTCACCCTATGGCCGCCCAGCCGGGACAGGAGCCGGTAGGCCCGCATCTGCGTAAGATTTTCACCGGCCCCTTCCTGTTGAACGGCGGCTACACCCAGCAAACGGCCGAGGCCGCGCTGGAAAACAAAGAGGCAGATATGATTGCCTTTGGCATTCCTTACATCGCCAATCCTGACTTGGTGGAGCGTTATCAGCAGGGCGCAGCGCTCAATACACCCGATCCAGCCACGTTCTACGGCGGTGATGACGAAGGCTACATCGATTATCCGGCCCTGACGGAAGCGGCAGTGGCCACCCGCTAACAACGGGACTCGCTACCCAGTAAAAAGCCCTGCTACGGATGCACCGTAGCAGGGCTTTTTACTGGAATTTATAGACGAAAGCTACTGCTGGTCAACCACTCACAGCTCATCATTCGGCTGAATTTTCAACGTCAGAATAGTTGCCTGCACCTCGGGTAGCCGCAGGCGCTGCCGGGCCTTATGCCGCCGCAGAAACGCCGCTACAGCCGGCGTAGGTGGCGTGGCAGCATTCAGGTCGAAGAGCATCATCACTGGTTTGGTGGTGCGCAGTGGTTGGTGGGCCAGCAATGAATCGGCATCCAGGATGATGTGGCCCGCCAGTCGCGCGGCTATTTCTACACGCTTGTTGTAGTAGTTACGGCCTAGAATTATCGGTTCGCCGGGGTGTACGGTGCGTAGGAAGTGGTCGAGCCGCTGCACATCGGTGGTATGGCCCTGGGCGCGGTCGATGAAAAAGGCGGGCGGCTGAAGCAGGTTCTGGGCCGTGCGCCGGTCGCGGGTAACGAGCGAAAGTAGGAGCGAGGCAACCAGCAGGCCCCCAGCGGCTCCCCGGAGTGCCGGCCGCAGCTGTGGAGGCCGGCCTAGCACCAGCACCAGCAGCATGGCCGAAATACTCAGGAATGCCGGCAGAAAGTAGCGGGTGTCGGCCACGTAGGTCCATTGGCCCCCGGCAAACCAGCCGACCAGCGCCGCCGGATAGCGCAACGAAATAGCCACCAGCAAGCTGCTGCAAACAACGGCCGTGCCGCCCGCCAACAGGTGAAACAGCATCCGGCGTGTGGGCCAGAACCGGCCCCGGCGGTAGGCCGCCCGCCACTCCTGCCGCAAGCCCCGCCACAGCACCGCAGCCACTACCACCGAAATGAGCCCTATCATTACAAGGCGCACTGCATTTCCACGCGGAATCCGGCCAAAATCCAGCTCATTGGAGAAGAAGCTGTGAAATAGAATGGGGTCGAACTGCAGCAAGTGGTTCCAGTACAAGCCCAGCGTGGCGGCGCTGACGGGCTCGGTCGTGAGCTGGGTGTAGAACTTCGTGATGTAATAAGCGTCGCCCGCAACGTGGGACTGGTACAGGAGCAGACCGCCAACGAGTGCCACCAAAAACAGAAGTCCCGCCAGCGCCGGCTGCACCAGCCGGGGCCGCCAGCGCCAACCGAAAAGCAACAGCACCACGGGCAGCAAGAAAGCCAGCGGGTAATACGCGAATCGGAACAGGCAAGCTGCGAAGCCCAGCCCAACCATCAGCAAGGCTGCCCCCGTAGGCCGCGCCCAAGCGCGCTGCCCGGCTGGCTGCGCGAGGATAGTAAACAGCACCGCCAGCCCACCCGTGTAAAAAGCCAGCGCTAGCAGATCAGTGCCAAAAAGCAGATGAAAGGGCGCATTGCTCAGACCCCAGAACAGAAAAATGACCGTCGGGGCGTAAGGCACCAGCACATTTTTCAGGGGCTTGAGCAGATGCCACCACGCCAGCAGCAGCCCCAGCAGCCCCACCCAATGCATACTTTGCATGGCTACCAGAAACTCCGGCGACACCCACCGTAACAGGCCCGCCATCAGCCAGGCATAGCCGGGCGGCCAGAGGTTGAGCGGCTCAAAAATCGGGGCCGAAAGGTCTTGCCAGTTGGTGCGGGCCAAGCTCACGCCATGGCCGCGCAGCAGATTTACGGCGCTTTCGGTCTGGGTCTGCATGTCGCGGGTGAGGGCGGGCATTGCCAGCTCGTGGGCCCAGCGCAGTAGCACGGCCAGGCCGAAGGCAAGTCGGTTGAGAACGGGCCAGGAAACGTTGGAAATCATACGGGCCGCCTCAGGAAGCCACGGCCAACACCGGCGCCGCGGGCGTACCGCTGCCCGCCACCATACCACAAGAGTCATCGGAGGGCGCAAGCGGGGCTTGGCCCCGCGCTTCGCGGTGCAGGATGCCCCACATGTGCAATGATTCGAGCACGGGTTTCAGCGTCTGGCCGTGTTCGGTGAGGCGGTATTCGACCCGGGGCGGAATGACGGCGAATACCTGCCGGTGCAGCAGCCCGGCTTCTTCCAGCTCCCGCAGCTGTTGGGTCAGCATCTTCTGCGTCACCTTTGGAATGCGCTTTTGCAGCTCGCCAAACCGGAGCGTCTGGTCTTTGAGCAGCATCAGAATAAAGATTTTCCACTTGCCGCCCAGCACGTCCAGCGCTGCCGTGGTGGGACACACGAACTCTTTCTTTGCGTTGAGCATAAAACTATGTGCCTGATTATCAATTTTAGTTACCAAAAGAAACCTGCCTTACGAAAAGGTACCTACTTGACAAAAGTATCCTGAAGCCATAACCTTTGCAACTCCTCGCGCCCCGGGCTGTTGCGTACGGTATTCTTTCACGAGGCCACCACTACATCTGTACTTTATGACCACTGCCAACCTTTTTGCTCCTGCCCAGCTCGGCTCGTTGAGCCTGACCAACCACGTGGTGATGGCACCGCTCACGCGCAGCCGGGCCATCGGCAACGTGCCCAACGCCCTGATGGCTACCTATTATGGCCAGCGGTCCGGAGCGGGCCTCATCATCACCGAAGGCACTTCGCCGGATGCCAACGGCCTGGGCTACTCCCGCATTCCGGGCTTATACAATGCCGCCCAGGTGGCGGGCTGGAAGCTGGTGACGGACGCCGTGCACGCTAAGGGCGGCCATATTTTCGTGCAGCTCATGCACACTGGCCGCGTTGCCCACCCGTTGAATCTGCCAGCCGGCGCCGAAATGGTAGCGCCTTCGGCCCTTGCCGCCGCCGGCGAAATGTGGACCGACCAGGAGCAGTTGCAGCCCCAGCCCGCGCCCCGCGCCCTGACCACGGCCGAGGTGAAAGCCCTGGTGCAGCAGCACGCCCACAGCGCCAAGCTGGCCATCGAAGCCGGTTTCGATGGCGTAGAGCTGCACGGCGCCAACGGCTACCTGCTCGAGCAGTTCCTGAATCCGGCCGCCAACCAGCGCACCGACGAGTACGGCGGCAGCATCGAAAATCGTAGCCGATTCGTGTTGGAAGTAGCCGAGGCCGTCATTGGTGCTATTGGGGCCGAGCGGGTTGGTATTCGCCTCTCGCCCCACAGCGTGGCCGGCGACCTGAAGCCGTTTGATGAGCTGGATGCGCAGTACCTGTATCTGGCCGAGCAGCTGCAGGCGCTGAATCTGGTATATCTGCACCTCGTGGATCACTCCAGCATGGGTGCGCCCAAGGTGCCGGCCGAGCTGGTAGCCGGCATCCGGGAGCGGTTTACGAACACGCTGATTCTGAGCGGCGGCTACGACAAGCAGCGCGCCGAGCAGGATCTGCAAAGCGGCAAAGGTGACCTTATCACATTTGGCCGCCCCTTCATCTCCAACCCCGACCTGGTGGAGCGCATGCAGCAGGATGCCGAGCTGGTCCAACCCAATCCGGACTTGTTTTACACGCCCGGCCCCGAGGGCTACACCGACTATCCGGTGCTGGCTAAGCAGGCAACGACGGTATAGTTGGCCAGCAGAATCTAAAAAAAAGCCCCGACTCGCTTCTCTGCGGGCCAGGGCTTTTTTTGGTGGGAATAACGCCGTGCTGTGCTCCTTTGCGTCATGGCACCCGCGCCGGTTGGGTGTCGTTTGGTGCTGCTTGTGCAACGGCATGGTGCGAAGATGGGCGGCACCAAGCGTATGGGATACTGCATTCTTGCATGGTGCGCTTGCTGCAAAATCCTGGCGTAAAACGCTTCACTTGCAGCTTTTTCCGGGTTTTCGCGTAAGCCAAAGCTCCATCTTTATTCTGCCGCGCTATGCCTGCCAAAAAAACTGCCGCTCCCGCCAAAGCTCCCGTCAAGAAAGCCAGCCCCGCCACCAAGCCCGAAAAGCGCCCCACGGCCAAGGACATGAAACAGGCGGCGCAAAAGCTGCCGTATCCGGCCAAGCAAGCCGATATGAAGCTGCAGCCCGACACGGACTTTGCCAACTACAAGGCCGCTGGAAAGCTGGAAGGAAAAGTGGCTCTCATCACCGGTGCCGACTCGGGTATCGGGCGGGCGGTGGCCATTGCTTTTGCACTCGAAGGAGCCGACGTGGCGGTGCTCTACAACGAAAACGACGTGGATGCCGAGGAAACCAAGCGGCAGGTGGAGAAGCGCCACCGCAAATGCCTGCTCCTGCGCCTCGACGTGCGCGACTCGGAGCAGTGCCGCCAGGCCGTGCGCCGCACCCGCGCCGAGCTGGGCGGCCTCAATATTCTGGTGAATAATGCTGCCTTCCAGATGGCGCAGGAGAAGTTTGAGGATGTGACTGAAGAACAGATTCGCCGCACCTTCGATACCAATATTCTGGGCTATATCTGGATGGCCCAGGCCGCCTTGCCCCACCTGCAGGCCGGCGACTCCATCATCAACACGGGCAGTATCGTGGGGCTCACCGGCAATCCGCTGCTCATCGACTACACCTGCACCAAGTCGGCCATTCATGCCCTCACCAAGTCGCTGGCCACCTACCTGGGGCCGCGCAACATCCGGGTAAACTGCGTGGTGCCCGGCCCTGTCTGGACGCCCAACATCCCGGCCACGATGCCGATTGAGGAAATTGCCAAGTTCGGCTACGAAGTGGCCCTGGCCCGGCCCGGCCAGCCCGAGGAGCTGGCCCCGGCCTACGTGCTGCTGGCCTCCCAGGATGGCAGCTTTATGACCGGTAGCCTGGTGCACGTCACCGGTGGCAAGCTCTCCAGCGACCAGTAAGTCCAAGTCCGAAAACGCCACTTTCGTCCTGCTCATCTGACGTCCGCGTAGCCGAAGCATCTCTGTCGCAATAGTATCTGATTACTGTGGCACGCGAGATGTCTCGCGTTGCTCGACATGACAGCCTGAGTCTTTACATACAAGAGTTGTTCCTGAATAAAGCGAAACGAAAAAAGAACGTCATGCTCATCTGGCGTCCGCTTGTCGAAGCATCTCTACCGCAATACTACTTAACATGGCGGTAGAGATGCTTCGACAAGCGGACGTCAGATGAGCATGACAGCCGAATGTTAGCATCGGTTCCTAATTCAGGAACAAGTCTACAACCTAAACATTAAAAAAGGCGCTTCCATGCCGGAAGCGCCTTTTTAGCGTCGAAAACTAATCTGTTTACTCCAGTACGATACGTCGGCCGGTCGTCTGGCCTTCAGTGCTGAGACGGAGCAGGTACATTCCTTTGGCCAAGCCCTGCACCGCTACCGGGTGCCGGGTTGCGGGCGCATCGTGGCGCACCTGCTGGTGCAGCACCGGGCGACCCAACGCATCGAGCAGCTCCACTACAATAGTGCGGGCCGGGCCTTCCACCGCTAACGTCAGATCGTCGTGGGCGGGGTTGGGGTAGCAGGAGATTGTCAGCTCGCGCAACGCCGCCACGGTGGCGTTTGGCCCCAGAATGGTGAGGCGCACAGTGGTAGCCGGACTCACGCAGGCATTCAGCGAATCGACCACGTAGTAGGTGTAGAGGCCCTGGGCGGTGCGACCGGTGGCAAAGCTGGAACCGGCAAACACGCGCTGGGTAAGGGCGGCATCGGTGTACCACACGGCCGTGCCGGCGGGTGCGGGCGTAGCCATCAGGTTGGGAATGGTTTGATTCTGAATACCGACTTGGTTCGGGGCGACCGGAGCCGTGCGGGCCGTAGCGGCAAACTCAAACGCGCCGATGTCGGGCGTGGTGGCGTTGCGCGGGTTGCCGGCAAAGTCAATGGTTACGCCGGCCACGGGCCGGGCTTTGCCGTCGAGGTTACAATTGGAGTTGGCCACCGGCCGCAGGTCGCCGGGCAGAATCAGGCTGAATACCGGGTTGGTGACCAGGCTGCTGGCGTCCTGGGCGGTGGCGGTGCGCAGAGCGGCCAGCGTAGGGCGTTCCGCGCCGTTCAGGTAGGCCAGACGGGCCTTGCCATCGGGGGCGGAATAGGCGTTGTTGTCGATGAGAGTAAAGGGCGAAGTAGTACCGGCCACGTACAGCGCGTAGCTTTTGCCGGCGGCCGGCGTCGAGGTTTGCTGATTTACCAGGATGTTGTTGACCAGCGTCACGTCAGTCACGGTACTGGCAATGGTCACGGCTGCAGAAATGGGCGTGGTGCCTGCGGCGATGGTGCCAGTGAGGCGCACCGTGTTGAAGCCCAGCTTGTAGCCGCCACCCGCCGTCAGGTACAGGCCCTGCGGCGTGAAAGCCACGCCATCGTCGCCGGTGCTCAGCAGGTCGGAAATGGTGTTGTTGACCACCGAGATATTGGCGGCCGTACTGCTGGCCGAGAGCCGGATGCCAAAGGCCCCGAAGCTGCTGGAAGTGCCCGTGCCGGTGTGTACAATGTCCCGAATCTGGTTGTTGGCAATGAGGCCGTCGGTGGAGGTAGTGGCCACCACAATGCCCGCCACCGAAGGACTGACGGCCCGCGTGACGCCCACCACGTTGTTGTTGGTAAGCGCGAAGCCCTGCGTAGCAACTACTACAATGCCGCTGGTGCCGATTTTTTCCGTGGCCGCGCTGCTGCCAATGGTGTTATTGGCCGCCGTGAAGTTGACGCAGCTGGTCTGGGACTGGATGCCGGTGCCGGTGCGCATGATGGTGCAGCCGCGCACGGTGCCATTGGTAGCGCCGCTGAAGGCCACGCCGTAGCCTGCTGCCCCGCCGCCGCCAGTAATGCCCAGGCCGCGCACTGTCACGTCGTTGCCCGTCACGAATACGCCGCCGCTGCTGGCTGCCGTGCCGTTGTTGGTCAGCGTCAGGCTGCCACTGTTCGTGTTAGCCGTGGCCCCTTCCAGGGTCACGTTGCTGGCATCGATGATGAACAGCGGCGTGGTGGCAGTAGCGGGGGCCGTGAGGGCCGCGCTGCGGTTGGGCGCGGGGCGCACCGTTACCGAATTAGCGGTGCTGGAGCCGGTGTTGGCATTGAAGGTAATCGGGAAGGTTTCGGTGGGGTAGGTGGCGTCCAGCAGTTGCAGCACCAGCGCTCCGCCCAGCTCCTTGTTGTTCAGGTCGGCTACGGCGGCCGTCAGCGTGGGGTAGTCGGCCGTAGCGGCCGCGCCCACGGTTTTGATGCCGCTCAACAAAGCCAGCACGCGGTAAGCATAGGGCTTGGTGGGGGCGCTGGTAATGGCGGCCACCGAGGTGGCGGCAAAGCCCGCACCAGGCAGGGCGCTGACGTTGGGCGTAGCGGCCAGGTCCTGGGCTACCACGAAGTACTGAATCGAGTCGTTGGGGGCCGGGCCGGTCTGTAACTTGCTCACGTCCAGAACGAAGCTGAACGTGGGAACCGTGCCGGCGGTGCCTTCCGTCCATTTCCAGCCGTTGCCGGTGGCATTGTTGGGCGCGGTAAACACGCTGGCATCAGTCTTCTTCTTGTAGTACAGGCGCGGAGCCAGCCCGGCACTCACGTTTACGCCGCGCGGGTCCGTGATGCTGACGCCGCTCAACGGACGGTTGCCGAAGCTGGCCGTACTGGGCAGCGGCTGGTACGCAATGCTCGGCCCCGTCAGGTCCACTAGCTGGAACGTGCCCTCATCGGCTCCCAGGTCAGGCGTGGCTACGGTACGGGCGTTGCCGTCGATGTCGGTCGGCACGGGCAAGGGGGCCGCCACCAGGCTCAAGCCGCCGCTTTCGGCCTGCGTGGCCGCGCCGGGCTGCAGGTGGGGGTCGGTCAGGGGGTTAATGAACGGGACGTTTTCCGTCATGGCGCTCTGGTCGGCGGGGGCTACGCGGGCCTTGTACTGGGCCAGCGTCTGGTCGACGGTAGCTACCGTGGTGGGCGCGTAGAAAATGGGTTTCTCGGCCGAAGGCGGGCCGGCGTAAAACAGGTTGTTGTTGGAAGCCGCCGCCATAGTGGTGAGTACGGCGGTGCTTTTGAAGAACGCCGCCGCCACCCCGCCGCCGCCGCTGGGCAGCGTCACCAGGTTCACGAAGATGTTGTTGCGGATGTCGAGCGGCGTGGTGCCCGAGATGTAGAGCGCGCCGCTTTTGTTGGTGGCGGCCGTCGGGGTGTAGTTGAGCACCACCGTGTTGTGGTAGCAGTAGTTGTTGGTGCCGCCCCGGAAGCTGAGCGCCCGCACCGACGTGCCGGCCGTGCTGGCCGGAGCCTTGATGTCGTAGATGAAATTATTGTACACATTATTCGTCGTGCCGGCCGTGATATCAATGCCCGAGGCGAAGCCCGTAGCGCCGTTGGCGGTGATGTCGTAGGTGTAGTTGCGGTAAATGCTGTGCGTGACGCCGCTATTCACATAAATGCCCTGCGTCGCCGACGAACTGCCCGTCACCGTCATGGCATGCACCCGGTTGTCAAATATGTCGGCGGTGTTGTTGGTGCCGGTCGAGTAGATGCCATACACCGCGCTGGGGCCGGTCAGGCCGCCTACGTCCGTAGCCGACACTTTCACGCTGGTCTGGGAGCGGAGGTAGATGCCGTACACGATGCCCGTGGGCCCGCCCGTGGCAGGAGCGCCAATGTTCAGCACGCGGCTGGTGCCCGTAGCACCGGCCCCGATTTCGTTGCCGTTATCATAGAGCGTGGTGCCGGCGTCGAAGTTGTAGCCGTAGTAGCAGTCCTGCACGGTGTTGGACAGGAAGCGGTTCAGGTTGTTATTGCCGTCCTGCACATACACTCCGTAGGTTTTGGTGGTGTTGGCGCGGTTCAGGTCCACGGTGCTGTTCTGCACGAGGTTGTTAGTGGCGCCGCTTTTTAGCCAGAAGCCAAACTCCAACTGCTGGGTCGGCGTGGTATTGGTAGCGGCATCGGTCACGTCGATACCGTCGAAGGTCACGTAGTCGGCACCATCCAGGGTAATACCCGCGTCGGTAGCGCCCGCGCCGGCTCCCTGCAGCTTGGGGTTGGCCCCGGGGCCGTCTTTCTGAAACACGATGCGGCCGGCTGCCGTGCCGCTAACCGTAATGGCCGGCACCAGCTCCGCGAATACGACGCCGCTTTTCACCTGAAACGTAACGCCCGTAGCGCCCACGCCGCCGGCGTTCAGCGCCGCTACGGCCGCCCCGAAGCTGACGTAGTTGGTCGCACCCATTCCGCCGGGGTCAATGGTTTTGGTGCCCGTAAGCTGGGCCGAAGCGGTGTGCGCCAAGCCCAGGGCGAGCAGTGTGTAGAGAAGTTGCTTCATACGCAAGAGGAAAGAAGTTGCAGATGGTAGAAAATCTTGTTCAAGATAGATAAAAGCCAGTGCAGTGCCGGTAGCTACTCGTGCCAAAAAGTGCGTGCCGTACCGGGTCTATCGGTTCCGCTGGGTTTGCTGCGCCGAAAAGCAGGCTGCTATAGCATTGATTATTTCCGCAAGGCGTCCCACAAAACCGGCTTTGCCGGGTTACTGCAGTGAACCGAGCTGCCCGCGCAATAACCTTCGGGCGGCTTAGCTCGTCAGTAAAGAATGGCCCTGGGCTTCTTAATTTTCTCTTTGCTATGGCTTCTTCCTTTTATCCCGAGGGCACGGTGCGGGCACTGCTGACGACCGAGCTGGTAACCGAGGCCACGCGGGCGGCCCTGCAAGCCCGCCTGAACGCGCCGCCCTACACGCCGCAGTTTTTCGACCCCGCTACCTACGCCCTGCTGCGGGCCGTAGCCGCGCGCCTGTTTCCGCAGCCCGACCGCCCCGAACCCATCGAGCTGGCCCCGGCCCTGGATCAGCGCCTGCTGGCGGGCGGCTCCGACGGCTGGCGCTACGACGTGATGCCCCCCGACCGCGAAGCCTACCGGCTGGGCCTGGGCGGCATCCGGGAAAGTGCCCAGGCAATGTTTCAGCAGGACTTTGAGCGCCTGAGTCCGGAACAGCAGGACGCCGTGCTGCAAGCCGTGCAGGACGAGCAGGCTCCCGGCGACGCCTGGCAAACCGTGCCCGCCGGCCGCTTCTTCGAGGAGCTGCTGGCCGAACTGACCGATACGTATTACGCTCACCCGTTGGCCCAGGAGGAAATCGGCTACGTAGGTATGGCCGACGTGCCCGGCTGGACCCGTCTCGGCCTCAACGAAACCGAGCCCCGCGAACCAGAGGCGAACCGGTAAGACAGGGTTTGGGGCGGCTGGCGTTTTGTTGTAGCGCATTGGTTTGCCTGCGCCGCCAGCTGCGCCCACGCACCGACCCGCTTCCTTTTCCTTCCATTATTTCATAAGTACACGACTCATGCCCGACGAAGAAATCCTGGAAGAAGGCATTGTAAATCCGGTAGAAACCGAAATTCAGGACCCGCTGCTGCGGAGTCTGGTGGCAGAAGGAGCCGAGCCGGCCGGTACCATCGTGCCGCAGCCCGCGCCGCTGGAAATTCCGCTGCCCGCCGAGGGAGTCGACTGCATCGTAATTGGCACCGGGGCCGGGGGCGCACCGCTGCTGGCCCGGCTGGCTATGGCCGGCCTGAAAGTAGTGGCGCTGGAGGCCGGCCCCTGGCACGACCCGAAAAAGGACTTTGCCACCGACGAAAAAGCCCAGGAATATCTGTTCTGGAACGATGAGCGGCTGTCGGCCGGCCAGGATCCGGTGGCTTTCGGCAAAAACAACTCCGGCATCGGCGTGGGCGGCTCCACGCTGCACTACACGGCTTACACCCCGCGCCCCCAGCCCGCCGACCTGCACCTGCACCGCGACTTCGGCGTGGGCGTCGACTGGCCCTTTGGCTACGACGAGCTGGAGCCCTACTACGAAGAGCTGGAACAGTTTCTGGGTATTTCCGGCCCCACGCCGTATCCCTGGGGGGCCGCCCGCCGCAAGGGCTACCCTTTGGCGCCGCTGCCTCTGAACGGGGCCGCCCAGCTGATGCAGCGCGGCTGCGAAACGCTGGGCATCCGGACGTCGCCGGCGGCCAATGCGGCGCTGTCGGCGCGCTACTACCAGGAAGGCGTAGGCTGGCGCGAGGCCTGCACCAACCGGGGATTTTGCCAGGCCGGGTGCAGCACTGGGGCCAAGGCCAGTATGGACGTCACGTTTCTGCCCCTGGCCGCCGCGCACGGGGCCGATATCCGGCCCAACAGCTACGTAACCGAGATTGAGCGTGACGCCAGCGGCACGATAACCGGGGTAGTATATGAGCAGAACGGCGAACAGCAGCGCCTGCGCTGCCGCCACCTGTTTCTGTGCGCCGGGGCCGTGGAAACGCCCCGCTTGCTGCTGCTCAATGCGCTGGCGCTGAGCAGCGGCCACGTAGGCCGCAACTTTATGGCCCATCCCGGCGTGCAGGTGTTCGGTACTTTCGCCGAAGATATCCGCCCTTACAAAGGCATTCCCGGCGCCCTGATTTCGGAGGACACGCACCGGCCCAAAGACGCGGATTTTGCCGGCGGCTACCTGCTGCAAAGCATTGGTATAATGCCCGTTACTTTCGCCGGGGAAGTGGCACGGGGGCGGGGCTTCTGGGGGCAGCGCCTGCGCGACTACATGCGGCAGTACAACCACATAGCGGGTATCAACATCCTGGGCGACTGCCTGCCCCACGCCGATAACTTTCTGGAGCTGGCCGAGGAAAAGGATGCCCGGGGCCTGCCCAAGCCCCGCGTGCATTTCACCAACCACGAAAACGAGCACCGCATGAATGCCCACGCCGAAAAGCTCATGCGCCGTATCTGGGAAGCCGCCGGGGCCACCGATATCTGGGCGTTTCAGCGCTCGGCCCACGTTATCGGTACGGCCCGCATGGGCCTCTCGGGCGACGATGCCGTGGTGGATGCCAATGGCCGTGCTTTCGATGTGCCCAACCTCTATATCTGCGACAATTCCGTATTCCCCAGTGCGTTAGGCGTCAATCCAGCCCTGACGATTATGGCCCTGGCGCTGCGCACGGCCGATAAGTTTCTGGAAAGCCAGAAGTAACCGCTCGCAACATCACTTTCCTCTTCATCCTCAGTATTATGGCAAAAGGCTTTCTAACCCATATCAAAGACCATTTTGGCGACGGCAACTACGCCGGCGACGAATATGGTGGTGCCGGGGGCCGCGACGGTAGCGGCCTGCCCACGGGGGAGCCCGGCAACTTCATGTTTGCCACCGGTATCGAATGCTCTTACCCCACGATTGACAACGGTAAAACCCGCCGCGACCTGCTGGCCGAGTGTGGCCACTACGACCGGTGGAAGGAAGATCTGGCCCTGGTCAAGGATTTAGGCCTGAAGGTGTTGCGCTACGGATTGCCCTATTACAGCATGCACCTGGGGCCGGGAAAATACGATTGGGAGTTTGCCGACCAGGCCATGGCCGAAATGCAGCGGCTGGAAATCACCCCGATTCTGGATCTGCTGCACTTTGGCGTGCCCGACTGGATCGGCAACTTCCAAAACCCCGAGCTGCCGGTGCATTTTGCCGAGTTTGCCGGAGCCGTGGCCCAGCGCTACCCGTGGGTGCGCTACTACACGCCCATCAACGAGATTTTCGTGACGGCCCGCATGAGCGCTAAAGACGGTATCTGGAACGAGCAGCTCAAGTCCGATAAGGCTTTCGTGACGGCCATGAAGCATATCGTGGCGGCCAGCATTATGGCCACGCAGCAGATTGCCAAAGTACGACCCGACTGCATCATCGTGCAAAGCGAATCGGCCGAATACATCCATGAGCTGCGCGCCACGCCCTGCGCCCAGATCAAGCTGGAAAACAAGCTGCGGTTTCTGTCGCTGGACCTGCTCTACGCCCATCACCCCGATGCCGATGTACTCAACTACTTGTACGACAACGGGATGACACGCCGGGAATACGAGTGGTTTATGGCCGGTGAGCCGCCGGGCTACCAAGTGATGGGCAACGACTACTACGGCCGCAACGAGCGAATTATTCTGCCCAGCGGCGAGGAGTGCACCAGCATGGACGTGCTGGGCTGGTACAACATCACCCACGAGTATTACCAGCGCTACCGCAAGCCCGTGATGCACACCGAGACCAACGTTTTCGATGCCAACGACGCGCCTACCTGGCTCTGGAAGCAGTGGGTCAACATTCTGCGCATGCGCCAGGAGGGGGTTCCCGTGCTCGGCTTCACCTGGTATTCCCTCATCGACCAGGTCGATTGGGACATTGCCTTGTCGCGGAAAGTCGGCAAAGTAAATGCCTGTGGCCTCTACGACCTGGACCGCAAGCCCCGCAAAGTGGCCGAATCCTACCGCCAGCTGTTGCAGGAATACGGCCAGATTACCATCGTGCCCCACGGCGAGATGTTCCAGGTTACTGAGCAGCCAGCCACGCTGAAGGTGGAGGTGTAGAAGGCCTGCCATGGTGAGCAAAGCGCATGTAACGCGAAGTTCCACTTCGCGAGTTGTTCAACGACTCGCGAAGTGGAACTTCGCGTTACAGTGACGAGCCCCTTCCCGGGACTACCTTCGCAGAGGACGGATTGCTTCGGCTTCGCCTCGCAATGACACATAAAAACCAAACAGCCGGCCTCCTTGCGAGAGCCGGCTGTTTGTGCAGAAAAAGGTAGGTCAGATATCCTTTAAACCGCGGCGGCTACATGTTGCGTCGGCATCTCCACATCGACACCGAGGCCTTTGGCCACGGCCATACCCAGGCGGATATCGGCCCGAAACCAGTGGCAGAGCTGGCGCTGGGTGATAAGGTCCTTCTTGGGGCCGTCGATGCCGCTCATGGCCCCCACGATGTTGTTGATCAGGTTGCGCTGAGCCTGGGCGTCGAGCAACCGGAACAGGTTGCCGGCCTGGGTGTAGTGGTCGTCGTTGCCGGGTCCTTCGTTGCGGTCGTAGCGGGCCGCGAAGCCGTCCAGCGCCTGGGCCGGCTCGCCCTGAGTGTTGTCTTCCACGGGGCCGTCGAAGGAGTTGGGGAAGTAGTTCGGGCCGGGTCCGCCGTTGTCGCCGAGGGCCATGCGGCCGTCGCGCTGGTAGTTGCTGAAGCCGAAGGGGCAGGCATTCACGGGCAGGTGCTCGTAGTTGGCCCCCAGGCGGTAGCGGTGGGCATCGGGGTAGCTCAGAATGCGGCCCTGCAGCATCTTGTCGGGCGAGTAGCCGATGCCGTCCACTACGTGGGCGGGGGCAAAGGCGGCCTGCTCTACGTGGGCGTGGTAGTTTTCGGGAATGTGGTTCAGCTCCATCGTGCCCACTTCCTGGAGCGGAAATTCGCCCTGGGGCCACACTTTGGTGAGGTCAAACGGGTTCCAGCGGAAGTCGCGGGCCTGCTCCTCGGTCATGGTCTGGATGAACATCGTCCAGCGCGGGAAGTTGCCGCCGTCGATGGCGTCAATCAGGTCGTGCTGGGCGAAATCCGGGTCTTCGCCCTTCATTTTGGTGGCATCCTCGTTCGAGAAATTCTTGATGCCCTGCTGGGTGCGGAAGTGGAACTTCACCCAGGTGCGCTCATTCCCGGCGTTAATCAGTGAGAAGGTGTGGGAGCCGTAGCCGTGCATGTGGCGGTAGCCATAGGGCGTGCCCCGGTCACTCATCAGAATCGTGACCTGGTGCAGGCTTTCGGGGTTCAGGCTCCAGTAGTCCCACATCATCGTGGGCGACTTGCGGTTGGAGCGCGCCTCGCGCTTCTGGGTGTGAATGAAGTCGGTGAACTTCAGCGGGTCTTTCACGAAGAACACCGGCGTGTTGTTGCCCACCAAATCCCAGTTGCCGTCTTCGGTGTAGAACTTCAGGGCGAAGCCGCGGGGGTCGCGCTCCGTGTCGGCCGAGCCTTTCTCGCCGCCCACGGTGCTGAAGCGGGTGAACAGCTTGCACGCATTGCCGATGTTGCTGAACAGCTTGGCGCGGGTCAGGTGGGTGATGTCGTGCGTGACGGTGAAGGTGCCGTAGGCACCGCTGCCCTTGGCGTGCACCACCCGCTCCGGAATCCGCTCCCGGTTGAAGTGGGCCGACTTTTCGTGCAGAAAATAGTCTTGCAGCAGCAGCGGGCCACGGGCTCCAGCCGACTGCGAGTTTTGGTTATCGAAAATGGGACGACCGGAAGCCGTGGTCAGCTTCCTGGGTTGGGTGGATTCTTCCATGCTAGTAGCGGATGAGGTGAGAATAGTAGGTGCGCGACTCCAGGCTTGGGGAGCGGCCTCAAAGGTTGGGTTTAATGCAGTATAATGAAAATCAATACTTATGATAAGTGTATAGCCATTGGCTATATTCGGAGCATGAATCTGCAACAGCTTGAATACATCGTGGCCCTCGATACCCACCGGCAGTTTGTGCTGGCGGCCTCTACCTGCTTCGTTACCCAGCCCACGCTCAGCATGCAGGTACAAAAGCTGGAAGAGGAATTGGGCATCCTGCTCTTCGACCGCACCAGCAAAGGCGTGCGCCCCACGGTGGCCGGCGCTAAAGTGGTGCAGCAGGCCCGCCAGATCCTGCGCGAAGTGCAGCAGCTCCACGAGGTAGTGCAGCTCGAAAAAGGCGACTTGGTGGGCGAGCTGCGCCTGGGCGTAATTCCTACCCTGGCTCCGTACCTGGTGCCGCTGTTTCTGGTGGAGCTCGTGGAGCGCCACCCGCAGCTGCGGGTACATGTCGAGGAGCTGCAATCGGCTCAGATTATGCAGCGCCTCAAAGACCACACCCTGGATGTGGGCCTGCTCGTGACGCCGCTCGACGACCGGGCCCTGCGCGAGATTCCGGTGCTGGAAGAACCCTTTCTGGGCTACATTGCCGAAGGGCATCCACTCTACGAAAAGGTAGTTATCGAGCCCGCCGACCTGGACGCCGACGGCTTGTGGCTACTCCAGCAGGGCCACTGTTTCCGCCACCAGGTGCTGAACCTGTGCAACCGGCCCGCGCCGGCCGCGCCCCGCCCCTACACCTACGAAAGCGGCTCGATTGAAACCCTCAAGCAGCTGGTAAGCCGGACCACTGGCTACACGCTGGTGCCGGAGCTGGCGGTGCTGAACGAAGTCGATACTAATCCGATGATTAAACGCTTTGCCGCGCCCGAGCCGGTGCGGGAAGTGAGCCTCGTGGTGCACCACGGCTTTGTGCGGCTGCCCCTGCTGGCTACGCTGCGCGATATTATTCTGGCCAAGCTGCCCGCCCGGCTGCAGGTAGGAAAGGCGGGGCAGAAGATCCGGTGGAAGTAGGCGGGCAGCTGCGCCACGGCACGGCGGTTTGCGTACGCTACAGAAAAGCAACTGCCTCCTTCATGCCCCTAGTCCCCATCGATTTGCCCACGCGGGAAGCCGGCCACGGCCCACTTACGTTCGTTTTGCTGCACTACTGGGCTGGCAGCGGCCGGGAGTGGCAGCTGGTAATGGAGCAGCTGGCACCCGATTTCCACTGCCTGGCCCCCGATCTGCGCGGTTTCGGCGCGGCCGCGGCCCCCAACGCCGGCTACACCCTGGAGCACTACGCGGCTGATATCTTGGCCGTGGTCGAGCGGCACAAGCTCACCAATTACGTGCTGGTAGGCCATTCGATGGGCGGCAAAATAGCCATGGACGTGGCCGCCCGGCAGCCCGCCGGCCTGCGCGGCCTGGTGCTGCTGGCCCCGTCGCCGCCTACCATCGAGCCCATGACCGATGCGGAGCGGGCGGCCTCGCTGAAAGCATTCGGCCACCCGGCCGCTGCGGCCGCCACGGCCGATATCCTACTGGTGCGGCCCGTTGCGGAGGAAGTCACCAGGCTGGTTATCGAGGACAATTTGCGCGCTTCGCACCCGGCCTGGGATGCGTGGATGCGCCACGGCAGCCGCGAGGATATTTCGGCGCGCTTGTGCCTGGTGCAACTGCCGTGCCTCATCATCACCGGCGGCGCCGACCCCATTATGTCGCCCTCGGTGCACGGCCTCGAAACCCTGCCCTACCTACCCGACGGCACGCCGCTGGAAATCATCGGCGGCGTGGGCCACCTGCCACCGCTGGAAGCACCGGAAGAAGTAGCTCAGCTGCTGCGCGAGTTCGTGGCGAAGCAGGGGTTGGTTGGATAATCTTTGTTCCGTGTCACTTATTGTTGTGTTCTCATCACATTTCTCTCCTTCAAAGCATAAAATAACTTAACGAAAAAATAATGACTTAAAACTTTTTCATCTCCACTGATATAATATATTTGTAGCAACTGCTATCTACCTGAACACAGTGTTCAGCTCCGCTCTATCCTATTGCATTCTTAGTGCTTTCTGTTTCAATCTACTTTCTTAGGTAGATCACCAGCAATATTTTCTGGTGCGGGATATGAATACCGATTTCCTTCGTCTTATATATCTAATTTGATGAATTACACCACGCGTTTGTGGACTTACGGTATTGCCGTAGCATTGCTTCTATTAGGGAGCTGTATCAAGCAAGACGAAGAACCTACTCCGAATATTTCTTCTAGTAATATCTATCAGCCTGCCAACAGTCAACTGTTGCAGCGGCAATTTCAGGAAGAGAAGTACAACGATATACTCCGTGATATGTTACCGACAAAACCCTTGAACGGGATTTCGTGGAGCTACATTCCGAAATGGGAGAATACGCTGAGGAAAAATACAAGTAATTCCGTTTCTTATTTCTATGTACCGCTCGAGCCTGTTATAGCAAAACCTCATATTATTACCCTGTTAGGAAGTCACAAATACTTGCGTTTCAAGTAAACTGACGGACAATTCCAATGTAGCTTAGTTGAATACGTAAACACAAGCCTAAAAGGCAATATTAGTGGGCATAAGTCAGTTGTGAGCGGCAGTGAATTTCTCACTGCTTTTACAGGCAATCTGATTGTAACTCAATTAGAGAATAAACAAGTAACTCTATTTGCCTATGCCAATGGAGTTCGCCAACAACACCTGATTACACAAAAGAAAGGAGCATCTACTACTAGTTGTGAGCACTATAGTTGTACATGGGTTCTTTCTTGTCCGTATATGGGGTATGGCGGAGGGTGTAATTCAAATCTTCGCTTGGCTGCTTTTGAGTAGTTGGGTGACGAGGTCGAACTTTCGGCTTTTGTAGGCTACGCGTAGCCGTAGCAGATGGTCGCAACCGTGGTTGGCCCAGCGCTGGCC
>NZ_SRLD01000017.1 GCF_004745955.1 Hymenobacter elongatus | reverse complement strand
AACGGCGCACAGCGGGTCTTGACCTTGCGCGTCTGCGCGATGAGTAACCGATGGCAGCTGGTACGCCAACACATTGAACCCTTCAACACGGCCAGGGCGGCGTAGCGACAATTTGGGTTGCACCCCCAGAAAGCGTCCTAATGATGGATCATACTGGCGAAAGAAGGTGGTGTAATTTGCTGCTTCGCCCAGCAACTCATCTTCCAGGTGACTACCATCATTATACTGCGCCTTACTGATGGCCTCCGCAGGCAAAGTATTCACCGCCACTCCTGTCATTCCTAACCCAAAGGGATAGTAGTGTTGCTCCTGTGATACAATTAGCCCGGCCTGAGGATGCCGAATAGTCAAGGAGTCGAAATGCACTTCCTGGCCACCGTCGTTGACTAATTGGAGCTTCAGGTGGGCCGTACGCGAATCAATGCCCGAGAGGTCCATGCTAGGCAACGTAGTATTCAGGTAGGCCCAGCCAGAATACTCTTGCGTTTCAGTGCTTGCGCGCACTACGTCTGTGGCTGCTACCGAATGGCCTCGCGCACACGCGTAAGCTTCACCAGCAGCGCTTCCAGCTGGTCGAGGGCCAGCATGTTGGCCCCGTCCGATTTGGCCGTGGCCGGCGTGGGATGCGTTTCGATGAATAAGCCGTCGGCTCCCACGGCAATGGCGGCTTTGGCGATAGTTTCGATGAGGGCAGGCTGGCCACCCGTGACGCCGCTGCTTTGGTTGGGCCGCTGCAAGGAGTGCGTCACATCCATTACCACCGGCACGCCGAAGCTGCGCATGGCGGGCAGATTGCGGAAGTCTACCACCAGGTCGGAATAGCCGAAGGAATTGCCCCGGTCGGTAAGAATTACGTGCTCGTTGCCCGACTGCCGCACCTTGTCCACGGCAAACTGCATCGACTCTCCGTTCAGAAACTGGCCTTTTTTGACGTTGACCACCTTGCCCGTTTTGGCGGCAGCCACCAGCAAATCGGTCTGGCGGCACAAGAAAGCGGGAATCTGGAGCACGTCCACGTATTCGGCAGCCAGTGCCGCTTCGTCCGACTCGTGAATGTCCGTCACGGTAGGCACCCCGATTTCGCGGCCGACTTTGGCCAGGATGCGCAGGGCCGTTTCGTCGCCGATACCGGTAAAAGAATCAAGGCGGCTGCGGTTGGCTTTGCGATATGAGCCCTTGAAGATGTAGGGAATCTGGAGCTTATCGGTGATGTGCTTGACGCGCTCGGCAATGCGCAAAGCCATGTCTTCGCCTTCGATAACGCAGGGCCCGGCCATCAGGAAAAACTGGCCGGAATTGGTGTTGCGGAAATGTGGCAGGGCGGCAGTGAGGGAATGGATCATAGACGTTGGGAAAGAAGTCAGGCAGGAATTTTACCAGCGGCAGCCACCAGATAAGGTGGTATTTTTTAGTCGGTAAGGAGCCGAGGGCGTGAAGTTAGCGCACTTTGCGGCTTGGCGCGGCCACGTATAGCCGGTAGGCCGACGCCAGCAGCAGCAACGTCAGCAAGCCGAACAGCAACAGCAAGCCCAGTGCCACCGCCACGATGTGCTCGTCATAAGTGACGCCGGTTCGCGGGTTGTAGTAGGTGCCGGCAGCGGTGTAGGGCAACTTCCAGCGAACCACAAACAGACGTATAGCCCAGATAGTAGCCCCGCTACACACCAGCAGCAGCGCCACATTCATCACCTTACCCAGCAGGGCAATGCTGGTTGGCAGCAACGAAGAGCGACGCTGATTCACAGGCTTACTCCTTTTTTTTCAGGCATACGAACAGTTCTTTGCCCTGGCGGGGCTTGATGGAATTGTAAGCCGGCACGAAATGCTGAAACACGAAGTAGGGCGCGAAATACGCTTTATACTCGGCTTGGCTACCGCCAAAGGGTGGGCCGGGGCTGCTGAACTCGGTGTCGAAGAGCAGGCCCATGAGTGTGCCGCCGGGCCGCAGGAGCGCGGCGCACTGCCGGGCATAGGCGGGGCGCAACGTGGGGTCGAGGGCGCAGAAAAAGGTTTGCTCTACGAGCAGGTCGTAGGGTGGCTGGGGCAAAAGCGAGAAAAAATCCTGCTCCAGCAGGTACGCGGCCGGAAAAGTGGGAACCCGTCGTTGCAGGTCGCGTAAGGGTTCGGGAGCCAGGTCGACCACGCACACATTCTCATATCCCGCAGCATGCAGATACTCAGCTTCGTAGCCGCGCCCGGCCCCCGGAATCAAGATCCGGCTGCCGTGTGGCAAGGCCATTTGCTGAAAATAATCCCGCAGCGGAGGCGTTATCTCCCCCGTATCCCAGCCTGTTTGCCCCAAGGCGTAGCGGGTATTCCAATAGGCGGCGTCCAGTGGTGAATCCGATTGCATGCGGATGTAGTATTTATTCGCGATACTTGCCCAGGTAGGCATTCCCTTTATTTTTGTGCCTAAAGGTAACCCACTGCCCGAAATGTCCGGGCTTCATTTAACCCCCCCCTCCCGCAATGGAACAAGACCAAAGCACCGAGCCGAAGAACAACAACCGTGTCCTGCTGATAGTGGCCCTGATTCTGGTCCTGCTAGGAATCAACGGCGTGCTGTTCTACATGAACCAGCAGAAGGGCAAACAGAATGAACAGCTCACGGCCGACCTCAAGGTGAAGGACACCAAGCTGGAAGACCAGATTAAGCAGTACGAAACACTGAAGGCGGACTTTGAGCGCCAGAGTCAGGAAGTGCAGGGCATGGGCCTGGCCAACGACTCGCTGGAGTCTAAAATCGCGGCTATCAATGCCGACTTGCTGAAGCTGCGCTCCTTCAAAACGGGGAGCTTCTCCATTGCCGAGCAGCAGCGCTTCAAGCAACGGGCCGCCAGCTTCGAAAACCAGCTCCGTAAGAAAGATGAGGAAATTGCCCAGTTAAAAAATGATAACGAGGCTCTCTACACCGAAACGACTACGCTGAAAGAGCGGCAGAACAAGCTGACCGACACCATCACGACCGTGGTACGCTCGAACCAGGAGCTGGTCGAGAAAGTAACTATTGCCTCCCGGCTGCAGGCTGAGAATATCCGGGTAGGTGTCATCAACTCCCGCAATAAGGAGAAGGACGACGACGATAACGAGTTCAAGGCCAAGCGCGTGGAAAAGGTGAAAGTCACGTTCAACCTGGCCCGCAACGATGTATCGCCGAAGGAAACCAAGGAAATCATGATGCGCATGATCGAGCCCGACGGCGCGGCCCTCTACAACCTGAGCACCGGCGGCGGCACATTCATGATTGACGGCTCCGAAGCATTTTACACCGCCAAGCAGGATATCGTATTCGATAATACCCGCCAGCCCGTGCAGTTTGTATACGCCAAAGGCGCTGGCTACAAAACCGGCCTACACACCGTTGAGCTATATTCTGGCGGCGTAATGATTGGCAAATCAACCTTCACGCTGAAGTAGTACCAGCGCAGCTCACTACTGCCAAATTGGGTATCAACCACAAAAAAGGCCTCGCGAATGCGAGGCCTTTTTTGTGGCTTCCAACTCATGCGCTCAGCCGCTTAGGTGCTAGGGCTGGGCGCAATGCGTTAGGCTTAGAACTGCGCTTCGAAGTCGTCGAGCTTCTTGAGCGTAGCCTTGATATTCTCCGTGAACAGTACGATTACGGAACCGGGCTTCGCAGTTGTTAATACGTGGTCCATAGCATCCATCTCGTCTTCGATGTAGGTGATGAGCAGATCGGGAGCGTCGAGGCGCAACCCCCGAGTCATGATTTCGCGGAGCTGCTCTTTGGTTTTGCCCCGCAGGTCGCGGTCCTGACGCAGAATTACTTCGTCGAAGATGCTCCCGGCAATGCGGGAGAAGCCCAGCGTGTCTTCGTCGCGCCGGTCGCCGAGGCCCGATATGACCCCCACTTTGTGCGTAGCCTGGGTAGCATTCAGAAACTCGGCAAATTTGCCGATGCCGTGGGTGTTGTGGGCATAGTCGACGATAACCTCGAACGTCGGAAACTTGTAGGAGTTCATCCGGCCCGGCGTTTTGGCTGCCGACGGCACAAACGTGCGGAGCGCCTGCTTGATGTCGTCCTTATCGAAGCCGTAGCAATAGCAGGCCAGCGCCGCAGCCAGCGAGTTTTCAATGTTGAAGGTAGCCCGGCCTCCAAACGTAATCGGGAACTCCGCCGCCCGGTCGATGCGCAGCTTGTAGCTATTCTTATAGATGGTGATGTAGCCTTCCTCGTACACGGCAGCCACCCCACCGTTGTCGGCGTGCTCCCGAATGCGCGGGCTATGCTCGTTCATACTGAACAGCGCCACCCGGCACTCCAGCTTTTCGCGCATGGCGTACACCAGGTCGTCATCGGCGTTCAGCACGGCCCAGCCATTTTTGCGTACCGTGCGGGGCAGCACGCCCTTTACCTGGGCCATTTCCTCCACCGTATAAATATCGCGCATGCCCAGGTGGTCGGCGGCTACGTTGGTCACAATGGCGACGTCGCAGGTATGGAAACCGAGGCCAGAGCGTAGCATTCCGCCCCGGGCTGTTTCGAGCACCGCAAAATTTACCGTAGGGTCTTTCAGCACAAATTCGGCACTCTGGCCACCGGTGCAGTCGCCGCTTTGCAGCTGCACGCCCTGAATGTAGATGCCATTGGTAGTCGTATGGCCGACTTTGTAGCCTTTAGAAGCGACAATATGCGACAACAAGTGCGTGGTCGTCGTCTTGCCGTTGGTGCCAGTGACGGCAAAAATCGGGATGCGGGCGGTACTGCCCTGCGGAAACAGCATATCGACTACCGGCGCTGCCACGTTGCGGGGCAAGCCTTCGGTAGGTGAGATATGCATCCGGAAGCCGGGCGCAGCATTCACCTCAATGACGGCTCCACGCGTTTCGTTCAACGGAATAGCAATGTCGGACGTCAGCAAGTCAATACCACAGATATCGAGGCCGATGATGCCAGCCACCCGCTCGGCGAGCAGCAGATTGTAGGGGTGCATCAGGTCGGTAACATCGGTGGCGGTACCGCCGGTGCTGATGTTGGCCGTGCTTTTCAGGTATACCTGCTGCCCGGCCGGCAGCACCGATTCCAGCGTCATATCGTGGCCCCGGAGTATATCCAGCGTGTGCTGATCGGCTTTGATGCTGGTGAGCACTTTTTCGTGGCCGAAGCCCCGGCGCGGATCCTTGTTTACTTCGTCAATCAGCTCTTGAACAGTGCTGCTGCCATTGCCCTTCACGGCGGCGGGAGTGCGTTTGGCTGCCGCAATGAGCTTGCCGTTCACAACCAGCAACCGATAGTCGTCGCCCTCAATAAATTGCTCCACAATAACGGCCCGCGAATAGTGCTGCGCCGCTTTCAGTCCTTCCATAGCATCATCCCAATTCATGATGCGGATGGTGGCTCCTTTGCCGTGGTTGCCGTCCAAGGGCTTGGTTACGATAGGAAAGCCCAGCTCTTCGACGGCATCGCGCAGGCCAGCCTCCGAATACACGGTCGTACCATTAGGCACCGGCACGCCCACGTCCTTCAGCATTGCCTTGGTACGGTTCTTATTGCCAGCTACCTCTACCCCGGCATGCGAGGTGTAGCTGGTAGTAGTGGCCCAGATGCGCTTCTGGTTGACGCCGTAGCCCAGTTGGATGATGTTGCTGTTCTTGAGCTGGATGTAGGGAATATTGCGCGAAGCCGCCTCCGAAACGATGCTCCAGGTGCTGGGGCCAAAAAACTCATCTTCCCTGATTTGGTGCAACTCGTCCACAATGGGCTTCACGGTTACCGGGCGACCGTGGCAGAGGTCGTCGACCATCTGTACGGCGGCTTCGGCGGCCATGCGGCCGGCCCGCTCCTCCTGATAGGAAAAAACGACGAACTCGACGCCCGCCTGATGCGCCGGATACGATTTGCCCCAGTACACGGGCATGCCGGCCATGCGCTGCAGGGCCAAGGCAACGTGCTGAATGACGTGGCCCAGGGGCTCTCCATCAACAAGCTGTTCGGCCGTGAGGGGCGGGTGTTTCTGCAAGGTTTTTTCCGACTCGGACGGTTGGGGCTGGCCTAGCTCGGGCAGTAGTACCGGCAACTGTTCGGCCAGCGCCGAAATGCTATTCGACCACACATCGGCCTGGTTTTCCAGATCCACTTTCATCACAATCAGCTTGTAATGTTTGACGGACCAGTAGCTGGGGCCGCGCATTGTGCGGAGGTCAATAATCTTCATAGAGTGAAAGGGGGAGAAAGAACAGAAGCTTGGATGCTTTTACGCGGGAATGAAATGTAGGGATAATGATTTTAGGAAACCTGCCTCTGCGTTGATTTTACGCATTTTCTACAAACTCACTCAGCCTCAGACCTTCATCCTGCCAGCAGGTTTGTGGGCGGTCGAAGGAAGCATATAAATAAAGTGCTACGTGCCCGCCTAAAACGCAAAAACCCCGGTCGGGGCTAATCGACCGGGGCACAGAGCTACTAGAAAACAGGAACTAAAAAGAGGTGACGAGCGGATTCGAACCGCTGTAGGAGGTTTTGCAGACCTCTACCTAGCCACTCGGTCACGTCACCGGGCTTGTGAATGGGATGCAAAGCTACGGCATATTATTCCTTTTCCAAATCGAGAGGCCGTTTTTCCCTTCCGTACCAGATAAGCAGTTGGCTATCTGAGAGAAGAAAAAGCAAGTTTTTTCTCTCAGTCTCAAATCCGCTTATTCAGCAACGTTGTGCTTGCTGTGTTCCCACATTATTCCGCTTTCGTCAGTAACACGTGCGCGGCGCACAAAGCACAAAAAAGACCCCGGATTACTCCGGGGTCTTTTTTGTGCTCAACTAGAACAAAGCTTAGGCTTTCTCTTCGTCTTTTTTGTCGGCAGCTTCGTCGCCGGCAAGAGCATCTTTCACTTTGTCGACTACGTCGCCGGCAACTTCCTTGGCCTTCTCGAAAGCAGCGGAGTGGGTAGCGGCATCCACTACATCACCAGCAACTTCTTTCGCCTTTTCGAAAGCGGCAGAGTGCGTAGCAGCGTCAACTACGTCGCCGGCAACATCCTTGGCTTTGTCGAAAGCAGCGGAAGCAGCACCGGTTACGGCAGCCAGGATACCACCTTCAGCGGCCGGAGCTTCCGTGGCGGGAGCCTCGGTAGCCGCAGCAGCCTCGGCGGCAGGAGCTTCCGTCTTGGGAGCTTCGGCAGCAGCAGCAGCGGCCTTAGGGGCTTTAGCTTCGGTCGTCGACTGCAGCTTCTGCTCGCCAGCCTGGCGCTCAGTACCCATCATTTTGTCGCGCAGGGCCGACAGAGCGTCCAGATCACCCAGCGTCGACTTTTCGCCAACGGCCGGCTTCTTGAGGTCGCTCAGTTTGCCTTCGCCTTGGGCGGCAGCACCAGCGGCGGGCTTCTTCTTGGTGAACTTCGAAGCGCGGCTGTCCTCTTCCTGCTGCTGGTTGAATACAGCAGTGTGCGACAGTACGATGCGACGGTCATCCTTGGAGAATTCCACTACGCGGAAGTCCAGCGTTTCGCCGTTCTCAGCCTGCGAGTTGTCTTCCTTCTGGAGCGACTTAGGATAGGCGAAGCCTTCGATGCCGTACGGCAACTCGAGCACGGCACCACGGTCGTTCTTCTCGGTGATGGTAGCGCGGTGAACCGAGCCGGGAGTAAATACTGTCTGGAACGTATCCCAGGGGTTTTCTTCCAGCTGCTTGTGGCCCAGGGCCAAGCGACGGTTCGACACGTCGAGCTCCAGTACCTGCACGTCCAGACGGTCGCCTACCTTCACCATTTCGGAGGGGTGCTTGATCTTCTTGGTCCACGACAGGTCGGAAACGTGCACGAGGCCGTCTACACCTTCTTCCAGCTCTACGAACAGGCCAAAGTTGGTCAGGTTACGCACCAGACCGTTGTGCTTGGAACCTACAGCGTACTTCGTACCGAAGTCGCCGCGCGTCCATGGATCTTCGGTCAGTTGCTTGATACCCAAGCTCATCTTGCGGTCGTCGCGGTCGAGGGTCAGGATCTGCGCCTCTACTACGTCGCCCTGCTTGATGAAGTCCTGCGGGTTGCGCAGGTGCTGGCTCCAGCTCATTTCTGAAACGTGGATCAGACCTTCTACACCGGGGATGATTTCCATGAATGCGCCATAGTCGGCTACGTTCACGATGCGGCCTTTCACCTTCGAGCCTACGCCCATCTCGGCTACGAGCGAATCCCATGGGTGAGGCGTCAGCTGCTTCAGGCCCAACGAAATACGCTTCTTGGCTTCGTCGAAGTCCAGAACAACCACGTTGAGTTTCTGATCGAGCTGCAGCACTTCGGAGGGATGCGCGATGCGGCCCCACGAGATGTCGGTAATGTGCAGCAAGCCGTCGACACCACCAAGGTCGATGAACACACCGAAGTTGGTCATGTTCTTGATAACGCCTTCGAGGATCTGGCCTTTCTCCAGGTTGTTGAGGATAGCTTCGCGCTGCTTCTCGAGGTCTTTCTCGATCAGGACTTTGTGCGATACTACTACGTTGTCGAAAGCGGCGTTGATTTTCACAACTTTCACTTCCATGCGACGGCCGACATAAATGTCGAAGTCACGGATAGGCTTCACGTCAATCTGCGAGCCGGGCAGGAAGGCTTCTACGCCATCCAGATCCATGATCAGACCACCTTTGGTGCGACGCTTTACCACGCCTTCCAGAATGGTATCATTCTCCAAAGCATCGTAAATCGATTTCCATGCCTGCTTGATCTTCGCTTTCTTGCGCGACAGGATCAGCTGACCGTTGGAATCTTCCTGATCTTCAATGAATACCTCAACCTGGTCACCAATTTTGAGGTCAACCAAGTCACGGAATTCCGATAGGGGCACGAGGCCGTCCGACTTGAAGCCGATGTTCAGGATTACGTCGCGGTCGGTGATACCTACTACGGTACCTTTTACCACTTCTTCTTCCTGTACAGTCGTCAGCGTGTCGCCGTACATCTGCTCCATCTCGGCGCGCTGCTCTTTGGTATAGTTACCACCGAACTGCGATGCTCCAATGTTGTCCCAATCGAAGTTGTCTACTACTTCTACTGCCATAATACTGGTAGGCCCTACTATACACGGCCGGTTCAGGGCCACACCCCGGTCCGCGTTATGAGTAACTTCCTGAAGCTCAGCCTCAGACCCCGCCACCCTGGCGGGGCGGCAAAGATACGAGTTTGTGGGAGGAAATTGACGAGTTATTTCCCCTTCACCTATCCGTTGGCTTTCTGCAATAGTACCTGACAGCTCACAGGCCTTTTAGACCGGCTGAACAGCGACTTACAGGCGTTCATCGGGGGCCATACGGCTGGAGCCGCAGCAGCCACCAACACCTAATTAGGAACGTGTTTTGCAAGCATAGGCGACCAAAAAAGGCCCGGTCGATGACCGGGCCTTTTTTGAGTTCTTGTGGCTGACTTAGAGGAGCTACGCAGCGCGTCCCATCTGGCGCAAAAAGGAGACGTGAGAGGCTACGGCGTAGCGCATCTTAGGATACGCAATGTACTCGACACCGTATTCTTCGCACATCTGCTTGATGATCTTGCTGATAGCCGGGTAATGCACGTGCGAAATCTTGGGAAATAAGTGGTGTTCCACCTGAAAGTTCAGCCCGCCCACCAGCCAGCTGATAACCTTGCTGTCGGTGGCAAAGTTGGCCGTCGTTTTGATCTGGTGAATGGCCCACTCATCTTCCATTTTGCCGGTCGTTTCGTGAGGCACTGGGAAAGCTGTGTGCTCTACGGTGTGCGCCAGCTGAAATACCAGACTCAGCACCAGACCCGCGAAGCAGGTAGTGACGGCGAAACCCGCCAACCAACCCCAAAAACCGACCATATACACTGGCAGGGCAATGTAGAGAAACAGATTCAGCGCTTTGAAGCCCCAGAAAATAAGGTGATCAGCCGTATCCATCTTCTTCAGCGGCATGGCCCCTATTTTGCGCGTGAAGTACTTTTGGTAGTCCATCACGAAAATCCAGGATATGTACAGCAGGCAGTACAAAAACCAGAAGTACAAATGCTGGAAGCGGTGCAGTTTGTGGTGCGGCTGGCCAACGCTCATGCGCATCCAGGGCTGAATGTCGATGTCGTCGTCGGCACCTTCAATGTTGGTATACATGTGGTGAATGACGTTGTGCTTGGCATTCCACATATAGCTGCTGCCGCCCATCACGTTGAGGGTGAAGGAAGCGAACTGGTTGAGCAACTTGTGGCTGCTGAACGAGCCGTGAGCTCCGTCGTGCATTACGTTGAAGCCGATGGCGGAAATTACGCCTCCCATCAGTACGCATTCCAGCAATGCCAACGCCGTGGCGGGTGTAAAGAACACCAGATGCACGTAGAGCAGCACAAACGCAGAGGTCAGGATCAGAGCTTTGCTAACAATACTGAAGCCTCCGGTGCTGGCTTTACCGGCCTCTTCGAAATACTGATTGGTACGGGCTCGAAGCTCGGCGTAAAACGTGCGCGGAGGAGCAAACTTGGGAAGAGACATCAACAAATAGGAATTGGTGGGCACCGGGCTGACGGGGCAGCGGTGGTCAGGGCCAAGGCGGGTACCTCCGGCGCCTGTTCGGGCATTCGCACCCTGCGAATGGCTTCGGTCTTCTAAAAAACAATGGACTTTACGCGGAAGCAGGGCAACTGGTTTGCCGTCCTGCTTCTGCGTAAAGTCCAAACGAATGACTAGGCAGCGCGGCCCATCTCGCGCAGGAAGGAGACGTGGGAGGCTACGGCGTAGCGCATCTTGGGATATTCGTTGTAGGTGACGCCAAATTCTTCACACATCTGCTTGATAATCTTGCTGATGGCGGGGTAATGCACGTGGGAAATCTTGGGAAACAAGTGGTGCTCCACCTGAAAGTTCAGCCCGCCCACCAGCCAGCTGATAACCTTGCTGTCGGTGGCAAAGTTGGCCGTCGTTTTGATCTGGTGGATAGCCCACTCATCTTCCAGCTTGTTGGTCACTTCGTGGGGCATGGGAAAGGCTGTGTGCTCCACGGTGTGCGCCAATTGGAACACAATGCTCAGGCAGAAACCGGCCACGCTACCAAACACGATAAAGCCAACCAGCCACGACCAAAAGCCAACAGTATAAACGGGCAGCGCTATAAACAGAAACAAGTGCAGCGCCTTAAAGCCCCAGAATACGCTCTGGTCGGTAGCCGTCATTTTTTTGATCGGTACCTCTCCTATTTTGCCTTTGAAATACTTCTGGTAATCCATGAAGAAAATCCAGGCGATGAAAAGCAGACCGTAGAAAAACCAGAAATACAGGTGTTGAAAACGATGAAAGCGGTGGTGCGGCTGGGTAGAGCTCAGGCGCAACCACGGCTGGGCGTCGATATCGTCGTCGACGCCGTCCACGTTGGTATACATGTGGTGAATCAGGTTGTGCTTCATGTTCCACATAAAGCTGCTGCCGCCCATCACATTGAGGGTGAAAGCAGCGAACTGGTTGATCCACTTCGATTTGCTGAACGAGCCGTGGGCTCCGTCGTGCATCACGTTGAACCCGATAGCCGAGCCAATAGCGCCCAGCAACACACACTCGATAAGCGACAGCAGCACCGACGGCGTGAAAAACACCAGATGCACATACACAGCCACGAAGCTGAAGGTCAGAATTAGCGCCTTCACAAACAGACTGGTAGTCCCGGTCTGGGATTTGCCCGACTCCTCGAAGTAGGCGTTGATTCTGTTCTTTAGCTCCGTATGAAAAGAACGGGAGGCCGCAAACTTGGGGGCTGCTGACATAAATGAGAAATGAATGAACTGCTGCAAAGATATCGTATGTAACAGCAGCCGCACGCGAATTGGTGCTTTCATCCCCGGATTTTGTACAATTCCGGTTACGCCTTGCCCCAGAGCAGCAGGCTTTATTGCTGTTGGCCTGAGGCTTATGCTATTTGCTACGCACAGGTAACCAGCCAAGCCAGGAATAGTTGAGCACAAAAAAGCCGGAAGCAGCTGCTCCCGGCGTTACGTGGTCAAATACGGATGCCAATTCTGGTCGATAGTGCCGGCACTAAGCCTGAGAAAGCCCGACAGCGTCGGTTTCTTGGGCACCTGCCTGATAGTGAGCCCCGCTTCGGCCGGCGTGCGGTGGCCCTTGGCGTGGTTGCAGCGGGAACAGGCCGTTAGCAGATTGGTCCACGACGATTCGCCGCCACGGGAACGAGGCACTACGTGGTCCAGGGTCAGGGTTTTGGTGGAGCCGCAGTATTGGCACTCAAAATGGTCCCGCTTCATGATGTTGTGCCGGCTCAGAGCAATGCCTTTGTAGGGCACACGCACGTAGCGCTGCAATCGAATGATGCTGGGCTTGGGGTAGGCGGTGGAAATGGTACGCAGCACGCCGTGGTCGGATTTGGCTATCATCTCGGCTTTGTCGAGAAAAAGCAGCACAAAAGCCTTTTGCACGCTGCACAGCGTAATGGCAGTATAGTCGCCATTGAGAACTAGCACTTTTTGGTCCATACGCTCATCGAATAAATCATCTGGTACAGCGAAAGCTAGATGATTCTAAGCGTATTAACAACAGCCACATAGTTAAGTTTCCTGCCCCAGCGGTGGGAATAATAAGCTCCTATATAGACTTCACCCGATTATTAATCGGCCAGCAGGCGTTTTATCAGCCGCAGCTTGTGGGAGTACTTCTGGCGCTGCCGGTTGAAGATACCGTTGTGGTCGAGCGGGTCGATGCGAACTTCGCCGCTGGCGTGCAGAATCTGCTGGTCGTCGAGTAGCAGCCCCACGTGCACGATGTGGCCGTCGGCATTGTCGAAGAAAGCCAGGTCGCCGGGCTGGGTCTGGGAGACGAAATGCACCGTGCGGCCGTGGTCAATCTGCTGCCGGGCGTCGCGGGGCAGCTGCACGCCCACCAGGCCGTAGAGCTGCTGCATCAGGCCCGAGCAGTCGATGCCAAACAACGACTTACCGCCCCATACATACGGCGATTTCAGATAAACCTGGGCCATTTTGAGCAGCAATACCAACCGCTTGTCGGCAGGTGCCTGCGGCCCATGACCATTGAGCGGATTGGTAGCGGCCCCGTTATAAAACAGCTTCTGCTCGCCCAAACGCAGCGTCATACCATCAAAAAACGGCAGCCGGCTGCCCAGCGTCACCGGAATGCGGGTGTCGGCATCACTAACCATCTGCACCACATCGAGGCTGCGAGGGTGGTCCTGGGCTTGCCAGGCCCCGAAATACTCAGCCGAAACGCCAGTGTGCTGCTTGGCATCAATCCAGCCCACGTACTGGTCGGCGGCAATACGGACCTGGTGCCAGTTGCCCTGCGTGAGTAGCATGGTGTAGCACTCGCCAAACAAAAGCTGGGTAATGAGTTCGGCCTTATCCGTTGGCTCGGCGCGCACCGGCACGGCGCTCAAGGCGCAGATTCCGTGGTTCAAAGTGGGGAAACAGTAAAAGGATGAAGTGGTGAGCTGACAAAACGCTCTTGGCGCGGCGCCACAACCGGTAGCGGGCCTGGCGCGACGCACTGTTCCACCGGGCGAAATTCCCGCTTTAAAACGAACTCACCAAGTAAGTATCTACAAATTCCCTTTTGCACTGCTTCCTACCTGTTGCTGGGGTCTGTGGACAATGGCATTTCTCTAGCGCCGTCTTGCTTACTTGATATAGAAGCTGTTTAGAAAGTCGCCAACTGTAATCAGCACGTCATGCTGAGTTTGTCGAAGCATCTCTACCGCTTCGGTAACGGGCCGTAGAGAAGCGGTAGAGATGCTTTGGCAAGCTCAGCATGACAGTTTTTTATCCAGCAAGGATAGTACGAAAAACACCTCGACCACTGCTTTGTGCGCAGCATGACAGCCTTTTGTTGCTCACAGGCCCTAGTACTCCCGGGCGCGGTCCATTTCGCGCTTCTGGTCTTTGGCTTTAATATCGTCGCGCTTGTCGTAGAGCTTTTTGCCTTTGGCCAGGGCAATTTCGAGCTTGGCAAAGCCCCGGTCGTTGACAAACAGACGAATGGGCACGATGGTGACGCCCTGCTCCTGCATCTTGTTGGCCAGCTGGCGCAGCTCTTTCTTGTTGAGCAGCAACTTCCGCTCACGCTTGGGCTCGTGGTTGTTGTAGGTACCCAGCGTGTACTGCGAGATGCTCAGGTTGTGCACCCACAGGCTGCCATCGGCATGAAAGGTGCAGAAGCCATCCTGCATGTTCACGTTGCCGTCGCGAATACTCTTGATTTCGGTGCCCTGCAGCATCATGCCCGCGTCGTATTTGGCCAGGAAGCTGTATTCGTAGCTGGCGCGCCGGTTCAGAATGCTGACGCGCTTGGGGGTATCGTCTTTTTGTTTGGCCATGTTGTTCTGCAAATGCCGCCGCGCTGCCGGGCACCGCGGCGGGCACTATTCTATAAAGAGTAGCGTAGGTACGGAAATTAGCTGAACCCAGCCGGGTTTGTACCTACTGCCTACTGCAATTTCAGCCGCGGGTCGGGGCTGACGAAGGGGCTGGCGAAGTCGGCGGCGGCGTACTGAAAATGGGCCGTCATGGCGACCATGCCGGCATTATCGGTGCAGAATTCGAAGTCGGGAATGAATACCGCCCAGCCTTTTTCGGTAGTCAGCCGCGTGAGGGCCTCCCGCAAACCAGAGTTGGCGGCCACGCCCCCGGCCAGGGCAAGCTGCGTCAGACCATTATCCTGAGCGGCCCGCACGAACTGGCGCAGCAGGGTTTGAATGATGGTGTGCTGGATACTGGCGCAGAGGTCGGCCAGGTTTTCGGTAATAAAGTCGGGATTCTGCGCCGTTTGCTGGCGCAAAAAATAGAGTACCGACGTTTTGAGGCCGCTGAAGGAGAAGTCGTAGCCGGGCATGGTGCCTACCGGAAACGGGAAGCGCGTCGGGTTGCCCAGCCGTGCCTGCTTATCGAGGTGGGGGCCGCCGGGATAGGGCAAGCCGAGTAGCTTGGCGGTTTTGTCGAATGCCTCGCCGGCGGCATCGTCGATGGTCTGGCCGATAACCTGCATGTCCATCGGGCCGCGCACGATGACCAGCTGCGTGTGGCCGCCACTCACGGTGAGGCACAGAAACGGAAACACCGGCCGCGGGGCCCGAATAAAGTGAGCCAGAATGTGGGCCCGCATGTGGTTCACGGCAATCAGCGGCTTTCCCAGCGCCTGGGCAAAGGTTTTGGCAAACATGCTGCCCACCAACAAGGAGCCCAACAGGCCCGGCCCTTGGGTGAAGGCTACCGCGTCGAGGGCGGATTTGTCTACCTTTGCCCGGCGCAGGGCTTCCTGCACCACCGGCACCAGATGCTGCTGATGCGCCCGGGAGGCCAACTCGGGCACTACGCCGCCGTATTGTTCGTGCACTTGCTGGGTAGCCACCACATTGGCAAGGATTTCGCCGCCGGCCATAACAGCTGCCGACGTATCATCACAGGAAGACTCGATGGCCAGAATGACGGGAAAAAGCATGCGGTTCATTTCAGAAGATACAGGCACTCCGCGCATCGTTTTTTACGCTCCGGACTGCATAATTTAGTACAAAGGTCGTTTAAAACCTGTAACCGTCACTGGCCGCCGCCGCTGGTTTTTCTGCGCTGAGTCCGGGGGTGCGCCTGGCATTCTCCGGTAAGCTGCCGGGCTGACCAGGCAGCCCTTCACCCAAATCCCGCATCTTCGTACTCAAACAATCTTTTTTCCATTCTGTTTTTCGTGCCCCGCTTTCTTTCCATCACGCTCAAATTACTCCTGGGCCTGCTCCTGCTACTGGGGCTGGCGGTGGGCGGCGTGCTGCTGGCGTTGCGGGTGCCCAGCGTACAAACGCGCCTGGCCCAGAAGATGGCTACCATCCTGACCGAAAAGCTCGGGCAGCGCGTTATCGTGGGCAGCGTGGATGTGCGGCCTTTTTCGCGGGTGGTGCTGGAAGGCGTGCGGGTGCTGGACCGCCAGGGCGGGGAGCTGTTTCACATTGGCAAGGCCGATGCCGATATCAAGCTCTTTTCGGTATTCGACCCTAGCCACCTGCACATCGGCAAGCTCACGCTGGAGGAGCCCCGCTTTTCGCAGATAACCTATGCCAACCAGCCCGACTCCACCAACCTTTCGCAGTTCCTGAGTGCCGTTAAGCGGCTCATCGGGCCGCCCGATACGACCAAGGTATCCAAGCCATTCGACTTCCAGATTGAGGCCATTGCGTTGCGCAACGGCCGTTTTGTGCTCGACCGGCAGAACGAGCCCCGCGCCGAAACCTACGGCCGCACCATCGACTACGCCCACATGTACATCGACAGCATCTACGCCGATGTGTCGGGGCTGTGGCTGCGGGCTGATACCATTCATGCCCAAATCGACGACATGCGGGCCATCGATACGCCTTCGCGCACCCGCCTGAAGGAGCTGACGACCAACATGACCTACGCCGACCACTTCTGGGAGTTCGACGCCCTGGATCTGCGGGTGGGCCGCAGCCAGCTGCGGTCGTATCTGAAGTTCGAGTTCAAGCACTTTCTGAACTTCACCGACTTCAACGATTCGGTGAAAGTGACGGCCCGCCTGGATTCGACGCGGATATACTCCGACGACATTGCCAGCTTCGCGCCCCAGCCCGCCATTCGGGACTTACGGGAAACGGTGCTGATTTCGGGGCAGGCCAAAGGCTACGTAACGAATTTCACGACCAAGAACCTCGACATCACCTATGGTAAAAACACGCACGTAGCGGGCAACATCAACGTGCAGGGCTTGCCCAATCTCAAGGAGAGCTTCGTGGAAATGCGCCTGCGCCCGTCCGTTATCGACGGGCGCGACATCCGGCGCTACATTCCGGCCTCGGGCTGGCCCTACGTGCAGCGCTTGGGCACGGTGCGCCTGAACGGGCAATTTCTGGGTTTCTACAACGACTTCGTGGCTAACGGAGCCTTCCGGACGGCCCTGGGCGAAGTGGTGTCCGACGTCAACATCAAGTTCAAAACCGACCCGCGCTTCTCCACTTATGAGGGTCAGGTAAAAACCACCGCCTTTCAGCTGGGCAAGCTGCTGGGCGACGAAAGCGTGGTGCGTGATATTACCATGAACGGCCGCGTGGAAGGCGTGGGCTTCACGCCCGAGCGGGCCCGTCTCAAGGCCAACGCCAGCGTGCGGAGCATCTGGCTCAATGGCTACCGCTACCGCAACATCACTACCAACGGCCAGTTCAGCCGGCAGGCTTTTGAGGGAAAGTTGGCCGTAAATGACCCGAATCTGCAGATTGACGCCAGTGGCAGCATCGATCTGAACAAAACCCGCCAGGCCTTCGACGTGGCCGCCCGGGTGAAGCGGGCCGACTTGCGCGCCCTGGGCCTGACCAAGCAGAGCGTGGTAGTGGCCACCACTGCCGACCTGAAATTTAAGGGCCTGAAGCTGGATGAGCTTATCGGCCGCATCATTTTGCGCAACTCCCGGCTGACGCTGGCCGGCCGCACCGTGCCCATCGATACCCTCGACGTGGTGAGCCAGCGCACCGGCCGGCAGCGCCGCGTTACGGTTCGCTCGGAAGTGCTCAACCTCACGGCCAACGGCGACTTCAACTTCAGCACCGTGGCCCGCGACGTGCAAACGCTGCTGACCGAGTACCAGCTCAATTTCGAAAGCAACGACGCGGCCATTGCCAGCTATTACCGTCGCAAGCAGCAGCGCCCCATTTCGGAGTACGCCATTGCCCTGGACCTGTACATCAAGCAGGCCAACCCGGTGCTGCACCTGTTCCTGCCCAGCCTGACGCTCTCCGACTTCTCGCGCGTAGACGGCTCCTTCCGCAACGGGCCAACGTCTATTTTCTCACTGGGCGGACATTTCGACGGCATTCAGTACGACAGCGTGCGGGCCGTGAACACCGATTTTGAATTCACGACCTCCAAGCTGCCCTACCAGCCCGAAGTGCTGGCCCAGGCCAACATCACCTCCGAGCGGCAGGTGCTGCCGGGCTTAGGCAAAACGGAGAAGTTCTACGTGGAAGGCGTCTGGGACCAGGAGCGCATCAACTTCTCTACCTCGCTGGCCCAGACCAACTCGGCCAACAAAGCCGCCATCAATGGCTCATTGGCGTTTCTGCCGCAGGCAATACAGATTATTTTCCGGCAGTCGGGCGTGAACCTGCTCGGGAAAGACTGGACCATTGCCGCCGACAACTCCATCCTTATTTCGGGGCGGGGCACTGAGTTCGACATTCAAAACCTGACGCTCAGCAATGGCGCGCAGAGCGTTAGTGCGCAGGGCTTTATTTCCAACGACCCCAGCAAGCAGCTCCAGCTGGCCGTCAAGGACTTCGAGTTGGCCACGCTCAATGCGCTGACCACCCAGAACATCGGGGGGCGCGTGAATGCGGCAGGTACCATCAGCGGCGTGTATGGACCGCTCAAAATTGCCAGTACGCTCGATGTGGATTCGCTGGCGTTCGATAATGTGTTCATTGGCAACGTGCGCGGCAGCGGCGAGTGGAACAACCGCAACAGTCAGCTGCTGGTAGACCTCGACGTGCTGCGCGACCGGCAGCGCGTGGTGCGGGTGGCCGGCACCTACGCTCCCCGGGCCAAAGAGCAGCAGCTAAACCTGACAGCCGTATTGGACAATGCCCCCGTGAAGCTTGCCGAACCGCTGCTCAATACCTTATTCGACGATATGGAAGGTACCGCCGTGGGCACCCTGCGCCTCACGGGCCGCCTGGCCGCACCCAATCTGGTCGGTAACATCGACGTGGCCGATGGCAAGCTGACGTTCCGCTATCTGGGCACCACCTACACCTTCGCCGACCGGATTCGCTTCACGGAGGACCGCATCAACTTCCGCAGCATTCGGCTGCGCGACCCGCTGGGCAACTCGGGTGTGCTCGACGGCAATATTTACCACAAGGGTTTTCAGCAGATGCGCCTGGGCCTGCGGGCCACGTTCACTAAGCTGCTCGTGCTCAATACCACCCGCAAGGACAACGACCTGTACTTCGGCACCGCCTACGCCACCGGCGACGCCGTGGTGTATGGCCCCACCGACAACCTGGTGGTGAACGTGCGGGCCCGCAGCGACGCCGGCACCCGCATGTCGCTGCCGCTCGACAACGCCGCCAAGGCCCAACAGGCCAGCTATATCAAGTTCGTCAATCGTAATTTGTCGGACACAGTTACCACCGTAAAAATACCTACGGCAGCCTCCGGGCAGGTCGACCTTTCCGGCATTCGGCTCAACTTCACCCTCGACGTGACGCCCGACGCCTACATCGAGATTCTGTTGGACGAGAGCACCGGCGACGTTATTCGGGGGACGGCGGCCGGACAGCTGCGCCTGAATATCGACACGCGCGGCGACTTCAATATGTTCGGGCAGGTCGAAATCGTGCGCGGGGCGTACAACTTCACGTTGCAGGGCCTGATCAACAAGGAATTCGTGGTGCGGCCCGGCGGCACCATCTCCTGGAACGGCGACCCGCTGGCCGGCGAGATGAACGTGACGGCGGCCTACACCCAGCGCACGTCCCTGGCCCCTATTCTGGGCCAAACGGCGCTCAACAGCCGGGCCGTGGTGCCAGTAACGGCGGTGATGAACCTGACCGGCCCACTGCTGCTGCCCACCATCCGCCTGAATCTGGAGTTCAACGACGCGCCCTCCTCCCTGGAAGGCGACCTGACGGCCTTCACATCGTCGTTGCGCAACGACGAGCAGGAGCTGAACCGGCAGGTGTTTAGCCTGCTGGTGTTCAAGCAGCTTTCTCCGCCCGGCCAGTTTACCCAGATCAGCCTGCGCGGCAACGACAACACGGTGCAGAACAGCCTGGGCCAGATTCTCTCGACTCAATTGGGCATTCTCACCTCCCAAATCGACCAGAACCTCGAAATCGACTTCAATATCAACGGTCTTTCGGCCGAGCAGCTGCAGGCCCTGCAGGTGCGCCTGAGCTACAGCTTCCTGAATGGCCGCCTGCGCGTGACACGGGAAGGCGGCTTCAACACGAGTGCCAACAACAATAACAGCACCACCACCACGCCCAATACGGCGGGCCAGGCTTCCCTGCTCGGCGACCTCAGCCTGGAATACTACCTGCGCCCCGATGGAAAATTCCGGGCCAAGCTGCGCTACGAAACCACGCCGCGCGACTTCAACGACCTGTCTACGCTCACCAACCAGGCCCGCGCCGGCGTCAGCTTGCTGCATACCGAGCAGTTCGACACGTTCCGGGAGCTGTTTTCGCGCAAACGGCTGCGCCGTCGCGAAGCCGCCGCCCGCAAAGCCCGCGAAGTGCTGAATGTGGACGACGACCCGCGCACGGTGCTCTAGCGCCGCCCGCCGCACCCCGCTTTTCAGCTTAGCTTCTCATTCCTAATTGTTCCTTGTACTTTTGCCCGCATGGCCCAAAATCGCCCGACCCGCAAAAAGAAGCTTGGCAACTACCCGCACCTGATGGTCGTGTTCAGTATCACGCTGTCGTTGCTGGTCATTGGCTTGTTCGGGCTGCTGCTGATTCATGCCCACAAGCTCTCCAACCTGGTGAAGGAGAACATCGAAATGCAGGTGTATCTGGACCGCGACCTGCCCGAAACGCAACTCCTTCGCTTGCAGCAGGATATCAGCCGCAAGAAGTACGTGGCCTACAAAAACGACCAGCCGCAGGTGCGTTTCCTCTCCAAGGAAGAAGGCGCCAAGCAGTTTCTGGACCAGACCGGCGAAGACCCCGAGCAGTTTCTGGGCGACAATCCGTTGCGCGACGCCTACCTGCTCAAAATCAGCGCTGAGTACACCGACTCGACCCAGATGCGGCGCATTGTGCAGGAGCTGCGGGCGGAGCCGGGCGTATTTGAAGTCGAGTACGTGCAGAGCTTTATTGACTCGGTCAACACCAACCTGCGCAAGATCAGCCTCGTGCTGCTGGGCTTTGCTCTGGTGCTCACGCTGGTTGTCACGGTGCTCATCAACAATACCATCAAGCTGGCGCTGTTCTCGCAGCGCTTCCTGATTCGGAGCATGCAGCTGGTGGGAGCCACTTCCTTTTTCATTCAGCGGCCGTTTCTGCGGCGGGCTACCTGGCAGGGTTTCGTTAGTGGCATGCTGGCCGCGCTGCTGTTGCTGGCGCTGCTGCAATACGCGTACCTCCAGCTGGAGGAGCTGCGGCTGCTGCGCGATGAGCGCCTCATCGGGGCCCTCATGGTGGGCATGGTGCTGCTGGGCTGCGGCATTGGCTTTCTGAGCTCGTACCGGGCCGTGCGCAAGTACCTGGGCATGTCGCTCGACGATTTATATTAACCGCAACCCTTTCCGCTGGTCCGGCCACGCCAGCTGGGGTCAGACCGCTTTTTTCAGTACTCAATGGAACACAACCAGACTCCCCGCTTCGCCTTCGGGCCACGCAACTACCGCCTGATGTGGCTCGGGCTGGCCCTGCTGGCCGCCGGCTTCGTCACCATGACCCTCGACTCGGCCGACTATGGCGAAGGGTTCCTGGGCATCACGCTCGGCCCGATTTTGCTGGCCGTAGGGTTCATCATCGAGTTCTGGGCCATCATGGCCAAGCCCGGCACGCCGCCGCCCGCCGCTACCGACACCATTACCCGCGCCGAAACCGCGCCGAAACCCGTGGCGCCGGTTGCGCCGGTTGCGCCTACCTATAAGCGTCCGTAGATGAGTTACTGGCACGCCCTGCTCCTGGCCATCGTAGAAGGACTGACTGAGTTTCTGCCGATTTCCAGCACGGGCCACATGATTATTGCCTCGGCGCTGCTGGGCATTCCGACCACGGCTTTCACCAAGCTGTTTCTGGTTGTTATCCAGCTGGGCGCTATTCTGTCGGTGTTTGCCGTGTACTGGCGGCGCTTTTTCCAGAACGTCGACTTCTACCTCAAGCTGCTGGTGGCCTTTCTGCCGATTATCGTGGTGGGCCTCTCGCTGAAGAAATACATCGATGTGCTACTCGAATCGGTGCCGGTGGTGGCGTTTATGCTGATGTTCGGGGGCGTGGTGCTGCTCTTCGTGGACCGCTGGTTTCCGCAGGGCGACCCGGCCACGGGTGAGCACCCCGTGACGACGCCTACGTTTCGGCAGGCCTTCACCATTGGCGTGTTTCAGTGCCTGGCCGTGGTGCCGGGCGTGAGTCGCTCGGCGGCCACCATCATTGGCGGCCTCACCCAGCGCCTGACCCGCAAGGCCGCCGCCGAATTCGCCTTTTTCCTGGCTATGCCTACGATGGCCGCCGCGGCCGCCAAAGATATTCTGGACTATTACCAGGACAATCCGGCCCTGACCGGCGAGCAAATCAAGCAGCTGCTGTTCGGCAATGCGGTGGCGTTCGTCGTGGCGCTGCTGGCCATCCGCTTCTTTGTGAGCTTTATCACCAAATACGGCTTTCGCGCTTTCGGTATCTACCGCATCATCGTGGGCGGCCTGCTCCTGATTATGCTCGCGCTGGGCATTAACCTGCAATTGGTATGAGCGAAGATCTGCTCCCCCGTACGTTTGATTTTGAAGCCGGCGAAATTCTGCTGCTCGACAAACCCCTGACCTGGACCTCCTTCGATGTGGTGCGCAAGGTAAAAAACACGCTGCGCATCAAGAAAATCGGCCACGCCGGCACGCTCGACCCCTTGGCAACCGGCCTGCTCATTCTGTGCACCGGCAAGCTAACCAAGCAGATCGACCTGATTCAGGCCCAGGAAAAGGAATATACCGGCACCTTCCGCCTGGGCCAGACCACACCGTCGTTCGATCTGGAAACGCCCGTGGATGCGGAGCTGCCCTTCGAGCACCTCACGCCCGAGGCACTGCACGCCGCCGCCGAGGCTTTCACCGGCCTGCTGCAGCAGACACCGCCGCTTTACTCGGCCGTGAAAGTGAACGGGGAACGCGCCTATGAGCTGGCGCGGCGCGGCGACACGGCCGAAATCAAGTCCAAGGAAGTCACGATTAAGGTGTTCGAGCTGACCAGCATCGCGCTGCCGGAAGTGCAGTTTCGAGTGGTGTGCACCAAAGGCACCTACATCCGGAGCCTGGCCCGCGACTTTGGCCAGCACCTGGGCTGCGGCGCCCACCTTAGCGCCTTGGTTCGCACCCGCATCGGGGACTACCACGTGGCCGATGCGCTGTCGTTGGAGGCAGTGCAGGCTCTGCGCCCGCCCCGCCCCGCCGGGGCCGCCGATACGGACGAAGCCCGCCCGCCGCACCCGAACCGAAACAAACCCCGCCGTCGTATTCAGGCTTACGTAGCTCCGGCTGCGGATTCCCCCTCCCCTGATAGTTCTTCCGATGCAGGTATTTCGTGACCCGGCGCAGTTTCCGCACCTCCACAACGCTACGGTCACGACCGGCACGTTCGACGGGGTGCACCTGGGGCACCAGAAAATACTGCGCCGCCTGCTGGAAGTAGCCCGGCAAACCGGCGGGCCGTCGGTCGTGATTACCTACTGGCCCCACCCACGACTGGTGCTGGCTCCGCCCCTGGCCCACCCGCAGCCACTCGATTTGCACCTGCTTTCCACGCTGGACGAGCGAATTGAGTACCTGGAAAAGTTCGGGGTCGACTACCTGCTGATTGTACGCTTCACCAAGGAATTCTCCGAGCTTTCTTCCGAAGAATACATTCAACAACTACTGCTCGATACCGTGGGCACGCGCAAGCTGGTGATTGGCTACGACCACCGGTTCGGCAAAAACCGAGAGGGCGGCTTCGAGTACCTGAGCCAGAATGCCGACCGCTACGGCATGGAAGTCGAGGAGATTCCGCGCGAAGACGTAGCGGCCGTGGGCGTGAGCAGCACCCGCATCCGCCGCGCCCTGGAAGCGGGCGACATCCTGACTGCCAACCGCTACCTGGGCTACAGCTACCCGCTCACCGGCCTGGTAGTGCAGGGTCAGCAGTTGGGCCGCACCATTGGCTACCCTACCGCTAACCTACAGCTGCCGGAACCCCTGAAGCAGATTCCGGCCCGGGGCGTGTACGCCGTGCTGGCCACTACCCAGGCCGGCACCGTGGAGCCGGGCATGCTCAATATTGGCGTGCGGCCCACGGTGGGCGGTGCGTTGGCTCAAACTATCGAAGTACACCTGCTCGATTTTACGGGTGACTTATACGGCCAGCTCCTCACGCTGCAGCTGGTAGCCCGGCTGCGCGATGAGCAGAAATTCAGTGGCCTTGATGCGCTCAAAGCCCAGCTTGCCCAAGATGCCGACGACGCCCGCCGCCACTTGGTGGGGGGCTGAGGCTGACTGATTTTGCACTGGTCTGGGGCCTGCTTCTCCCGTGGCGGATGAGCAGGCCCTGGTTCTTTTCAGGTCCCGGCGGCGGCTACTCGCGGGCATCTTGCTATTTTAGGCCCCCAAACACCCACCCTCTCCCCATGATTAACAAAGTTGTAGCCGATGCCCAAGCGGCGCTGCACGGTCTCACCGATGGCATGACGCTGATGCTCGGCGGCTTCGGTCTGTGCGGCATTCCCGAAAACTCCATTCAGGAAATCCTGCGCCTCGGCGTCAAAAACCTGGTTTGTATCAGCAATAATGCTGGTGTCGATGATTTTGGCATTGGCTTGCTGCTGCAAACCAAGCAGGTGAAAAAGATGATTTCCAGCTACGTAGGCGAGAATGCCGAGTTTGAGCGCCAGCTGCTGAGCGGCGAGCTGGAAGTAGAGCTGATTCCGCAGGGCACGCTGGCCGAGCGGTGCCGGGCCGGGGGCGCGGGTATTCCGGCCTTTTTCACGCCGGCCGGCTACGGTACGGAGGTTGGCGAGGGCAAAGAAAGCCGCGAGTTCAACGGCAAGATGTACCTGCTCGAAACCGCCTTGCACGCCGATTTTGCTTTCGTGAAGGCCTGGAAAGGCGACACGGCCGGCAACCTGATTTTCAAAGGCACGGCCCGCAACTTCAACCCCATGATGGCCACGGCCGGCAAAATAACAGTGGCCGAAGTGGAAGAGCTGGTGCCCGCCGGCGAGCTGGACCCCAATCAGATTCACACGCCCGGCATCTTTGTGCAGCGCATTTTTGAGGGCAGAAACTACGAAAAGCGCATCGAGCAGCGCACGGTGCGGGCCTAGTCGTTACGTATAAAATCAGAACGTCATTCCGAGCTTGCCGAGAAATCTCGCGTGCTGACTTCAGAGTAGTAATCAACTGTCAGCACGCGAGATTCCTCGGCAAGCTCGGAATGACCGCCCTACCAAAACCCACCATGGCACTAGACAAACACGGCATCGCCAAGCGCATTGCGCAAGAAGTACAAAACAACTCCTACGTCAACCTCGGCATCGGCATTCCCACGCTGGTAGCCAACTACATTCCCGAGGGTATCAACGTGGAGCTGCAAAGTGAAAACGGCTTGCTCGGTATGGGCCCCTTCCCCACCGACGCCGAAGTGGACCCCGACCTCATCAACGCCGGCAAGCAGACCGTGACTACGCTGCCCGGCTCCAGCCTCTTCAGCTCCGCCGACTCATTCGGCATGATTCGCGGCGAGCACGTCGACCTGACCATTCTGGGCGCCATGGAGGTTTCCGAAAACGGCGACATCGCCAACTGGAAGATCCCCGGCAAGATGGTGAAAGGCATGGGCGGCGCTATGGACCTCGTGGCTTCCGCCAAAAACATCATCGTGGCCATGCAGCACGTAGCCAAGGATGGCAGCAGCAAACTGCTGCCGGCCTGCACGCTGCCCATCACGGGGCTGCGCTGCGTGAAGAAAATCGTGACCGAGCTGGCCGTGCTGGATGTAACGCCTGACGGCTTCGTGCTGCGCGAGCGGGCTCCGGGCGTGAGCGTGGAGCAGATTCAGGCAGCTACGGCCGGCAAGCTGATAATTCCGGCCGCTGGCGTGCCCGAAATGGTGTTGTAGCTCCTTATCGGCCACTAGCCCCTGACCAACACCGGCCGGGTTCCTTGCCCAGGAGCCCGGCCGGTTGGCTTTTACGGCTCCTACCGTGGGGCTTGCGGCCCCGGGCGCGGCGGTTACCGGCACTTACCAGCTACTGCCCGTTGGTTGCCGTATACCGGGGCGTAGCCGAAGCGGCGCAGCTGGCGGGTGCTGGCTGCGGGTGCAATGCCTACCTTTGTTTTTCCCTTTTCGTCTCTTCTCTCCGTCTACTATTATGGCCACTTCTTCAACTGGCAAAACCGGCGGCAGCCACGCTAAAAAAGTCTCTCCCGACAAAGCCACCGCCCTGGAGCTGCTCACGCCCACGGCCATCCCGGCCCACAAGCTGGTGCTGCGCACGCTGCGCCGCTCCGACTTCAAGGCCGTGAAGGCCATCATGGATAAGGTGTACTCCAATATGGAAGGCTCCTGGTCGGCCGAGGAGTTTGGGGCCTTGGTGCGCAAATTCCCCGAGGGGCAGATCTGCATCGAGGACAACGGGCAGGTGGTAGCCGCCGCCCTGGCCATCATCGTGCAGTACTCCGACTTCGGCGACCGGCACACCTACGCCAAAATCACCGGCAACGGCAAGTTCCAGACCCACAACCCCGACGGCGACACGCTCTACGGCGTCGACGTTTTCGTGGACCCCGAGTACCGCTCGCTGCGCCTGGGCCGCCGCCTCTACGACGCCCGCAAGGAGCTCTGCGAAAACCTCAACCTGCGCGCTATGGTGGCCGGGGGCCGGATTCCGGGCTATGCGGCCTACGCCGGCGAGATGACGCCGGCCAAGTACGTGGAAATGGTGCGTAACAAGGAAATCACCGACCCCATCCTCACCTTTCAGCTCTCCAACGAGTTTCACGTCCGCAAAATCATTCGCGGCTACCTGCCCTACGACTCCGAATCGAAGGCCTTTGCCACGCTGCTCGAATGGCTGAACGTGTACTATGAGGAGGAGGAAAAGCTGATCGGCAACCAGAAAAGCAACGTCCGCATCGGCATCGTGCAGTGGCAGATGCGGGCCACGCGCAGCCTGGAAGACTTGTTGCAGCAGATTGAGTTCTTCGTCGATACCGTGTCGGGCTATAAGTCCGACTGCGTGATGTTTCCGGAGTTTTTCAACGCCCCGCTGATGGCCCTCACCAACGAGGACTCGCCGGCAGTGGCTATCCGGGCCATGGCGGCCTTCACCGAGCCCATCAAAACCAAGATGATGGAGCTGGCCGTGAGCTACAACATCAACATCGTGGCCGGCTCGATGCCGGTCTACCTCGATGGCAAGCTCCACAATGTGGCTTTCCTCTGCCGCCGCGACGGCACCATGGACGAGCAGTATAAGCTGCACGTCACCCCCGACGAGGCCAGCTACTGGGGCATGCGCGGCGGCGACAAGCTCAAGTGCTTCGATACCGACTTCGGCAAAATCGGCATCCTGGTGTGCTACGACGTGGAGTTCCCCGAGCTCTCGCGCATGCTGAGCGACGAAGGCATGAAAATCCTGTTCGTACCCTTCTGGACCGACACCAAGAACGCCTACCAGCGGGTGCGGATCTGCGCCCAGGCCCGGGCCATCGAAAACGAGTGCTACGTCGCCATTACCGGCTCGGTGGGCAACCTGCCGCGGGTCGAGAATATGGATATTCAGTACTCCCAGAGCGCCGTGTTCAGCCCCTCGGACTTCGCCTTCCCCCACGATGCCATCGTGGCTGAGGCCACGCCCAACACCGAAATGACCCTGATTGCCGACCTCGACCTGGACCTGCTCAAGGACCTGAACACCAGCGGGGCCGTGCGCAACCTGCGCGACCGGCGCAAAGACCTCTACTCGCTGAGCTGGACGGTGAAAAAGGCCGACCGCGACGACGAGCTGCTGGCCCAGGGCGAAGAGCGCCTGCCCAAAGTAAGCCGGCGCAAAGCCATTGCGGCGGGGTAAGGCCAAACCCGCCTGTCATCCTGAGCGCAACGAAGGGCCTTCCCTGTAGGGGACTATACCCTTTGCTCACTGCACAAAGTCCTTTACCGTTCGCTGGTAAAGGACTTTGTGCATTTATACGCGTCACGAAGTGACTTGCGAAAATTAGGCGGATGTAGAGACGCGACCCTTCGCGTCTCGGCGTTGAACGATGCCTTCGCGGCGCGGTCCCGGAGACGCGAAGGGTCGCATCTCTACCTCGTTCTCGCAAAGCACTTCGCGACGCGTATACACCCGTTTAGCAGGGCATCAGAGGAAGGTACTTCGCAAGCGTACGCCAGATGAAGGGTGACAGGAAAAATTAGGACACGCCGAAGTAATTGCGTAGTAGCTGATTGACGGCTTCCGCCGTCAGGGGCTTGGTCAGTACCGCCGTGACGGGCAGGTGCTGGTCCTCCACCAGATGGGGGTTGAGGGGCAACGCGGTGAGCAGGACCACGACGAACGCCTGCGGCAAGGCGGGGTGCCGCTGGGTGAAGGCGCGCAGGAACTCGAAGCCGTTGAACAGCGGCATGTTGAAGTCCAGCAAAATCAAGGTGGGGCAGGCGGCCGTCGCGGGGTGTCCGCAGCGGGTGTTAAGGATGGCCAGCGCGTCGTCGGCTGTGCTGGCCACCAGCACTTCCTGGCTCACCTGCATTCGCTGCAACAGGCGCTGGTTGTAATAATTCGTGGCCGCGTCGTCGTCCACGAGCAGCACGGCAGGGCGTTGTGACATGGCCGAAGGGGTTCAGGAAGGCAGCGTTTCCAGCACCCGGGCCTGAATTGCCTGAATTGTCATCCCATCCAGCGGTTTGTGCAGGACGCCCGCCACCAAGGGGTACTGCCGGGCGCGGGCCTGGTCGGCGGGAGCCAGCGAGGAGGTCAGAACATAGAACACGCACCGGCCCAGCAGGTGCGCTTCCAGGGGTTGGAGGGCGTCTAACACATCCCAACCGCTGAGTAGGGGCATATTCAGGTCCAGTAGCACGACGTGGGGCAGCGCGTCGGTGGGGCCCTGCTGGCGAAAAAAGGCCACCGCCTCCACCGGGGAGACGAAGGAAGTAATCACATCGGCAGGTTGCCCGTCGCGGCGCAGCAGGCGGGTGGTTAAAAAAATACCCGTCGGGTTGTCGTCAATGATGAGAGTATCCATCCTAGTAAGGTACAACAATTATAAAGCGCGTGCCCTCAGCCACCCGGCTGTGGACCGAAATATGCCCGCCCATGCTCTCGACGTGGGTTTTGGTCAGGTACAGACCCAGTCCGCGCCCGGGGCGGTGCGGATGAAACCGCTTGTAGAGTCTGAACACGTCGTCGCCCGCCTGCTGCTGGTCAAAGCCCGAGCCATTGTCGGCGACTGTAATCCGTGTTTCCTTCCCTTCCCCGCCCGTGGCCGTCACGCTGACTTCCAGGGGCCGCTCGTCGGCGCGGTACTTGAGGGCATTGGAGAGCAGGTTGAAAAAGATGCTGTAGAGGTAGGCCCGGTTGGCCCGCAGCGAGAGGTCGGCGGGAATAGCTACCCGCACGGTGCCCCCGCACTGGGCCACCACTTCCTGCAGGTTCTGCACCACCTGCTGCACCACTTCGGCCAGGGGCACGGCCTCGGCTTCGGCCAGGTTTTTCTGGTCCCGAATGGCCAGAATGGTGTTCATGTCGCGCAGCACCAAGTCGAGCTGGTGCAGGCTAGCCTGCAGGTGGGTGCGCGTTTCTTCAAAGTAAGGGGAGTCCGGCTCTTCGGTGCCCAGCAGGTCGACCAGGCCCAGGGCGGTGGCCAGCGGGGCGCGCAGGTTGTGCGACACGATGTAGGTAAATTGCTGCAGGTCCTGGTTTTGGGTCACTATTTCCTGCTGCGCCAGCATTTTTTCGGTGATGTCGCGGGCAATCATATGGACCCCGACCACGGCGCCGTTTTCCCAGAGCGGGATTTTCACTACGTCCCAGTGCCGGGGCGCAGATTTGCCCTGGGCGGCGAACATATCGAAGCGCACCGTTTTGCCGGCGAAGGCTTCTTCCAGCTTTTGCCGGAACAGGGCGTGCACCTCCGGCGGCAAAAAATCGTCGTAGCAGTGGTCCACCACCCGGCCCCTGGGTTCGGCGACTAGGGCGAGAAAGGCCGGGTTGGCGTCCAGGATGATGGCCTTTTCATTCTGGTAGAGAATCAGCTCGGGGGTGTTGTCGAACAGGGACCGGAACCGGACCTCACTCGTGGCAATGGGCGGGCTTGCTTTCGGGGGCATGGCAAAGCAGGGGTAGGAGTGGGTCAGGCGGACCACCCGCTACCCTTCCCGAGAGCGTACGGGCCAGCGGAGGTTGGGGGCGAAAAACGCCCTTATTTTTCAGGGGCCTTTTCCCGATAAGGGCATAGCGGTGTAGAGACACGACCATTCGCGTCTCGTCGGCCGCGCCGGCACAACGATTGTCGTTCAACGACAAGACGCAAGGATGCATCTTTACTATTCTTGCCAAGCTACAGCCCGTCGTCTCACCGCTTCCTGGCTTTTGGACCGGTACGCCCACGTTGGGCTCCAGGCCTACGACCTGGCGCACTATCTGGGCGTGAATGCCGGTCAGCTCAGCCGCCTGGGGTCGGGGCAGCGCGCAACTGGCGCGACCGGCGCAAGGACCTCTACACGCTGAGTTGGACAGTGAAGAAGGCCGAGCGCGACGAGGCGCTGCTGGCCCAGGGCGGGGAGCGCCTGCCCAACGTAAGCCGGCGCAAGGCCATTGCGGCGGGGTAGGCCCCGCAGTATTGTCTGTACCAAAACGACTCTGTCCCGGACGGGACAGAGTCGTTTTTATTTTTTCATCAGCCTGAAGGCTCCAAAATATTAGGCGCTGTGCTATTTTTAGCCCTTAGAAGAAATGAGTCTCTATAGTTTTATCAAGCTTACCGTATGCGCGTTGCTTCCCTTCTGGCTATTGCCTTATTCCTGTGCTCAACCGACTTGTTGGCGCAATCAAAAGTAAACAAGCTCAGTACCACCTATAGCAGCTTGGAGCAGGGCGCTACCGACGACGCTGGTAAAAGAGTAGGCAAGTGGAGCTTTTACGCCGATAAGGAATCCAAACTGCTGGAGCTGAAGTTTGATTACGACTCTAGTCGGATTGACTTTATCAAAGAAGATACAACCCGTTATCTGGTCCGGGTGGGCGAGGAATGGCTTCTCAAGCGGCTGGCGCGGCCCCCGCACATCCTGGGTAGCGGCCCCCGGCGCTTGAGCAACATCGCTAACTCCATCCAATGGCCACAAAGCTTTTTGCAGCAGCAAAAGGAGGGCACGATGCTGATTGGCTTCATTGTTGGGGCCGATGGGCACGCGCGAAATTACACACTTGAAAAAAAGCATCAGCTCCGATTGCGACCAGGAAGTGCTGCGCGTCTTGCAAAAGCAGCCGAACCTCTGGGTGCCCGCCATTTATCGGGGCAGGCCTACAGATGCCCAGTTTTATCAACTGGTAAAACTCCGCTTTATAGAAGGCTCCGATTATCTATATCAGCTAAAGCAAAAGGACAAGCATACCTGGCAAGACGGCACGCAGGCTACTTCCCCCCAGCCCCACTACGTGCAGGAAGTAACGCTAACACTCGTTGATTCCCACGGCCGCTGAACCCACGGCATGCCGGGCGGTTTCCCAATAGAACCTGTTTTTTCTTAAACTACGCCACTACTAGCTCATTGCCGGTATCAGGTTTCACACTGTCCCTGCTTTTCCTTTTTCCTTATGAAATCGATTCTCATCACTGGTGCCAACCGCGGCCTGGGCCTCGAGCTGACCCGCCAGTACCTGGAGCGCGGCGACCAGGTGTTTGCCGCCACCCGCCAGCCCGATGGTGCCACCGAGCTACAGGCCCTCGGCCAGGCGCATACCGGCCAGCTGGTCGTGCTGCCCCTCGACGTGACCGACGCCGGTTCGCTGACGGCCGCTTACCAGCAGGTAGCCGCCGCCACCGACCACCTCGACATTCTGATCAACAACGCCGGCATCCTGCCCGGCCACCCCGGCTCGGGCATCGAGGAAGACTCGCAAACGCAGAAGCTGGGCCAGCTGCGCTACGAAGACGCGATGCGGGTATTCGGCACCAACGCCGTGGGGCCGCTGCTGGTGGCGCAGCAGTTTCTGCCGCTGCTGAAAGCCGGGCACAAGAGCCGGGTCGTGAGCCTGTCGTCGGGGCTGGGCTCGCTGGAGCTGAAGGCCTCCGGTAGCCACTACCACTACAGCGCCAGCAAAGCAGCCATGAACATGTACATGCGCACGCTGGCCGCCGAGGCCGGGCACTCCGGCATCATCTCCATCATGGTCGACCCCGGCTGGATGCGGACCGATATGGGCGGCACCGGGGCCGCGCTGCCCGCCGCCGATTCGGCGCGCGGCATCATCCGCCTCACCGACCAGCTGCACGCCGAAGAGAACGGCAGCTTCGTGACCTGGCAGGGCAAGCCGGTAGCCTGGTAAGCAGGCATCCACACCTTGCAAACAGCAAAAGCGGCTCATTAAGCCGCTTTTGCTGTTTGTAGAAACGGGTAAAACAGACGTGGCGGGAGTTGCGGTCCGGTGTAGCGGCAAAACTGACAGGTTAAAAACCCGCTACTCCAAACCAAAGTTGGCTGTGTCATCGTAGGAGTAAAGCACAAAACGGTCGCTGGCTGCAGCTGGCGCTCATTTCTGTTTAAACTCCATCTATTCGTATCATGAAAAAGACAGCTACTACTCGATTTCCGGCTTTCGGCAAAGCCATGCTGGGCTTAGCGGCCCTCACGCTCACGGCCGGCGCGGCCTCGGCCCAGACGGTGTATGGCCTCGCCTCGGTGGCCGGCAACACGGCTTCTTCGCTGGTTACCTTCAGCGCTACCGCCCCCGGCACCTTCACGGCCACGCTGCCCATTACGGGTCTGGGAGCCGGCCAGACGCTGGTTGGACTCGACTCGCGGCCTAACACCGGGCAGCTGTTCGCGCTGGGCTACAACCCCACCGGCACCCAGGCGCAACTCTACACGCTCAATACCACCACCGGTGCCCTGACGACCGTAGGGGCCGCACTCACCCTGAACCTTGGGGCTACCACCAACCGGATTGGCTTCGACTTCAATCCCACCGTGGACCGCATCCGGGTGACGGGCAACAACAACAGCAACTTCCGGCTCAACCCGAACAACGGCGCGCTGGCCTTTATCGATGGCAACTTGTCGTATGCCACCACGGATGCCAACGCGGGCCAAACGCCCGGTGTCGGATCGGTAGCCTACGCCAACTCCTTCATTGGAGCCACCGCCACGGTACTCTACGACATCGACGAGGCCGCCAGCCGCTACACCACCCAGGACCCACCGAACAATGGCACGCTCAACAGCCGGAACCAGCTGACGGTCAGCACTGCCACGGCCCTGGCTACTGATCTGGACATCTACTTCAACCCCACGACCCGGCTCAACAACGCGTACCTGACCATTGCCAGCGGCACCACTGTTGCTCCCACCACGCAGCTCTACACCCTGGACTTTATCACGGGCGCTAATATGACGGCCGTGGGCGTTATCGGCCCGGTGGGCACATTGGTATCTGATATTGCCTTTGCCATCGACCGGCCCACTACGCTGCCGGCCATTACCGGGCAACTGGTATATGCATTGGCCGGCACCAATATGCTTACGTTCGACTCGGCCCAGCCCGGTCTGATTCGTACGTCGGTGGGCATTACGGGCGTCGATGCCACCCAAACCCTGGTGGGCCTGGACGTGCGGCCCCTCAACAACGCACTTTATGCGCTGGGGTATAATTCGGCTACGCAAACCGGCCAGCTCTATACCATCAACGCGGCGACGGGCGTGGCCACGCCGACCAGCGCGGGTATTGCGCTGGCGCTGGGCACCGGCAGCATCGGCTTCGACTTCAACCCTACTGTAGACCGGATTCGGGTGGTAGGCGCTAACCGTACTAACTACCGCCTCAACCCCGTAACCGGCGTTCTGGCGTTTACCGACGGCCAGCTGGCGTATGCTTCCGGCACCAATACTCCTACCATCGGAGCCGTGGCCTATACCAACAGCTTCACGGGGGCCAACGCTACCAGCGGCACCACGCTCTATGCCTACGATGAGGTGCTGAACCTGCTGAACACTCAAAGCACCGCCAACCCGCCCATGGACGGCCAGCTAACGACCGTAGGCAGCTCCGGCATTACGGCCAACGTTAGCCCGGCCAACGTGGATATGGATATCTACAGCACGGGCGTTGGCGTTAACTCGGCGTACTTGGTAGCTACTACCGGCACTTCCGCCAACAGCACTTTCTACACCCTGAACCTGACTTCGGGCGTAGCTACGGCAGTAGGCCCTATCGGCAACGGCGGTACCATCCGCGACATAGCCGTGGCGGGCGCAGCCGGCGTAACGACGGGCACCCAGGACCGGGCCGACCTGGCCACGGGCCTAAGCCTCTACCCCAACCCGATGGCGGGCGAGGCACAGTTGGCCTTCACCCTGCCCCGCGCCAGCCAGGTTACGCTGGTAGTGACGGATGCACTGGGCCGGCAGGTTGAAACCCTGAATGCTGGTACGCTGGCAGCCGGCGCGCAGCTGGTGCGCTGGAATAGCGCCGCGCAGCGCCAAGGCCTGTACTTCTTCACCCTGCTCCTCGATGGCACACCCGCTGGCACTCGCCGGGGCGTTCTGCTGAAATAAACACTGAAGCACGAGGCTTTTCAGCCTTAGCACTTACCTTCAAAAAGGCCCCTTACGCTGGCAAGGGGCCTTTTTCGTTTGGAATATATTCCTGAAGCGGTAGTCACTTGCCCGGCGGCCAGTAGCGGCCTGCTGCGACCAGCGCAGACTACAAAGCAAGGGGCCGGGAGCCGCAGCCTGGCGAAACTACCATCAAGCCGTGGTGGCTATGTGGGCGTGGTCGCGCAGAATCGTGCGCAGAAAGGCTTCGTCGTGCAGGTCGGTACGAATACCAGTCAGTCCTTTTATTTTGGTGGCGACTTCGTTGAGCAGCAGATAATTTTGCTGCTGCAGGCCCCGGTCCAGCAACTGGCGCACCAGGGCCACATCGTGGTCGGTGAGCTGGGCGGCCTGCGGGAACACAACCACGTAGCCGGGAGCTGGGGCCGGCGGAGCCAGCGGAGAGGCCGCGGCACGACGCGGCCGCAGACTCACTACGCTGGTGCCGGCTGCCAGGTCGCCGAGCCGCTGCCCGCGCCCGTTCAGCAGGATGGTAATGAGAGCCAGCGCACCGGAAGTGGACAAAATATCGATTGGCCGCAGGATCCATCGCAGCAGGTAGTCGCCGAGGCCCGGGCGCGTGCCATCGAGGCGCACCACCTTGCTGTGCAGCGCTTTTTTGCCCAGGCTTTGCCCGTTAAAGAAAACTTCGCAAGCCAAATGATAAAAGAGGGTGGGCAGAAATACCAGGAACATCCCGACGCTGCCAAGGTCCAGGTTCAGTGCCGCCGTTACGAATACCCACCCCATAAACCACGCAAAGTACAGCGCGTAGTCGATCAGGGCGGCTCCGATACGGTCGCTTATACTGGCCACTTCGTATTCCAGCGTAACATTCTGGGTGGTCTGAATGCGGATTGTGCTCATGAAATAAATGCCGTGGAGGGGCGAGGCTGCTACCAGCTCGCGCAAGGTATTTGACTATATTTGACCACCTGCCGTGCGGCCGGCAGCATTATCTTTAGTTCTGGTGCCGCTTCAGGCGGTTTTTTTTATGCGTGAAGCGGTATTTCTGCGGCAGAATGAGGCCAAATGGCAGCGCTACGAAACCCAGCCGACTACCAATCCCGATGAGCTGGCCACTCGCTTCGTCGAGCTGACCGACGACCTGGCCTACGCCCAGACCTTCTATCCCGACTCGCCTACCACTCACTACCTTAACGCGCTGACCGGCAAGCTACACCAGGCGCTGTATAAAAACAAAAAGGAGGCCTCCGGCCGATTCCGGCGTTTCTGGCAGCTGGAGCTGCCGCTGGTCGTGGCGCGGCACCACCGCACGCTGGCGACGGCGGCGCTCATCTTTCTGGTCTTTACCGCCATCGGTGCCCTCTCTGCCGCCTACGACGAAACCTTCGTGCGCGTGGTGCTCGGCGACGACTACGTGAACCGGACCCTGGAAAATATTGAGCGCGGCGACCCGATGGCCGTGTACAAGAGTGCGAGCGAGACGCCGATGTTCCTCTACATCACGTTCAATAACATCCGCGTGGCTTTAGTCACCTTTGCGATGGGCGTCACGCTGGCCCTGGGCACGGTGTACATGCTGTTTCGAAACGGGGTGATGCTGGGCTCGTTCCAGTATTTCTTCTACCAGAAAGGCGTCCTGCTACCCTCACTGCTCACCATCTGGATTCACGGTACCCTGGAAATTTCGGCCATTGTGCTGGCAGGTGGCGCGGGCCTGGTAATGGGGCGCGGCCTGCTGTTTCCGGGCACCTACTCCCGCGCCGATGCCTTTCGGCAAGCCGCCCGCGACGGGTTGAAGCTGGCGCTGGGCTTGGTGCCTATTTTCGTGGTAGCGGGCTTTCTCGAAGGCTTCGTTACGCGCCACACCGAAATGCCACTGCTGCTGAGCCTGCTGATTATCGGGAGCTCTGCGGCATTCATCATCTGGTATTTCATCGTCTATCCGCGGCAAGTTGCCAGGCGGTTTCCTCAGTCCTTATAACCAATTGCCTTTTACGATTTCCTATGCACCCCACATTTACCCAGGAAGCTGATTTTCGCCAGGAGCGGGACTTTGGCCAGAAATTCAGTGCCACGTTCGAGTTTATTCGGGGCCATTGGCGGCCGCTGGGCAAAGCCATGCTGTATCTGGTGCTGCCAGCGGTATTGGTGCAGTCGGTGCTGCAGGGCATATTGCAGTATACGATACAAAATACTGCTAATCAGCAGATTGCTTCAGCTGGCACGCTTAACACCTCGTTGGCAAACGTTTTTGAAAACCCGCTGTATTTTCCGACTACTCTGCTAAATCTCGGCGTAACCACCCTGTTCATCCTGACCGTGTACGGCTACCTGCTGCAGCGCCTGCGCAAAGCCGACCCATCCGAACCTGTAACCGTGGCGGAAGTGTGGGCCGTAGTGCAGCAGTATTTTTTCCGCTCCGGTTTGGCCCTGCTGGGGCTGGCCGTTATTGTCATGGCTGGTTTGGTAGTATTGGTCATACCCGGCATCTACCTTAGTATTGCGCTGACGCTGTTTTTTATTGTGCAGCTACTGGAAGGCACCGGCTTCACGACCACCGTGCGGCGGTGCCTGCACCTGATTAAGGGCAAGTGGTGGTCTACCTTCGGGCTGATGATAGTTATGTCCCTGATTATATGGGCGATGCTAATTCCGGCCGGTATGCTGATGACTGCCGTGGGCATGAACGCCGAGTCGCCCGAAGCCCTCACGCTGCCCCTGGTGCTTCTGACAATATTCGGTGGCCTGCTACGCTTGGTCATGACGCCGCTATTTTTGGTAGTCCTGGCTTTCCAGTACTTCAATCTGGTGGAGCGCAAGGAGGGCCGGGGCTTGCACCAGCTCGTCGACCGTATCGGGCAGGCTCCGGTGGCCGCCGCCAACCAGCAGTATCGGGCCGACGAGGAGGGCGAATACTAAGCCTGCGGCCTGCCTCCATTTTTCAGAATCTTACGCTCCGTTTGTCTTTTGCTGTTGCGCCTGCTGCTCACCCTTCGGCTTTTTTCCGCTTTCCGCTTTTTGGGGCTGGCAGCTATAATGTGCTGCAGCCTACCCGGAGTGGGCCAGCGCCTGGAGGCTTCACGGTCGGCGAAGCCGGCCACTAGTCTGTACCCGCTACCCACCGACCGCAACGCCTCCGTGGTGCTGCGTGCTCCCGCCCCAAGTAGGCTGCGCGAGCTTCGGCAACAGCGCGAGTTTCGCTATGTGGAAGTAAGAAGCGAGCAGAGCGCCTGGGACTTGTTCTGGACTCAGGTGGGGCGCTGGATTAGTGACGTGTTGGCCACCAAAGCCGGAAAAGTGGTCTGGACCTATGGCATCTATGCCTTACTGGTCGTAGCGCTGGTGTTTGTGGTGCTAAAGCTGCTTCAGGTAGATCTGACCGGGGCCTTTGGCCGCGCGCCGCGCCGCAACCCGCTACTCTATGATACGGCCACGGAAGATATTCACGCCCTGGATTTTGATACGCTCATAGCCGAAGCCGAAACTACTGGCAATTACCGGTTGGCGGTGCGCCTGGGTTACCTGCTGGTTCTCAAGCAGCTCTCCGACCACACCCTTATCGAGTGGCAGCCCGAGAAGACCAACCACGACTTTCTGCGCGAGCTTAAGGCCAGTAGTCTGCGGGCGGCTTTTCGGGAGCTTACCCAGCAGTTCGAATACGTATGGTACGGCGAGCAGGAAGATCTTTCGGCGGCGCACTATGCCATACCCCACAACGCCCGCCTGAATTTTCAACGCCAGCTCGCCACCATCCGCCACGCGGCTTAGCCTTCATCCATCTCAATCATGACGACGTTTCGTTGGTATTTGCTGGGGCTGGCTATATTGTTTAGCGCGTATGTGGCCGTAGAATACTACCGGCCCAAGCCCCTGAACTGGCAACCCACCTTTCAGAACAAAGACAAAATCCCCTACGGCACCTATGTGCTCTACCACGTGCTACCCGAGGTGCTGCACGTAGCGCCCCGTGACGTGCGGCCCATCCGGCTGCCCATCTACAACCAACTGGAGGGCGAAGATGAAAACGCCCCGGTAGCGGAAAAACAGGTGTATCTGGAACAGGAAGAGTCGGTAGTAGATGCCGATACGGTGACTCAGGCGGCAGACGACCCGGCGGGGGCAGACGAAACTTTCGCGGAAACCTCTGGCAAGCCTGATTCCGCCCAGGTGGCCACCACTGACTCGGACTACGAAGCTGGTCTGGCCGAATCTGACTATCCGAAGGCTACTTACCTGTTCGTCAATGATGGCTTTGTGGTAAGCCGGGAAGATACCCGCGCCTTGCTACGCCATGCGGCCCGCGGCAACAGTATTTTTGTTGCCGCAGAGCAGTTCGATGCGGCGCTTGCTGATACGCTGGGCTTTAGCACCGCGCCCTTTGTGGGCACGCCGCGCCTCACTACTCCTACCTCAGAGCTCCTGCGCACCGATTCCGTACAGATCTTTCTGAGCAACGCGAACTTGATGCGGGCGGCGGGCCGCAGCTTCCGGCTGCCTACGTTGGGAGCCGCCTACCGCATTCTGCCTGACAGTGGCATGCAGGCCACCCAATTGGCCGCCGACGCTCAGGGACGGGCCGTGCTGGTGCGGGTTCCGTACGGCCGGGGCTTTGTGTATCTGTGCTCGGTGCCGCTGGCATTTACCAACTACTTCGTGCTGCGGCCTGCCACCAGCAATTTTGCCTTCGCGGCTCTTTCTTACTTGCCCGTGGGTCAGCCAGTGTGGTGGGATGAATACCAGAAGCAGGGTCGCCAGGGCGAACAGTCGCTGCTGCGGGTGCTGCTAGCGCACGATGCGTTGCGTTGGGCACTGTGTCTGAGCCTGCTCGGGACGGTATTATTTGTCCTGTTTGAAGCCAAGCGGCGGCAGCGCATTATTCCCGTGCTGCGGCCCCTACCCAACACCACGCTGCTGTTCACGCGCACCGTAGCGGGTTTGTACCGGCAGAGCAGCAACCACGCGCTGATTGCCGAGAAGAAAATCAGCCTGTTTCTGGAGTTTCTGCGCACCCGCTTCTACGAGCCCAGCCTGGATTTGAACGAGGCCGAAGACCGCGCCCGACTGGCTCAGAAAATCGGCCTCCCGCTTCCGCAAGTCGACCTGCTGGTGCGGCGTATCAATCTGATTCGCACGGCTCCGCAGGTTTCCGATACCGATTTACTACTGCTGAGTACGTTACTCAATGACTTTCGAAAAGCAGCTTCCTGAAACTTGCACTATACCTGATAGTATAACTGTACCACTTTATAACTATTCCGATGCAGCCAATAGTAAGCCCTAAACTCATTTTTTAGACAAATATACCCCAAACCTAATTAGATTATACCATTCCTTTCTCTTACGGCTACTAGCCGTTTTGCTGTACTCAAAATGGAAAATCCTGCCCAATCTCCTTCTTCTGCTTCCGGAGAAATTGTAACTGATCCTGCCACCGGCGCTATTGCTCCGTCCTTTGCCCCCCGCACCGACTTAAGCGGCTTAAGTCGCTGTGCGGAAGCAATTCGGCAGGAGCTGGCGAAGGTAATCGTGGGGCAGCATGCGCTGGCCGAACTGCTGCTGACGGCCATTCTGGCCGATGGCCACGTGCTGCTGGAGGGCGTGCCCGGCGTGGCCAAAACGCTGACGGCCAAACTGCTGGCCCGCACGCTGGCTGTGCCGTTCAGCCGGCTGCAGTTCACCCCCGATCTGATGCCGTCGGATGTGCTGGGCACTTCGGTGTTTTTGCCCAACAAAGCTGAATTCGAATTCCGCCCCGGCCCTATTTTCGCCAGCATCGTGCTGATTGATGAGATAAACCGGGCCCCGGCCAAAACCCAGTCGGCGCTGTTTGAGGTGATGGAGGAGCGACAGATGACCCAGGACGGCACGCGCTACGCCATGGCCGACCCTTTCGTAGTCCTGGCCACCCAAAACCCCATTGAGCAGGAAGGCACTTACCGCCTGCCCGAAGCCCAACTCGACCGGTTCCTGTTCAAGCTAACCGTAGGCTACCCTACGATGGAGGAAGAAGTAGCCATTCTGCAAGGACACCACGCCGGATTTGGCGGCACACCCCTCGAAAAAGTGCAGGCCGTGCTGACGGCCGACGACCTGCGTGAGCTGCGCCAGCAAGTGCAGCGCCAGCACGTAGAGCCGAAACTGCTGGAATATATTGCCCAGCTTGTGGGCCAGACACGCGCCCACAAGAGCCTCTACCTGGGTGCTTCGCCCCGGGCTTCGCTGGCGTTGCTCAATGGTGCTAAAGCCTTGGCCGCCCTGCGGGGCCGCGACTTCGTGACGCCGGAAGACGTGCAGTACCTGGCGCCTCATGTGTTGCGGCACCGCATTCTGCTCACGCCGGAGCGCGAGATGGAAGGCCATACCGCCGACGACGTTGTGAAGCAGATTATTCAGCAGATAGAAGTACCGCGCTAATCCACGCGCGTTGGGCTGACGTTGGCTCAGCGCAAGATTCCGCTGTGCTCACCGGTGTACCACCGCTCTTTCCCTGCGTCTATTTTGGCTTCCCTGTTTCTTACCCAGCGCTTCTTTCTGTTGCTCACGGCCGTGGCCGTAGGGTTGGTAGTGGCTTTTTTTCTGCCGGCCCTGCTGGCTCCGCTGCAGCTGGGGGTGGGGTTGCTGGCCGCCCTGACGCTGCTAGACATTCTGCTGCTGTACGCGCCCGTGCGCGGCGGTGCGGGCGGGGTTTTCGGCCGGCGCGTGGTGGGCAGCAAGCTCGCCAATGGCAGCGACAATGAGGTGGCTATTTACCTGGAAAATCACTACCGCTTTCCCATCAGCACTGAGACTATCGATGAAATTCCGGCGCAGTTTCAGCGCCGCGACGTGCTGTTCAAAGCGGCGCTGCCGGCGGGCCAAACCACTGTTATCCGCTACCAGCTACGGCCCGTCAAGCGCGGAGAATACCAGTTTGGAGCCCTGCATGTGTTTGTGTGCTCACCGCTACGGCTGGTGCGACGGCGCTTCCGCCACGGCCAGGATCAGGTGGTGCCGGTGTACCCGTCGTTTCTGCAAATGCGCCAGTACGAGCTGCTGGCCATCAGCAACCGGCTGACGGAAGTTGGGGTGAAGCGTATTCGGCGGGTGGGCCACAGCATGGAGTTTGAGCAGATTCGCCCCTACGTAGCCGGCGACGACCCGCGCACCATCAACTGGAAAGCCTCGGCCCGCCGCGCCGGCACCGGCACCGATACGCTGGTTGTGAACCACTACCAGGACGAGCGCGCCCAGCAGGTGTATTGCCTCATCGATAAGGGCCGGGGAATGCGGATGCCGTTCGAGGGGCTGAGCTTGCTGGATTATGCCATCAATGCCACACTCGTCGTCAGTAATATTGCCTTGCTTAAGCACGACAAAGCGGGGCTCATCACGTTTGCCGACCGCCTGAGCGCCGTGGTACCGGCCGAGCGGCGGGCGGGCCACATGCAGAAGATTCTGGAGGTGCTCTACAAGCAGCGCACGAAGTATCTGGAAACTGATTTTGAGCTGCTTTACGCCAACGTCAAAACCAAAATCAAGCAGCGTAGCCTGCTGATTCTGTTTACCAACTTCGAAACCCTGAACGGCATGCAGCGCCAGCTGCCCTACCTGCGCCGCTTGGCCAAAGACCACTTGCTGCTGGTCGTGTTCTTCGAAAATACCGAATTGCAGCACTACCTCGACCAGCCCGCCGCCACCACCGAGGAAGTATACAACCAGACCATTGCGGAGAAATTTGCTCAGGAGAAGTGCCAGATCGTGCGGGAGCTGCAACGCTACGGAATTCACAGCCTACTCACGCCCCCGCAGCAGCTTACAGCCAATACCATCAACCGCTACCTGGAATTTAAAGCGCGCGGCCTGATTTAGAGCGTGTTTGAGATTTTGCTTTTCGAGGCTGTTTAGAAAGAAAAATAGAACGTCATGTCGACCGACGGGAGACATCTCGCGTGCCATGGCAGATGATTCCTGTGGCAACGTTAGCACGCGAGATGTCTCCTCTCTGCTTGATGCGCAGGATAGTCGACATGACGTCTTGGCGTGTTTCGAGCGACTTTCTAAACCGCTTCTTCGTGTCCTGCTCATCTGGCGTCCGCGTAGCGCAGCGCGGTCGAAGCATCTCTACCGCACTGGTAAACTCAATTGCCACTGCAGTAGTGATGCTTCGGCAAGCGGACGCCAAATCAAGCATGACAGAATCGGTGTTTTTGAGAAACCACAAACACGTTTTCAGCCCGGCGTACTCAGCAGTTGGCCTTTTGCAAGCCCGGTCTTCCCTTGAAGTCACCCCAGGAAAGGCAGCTGCGCGCCGCTACCAGCTTCGACTAGGCGGCCGCCCTGTGCGACAGAACCCGGAAATTAACAGCTCAACTACGCTCTCAGGTAAAGCCTCAAGAGCGGTACTACTTGGTTTTGGTGCGTTCGGGCCCGGTCGTTGCTTACCTTTAGCTTCCCTCCTGCTTCGTTAGCCTATGTTGGTCCACACCTGTTTGTCGCGGTTTTTCTTTGCGTTGCTTATGCTCGTTGCCAGTAGCCAGCTGTCGTCGGCTCAGGCGCTGGTCACCGATACGCGCGGGTTGCTGCCGGTACCCTCGATGGCGCAGTGGGGCAGCAGCCGTTTCGCGCTGAAAGGCCAGTGGCGGGTGCAACTACAAGGGCCGAAGGCTGATTCGGTGCTGCGGCCTACCCTAACCCAGTTTGGCACCTGGCTCGGGCAGCAAACCGCCGATAAACGCCTTGTCACTACGTTTGTCGGTTCGGGCGCTGCCGACCTGACCATTACCTATGGCCGCTTGGGGAAGCTGGCCGGGCTGGGCGATGAGGAAATGTATAGCCTGCGCGTAACGCCGATGGGCATTGCGCTGGCGGCCAATACGCACCTGGGCATTCTGCGCGGCCTGGCCACGCTCCGCCAGCTGCTGCTGCTGGAGAAAAAAGCCTACGCTTTTGCCGAAGTCGACATTGCCGACTCGCCCCGCTTCGCCTGGCGCGGACTGCTTATCGACGTGGCCCGGCACTTTATGCCCGTATCGGTCATCAAGCGCAACCTCGATGCCATGGCAGCCGTGAAGCTCAACGTGCTGCACTGGCACCTTTCCGACGACCAGGGCTTTCGGGTGGAAAGCAAAGTGCTGCCGCGCTTGCACCAGGTGGGCGGCCAGTTCTATACCCAGGCCCAGGTGCGTGACGTCATCGACTACGCGGCGGCGCGCGGCATTCGGGTGCTACCGGAGTTCGACATGCCCGGCCACACCACCAGCTGGCTGGCCGCTTATCCGCAGCTGGCCTCCAACGACTCGACCTACGGCATTCCGCAAACCTGGCGCACGCTCAACATTGCCCTCGACCCCACCCGGGAAACCACGTATCAGCTGATTGACACGCTGCTGGGAGAAATGACGGCCTTGTTTCCCGACCCCTACTTCCACATCGGCGGCGACGAAAACGACGGCCGCCAGTGGCGGCGCAGTCCCCGTATTATGGCGTGGTCCAAGGAAAACGGGTTTCTCAAACCCAACGGACAGCTCGACAAGCACGGGCTCCAAACCCACTTCAACCGCCGTGTGTTGCAGCTGCTGGTTAAGTACCAGAAGAAGATGGTGGGCTGGGACGAGATTCTGGGGCCTGGCCTGCCCGAAGATGCTGTTATCCAAAGTTGGCGCGGGCGCAAAGGCCTGTACGACGCGGCCAAGCAAGGTCACCCGTCCCTGCTCTCCAATGGCTACTACCTGGACCTGAACTACAGTGCCGCCAGCCACTACCTCAACGACCCCGTGCCAGCCGACGCCCCCCTGACGGACCGCCAAAAAGCCCTCGTGCTGGGCGGGGAAGCCACAATGTGGGCCGAATTTGCCGACAGCGTCATCATCGACAGCCGCATTTGGCCCCGGGCAGCGGCGGTAGCCGAGCGGCTCTGGTCGGCGGCAGCCGTGCGCGACGTGCCCGACATGTACCGTCGACTGGCAGTGGTAGCTACGGAGCTGGAAACACTGGGCTTACAGCACCGGCGGGCGCCCGAGCAGCTACTAACGCAGCTGGCCGGCGCACGCGACGCCACGGCGCTGCGCACCCTGGCGGGGGTAGTAGAACCCGTAAAAGAATACAAGCGCCATTTCCAGGGCTTCACCTACACGCCCCAAACGCCGCTGAATCGCCTGGTCGATGCCGCGCCGGCCGAGTCGGAAGCAGCGCGCCAGTTTGGGGTAGCGGTAGAGGGCTTGACGCAATATCTGCAGTTGGCCCCGGCGGCGGAGCGGTTCAAAGGGGCAAGCTCCCGGGCGCTGCTCACGTTTCTGAACGCGCAGCTTCGCACCTGGGAAACCAACGACCAACGCCTGCAGCCGCTCCTGCTCCAGGGGTCCAGCCTGTGGGAATACGCCGGGCTTTCCACCCACCTACGGCTGCTCTCGGCGCTGGGCCTGGAACGCCTACTGCTGCTGGAAAAAGGTCAGACTCCTGCCCCCGCCTGGCAGGCCGCCGCGCTCAAGCAGCTGGACGCCGCCAAAGCACCCGCCGGACAAGCCGAGCTGGCCGTAATTCCGGCCATGCGCAAGCTGCTGACGCTGTAGAATAGCGGTTAGAATAGCACCGAAACCTGCATTCGGCCGGTATGAATAGCCGACAGACCATTGGGCTTGCGGCCATCGTAGGCCACCATCACGTTCAGGCCGTTGCTGAGGCGCTGCTCCAGGTTCAGATTCCAGGTGAAGTTGCTGCCGGGACGCAGGGCGTTGAGAATTTCCAGCGCTACCAACGACGTCTGGTCGTCGTCGAAGCCAACGCGCACGTAGCGGGCCGTGCCGCTCACGGTACGCTTCCCAACCTGGCTAACGCGAGTTTCGAGGCCTATTTCGTCGAATGTGCCGCGAATATCACTCTCGGGGCCAGCCGTATTCTGCTTGTTGATGCGCTGGTACGTGCCCGTGAAGCGGAGCGTGCTGTTGGGCTGGTAACTGATTTCGGGGGCCACTTCGTAAATCAACAGCCGGAAATTGCGCGTCGGTGAGTAGTCCGAAATACTTTCCCGAATGCTGCGCGTGGTCGTCAGACGGCCGGTGAACGTCTGGGCCAGCGTGCGCCGCACCAGCACCGACTGGCTGGCGAGGTTGCGGATGTCGAAGCCCTGGGTGAGCAGCACTTTCTGCTGCGTTTGCTGGACCGTAAACTCGGCTCCAAAAATAGGATTGGAGCGGTTGAAATACAGCGTATTGCGCAGCAGCTTGTTCAGGGAGAGCAGCAGCGTGTCGGCGGTCTGGAAGGCGAAGGGATTGAGCCGGGAGCTCAGGTCTTTGTCGATCGTGCGTCGGTCGAGGGTGACGCTGCTGACGGTGGAAAACCGGGCCAGCAGGCTGCGCAGGCCCGTTTGGTCACGCCACTGGCGTGGCGCGCTCGTCGTGAGCCGGTAGCTGAAGCGGTTGGTGAAGGCCACGATGTAGTCGTCGGTGGGCAAAAACACCTTGATGTAGGTGCGAAACTGCGCGTCGGGCGTTTGGGCCTCAAAGAACTCGTCTTTCTGCTGCCGGCCGTCCCCGTTGGTGTCCTGGTAGTAGTGCGTGCCCTGCCCCTGGCCGGCCGCGACCGGCAAAAACGAGAAGTCGCGCTTCAGCTCCCGGCCCGTAGCCACGCTATAGCCCATTTCGGAGCGCAGCACGTTCTGCAGAAACGACGCGTTCCAGTCAATTTTGCCCAGCACGGTGCTCTGGCGGGCACTGTCGCGGGCCGATAGGTCGCGGTAAGTAGCCAGCAGATTAAGGTCCTGATTTTTGCCAATGCGGCTGGCCAGCGTGCCCTGCCAGGTCTGGGCCTGCCCCCGGGTGCGCAGCTCATTGAGCAGCGGCGTCTGGTCGCGGCGGTAGGTGTAGTCGAAGCGGAAGCGGGTTTTGGCGCTGTCCTGGCTTTGCACGAACACGTTATGCTCGTCGAAATAATTAGCCGAGCTCAGCGAGTCGCCGCCGGGCAGGGCCACGCGGTTCTTGTCGAATCGGTACGCGTAGCCCGGAATGATGGTACCGCGGGCATAGCGGGCCGTAGCTTCGCCGCGCGCCCACTGCGAGCGGAACCGGCCCGCGTCGGTGAAGAGCAGAAATAAGCCCGTACGCAGCTCCACATCCCCGATTTTCTGGGCCACATCCAGCCAGTTCTGAATCCCGTTCACCTCCCCGGCCCGGTAGCGCCGCGTCACGCGGTAGTTGATGACGTTGTTGAGGTCCTTTATGGCTCCTACCGAGAAGTTGAGCACGTTGTCTTCCCGGGCCACCCGGCGCGTGGCGTTGCCCTGCACCGTGCTGGTCGTGCTCCAGTTGCGGTCAAACTCAATGTCGCGGTACCGGTCGATGGGCGCAAAGCGGTGGCTGGTATACTCGTAGTCCAGGGCGCTGCGAAACTTGTAGGCTTTGAGAACCGGCAGCACCAGCACTTTATCCTGCACCGCGTAGCCTACGCGCACGGCCTGGCCTTTATCGGTAGTGGGCGAAAATCGGTTGAGGTCCAGCTCCGTGGAAGCCACGTCCACGAAAACGGTGGTAGTCGAGTCGAGCCGGTAGCTGACCCCCACCGAAATCATCTGCTTCTCCAAGGGCGTGGGCAAGAGCCGCTCATCGAGGTAGCGGCCTCTGCCCGGGCCCACGTATTCGTACACGCGGCCGTTGGCATTGGTGAAGCGGGCACTTAGGTTGTAGCTGCCCAGGCCCGCGCCTTTATCGGTGAAGCGCACCGTGTACACGCCCCGGGTTGAGTCGGGCGGGTAGGTAAAGACGACCGTGGGTTGCTGGGTTACGGGGTCCAGGCTGACGATACGATTGTACTGCACCTGCCGCCGGTCGTACTGCACCGAGTCGGCGCCGGGCGTGCTCACTTGGCTCACATTCTCACTCACGTTTTGCAGAATCGTCCGCTCGTTGTCCTTCAGGCTGAGGTTGGGCGAGTTGTCGGGGTTGTCGGCTTCGCGGTAGTAGTTGGCGTGCACGCTCAGCTTGCCCAGCTCCTGGTAGTGGCTCAGCTGGTAGAGCGAGCGGGCGTAGTTGAAATCGGAATACTCAAAATCAATCTTGATGCGCGAATTACGGGTAATCAGGTGCTGGGGCGAAAACGTCACTTCCGCTTGGTTGTAGTCGATAACGTAGTCGAAGTCGAAGCCGCGCGTCATCAGCCGGCCATCGAGGTACACCCGCTCGGAGTTGGCCAGCACAATGATGAACTGCTCGCCGTTGGGCCCCCGCAGCCGATAGGGGCCCTGCACGTTCTCGATGGGCGCAATGTCGATGGAGGCAAACTTGCCTTTGGCCACGCCCGCCGCTGCGGCCGTGTTGCTTCGGCGGCCGGGTTTTGCCCCCAGATTAGCCTCAACGGCCGCGCCCTGCACGTTTTTGTAGAAGCGCAGGAAATAATCGGGCTTGTTGCGCAGCACCACGTCGCCGGCCGTCAGGTTCCAGCGCGGATGCGTGAGAGTTATATAGAGCCGGTCGAATTCCTGGAGCTGCTGGGTGTTGCCTTCGGGCTGAAACGGCACGCTCTGGTCGGAAATAGCGGCCGTCAGCGTGATATCATCCGTGAGCTTGCCGTCGAGCTGCAGGTTGAGCGAAGAGTTGACAAACACGTTCTGGGTGTTGCCAAAGGAGACGCCCCGCGAAAGATTGCCGGTTTTGCTGATGCCGGGCGTATTAAGAATCTGCTCTTTCACGGCAAAGTCGTCGTAGCCGAACGGCCGCCGCCCGAAGCTCACGCTGTCCATCAGGCCGCGCGGCCGCCGGAAGCGCGGAGCTGTAAGTCGCAGCGGCAGCACCCGGTAGCATACCAGCACCGAATCGGCTAGGGCAGCAGCTGAATCAGCCACCGGGGCCGGCCGCACAAGCTGGTAGCGGTCGGTGCGCGGGTCGTAGGCCACCGACCGGCCCAGCACGCTCACCGACGAGGGCACGATGGTCACCGAATCGGTGAGGGCAAAGCGGGTGGTATCGCGGCCCGGCGTGAGGCGCACCCACCGGCAGCGCCGCGACGAAGGGACCTCGCGCTGCTGTTGGGCCCGGACCACGCACGGCCCCAACAGCCCCAGCAGCAGCAGGCAAATGCGCAGGATGTTAAGCGTATTGCTGCTGATCATTCGGGCAAAAACAGAGAGTAGTCGACGGGCGGCGGCTTGGCTCCACAACGCATACTGTGGGTTCTTTCGTGCCTGAAGCTGCTGCCGACACAAAAGTCTAGGCTGGAGCCAGCGGCAGTTCTATGCAGAACATGGTGCCGACACTCTCCTGCGTTTCAAACCAGATTTTGCCGCCGGCGCTTTCGATGCCGCGCCGCGCCACGGCCAGCCCGATACCCGAGCCCGATTCTTTGGTCGTAAAGTTGGGCACAAACACTTTGTCGCGCACGTTTTCCGGGATGCCCGCGCCGTTGTCCTGAATACAGACCCGCACCCGGTCGTCGCCATACGCCTCCAGGCGGGCCGTAATCAGCGGCTTGCGGCTTTCCGGCACCGCCTGCAGCGCGTTGATGAGCAAGTTATTGAACGTGCGAACCAGCAGATTTTCGTCGGCAAAGACCTGGTACTGCTCTGCTTCGGCGGCGGCAGGCAGGGCCAGCTGAATGCTACCGCCCCGGGCCCCACCTTGGTGCAGCCCCACGCACCGGCGCAAAATGGAGGCCACGTCCAGCCGCTCGGGGCGCATGGCGGGCAGGTTGGTGAAGTTGCTGAACGAGGTGGCAATGTCGCTCAGCACGTCGACCTGCGTAATCAGGGTCTGGGAAATTCGGCTGATAAGCTCCTCCGTGTTGGGGCGGTTTTCGGCTATGGCTTTCTGCAGAAACTGCAACGAGAGCTTCATCGGCGTCAGCGGATTCTTTATTTCGTGGGCCACCTGCCGGGCCATTTCGCGCCAGGCGGCTTCTTTTTCCTGGGTGGCCAATTCCTGCTTGCTTTCCTCCAGCTTCAGCAGCATGGCATTGTACTCGCGCACCAGCAGCCCTATTTCATCCGACGACTCGTAGGCCAGCATCTCATTCTGGCCCGTGAGCGTGGTGTGCTTCAACTTCTCGGTCAGCACCTTTAACGGCGACGTCAGCAGCCGCGACGCAATGAAAGTCAGGATCAAAAAAAGGATAAACATCACCGTGAAGATGTTCAGAATGGTCGATATCAGCTCGATAAGCTTGTTGTCCAGCTCTTTTTCCGAGTCGAAAAAGGGAATACCCACGTAGCCCACCACCACGCTGGCGCGCTCCGGCCCCATGGTCGTGCGCAGGGGCAGGTAGAGGGAGTTGAACGACAGGGAGCCGGCCCGTTCCGTCAGCAACACCCGGGGCTGGGCCTGCTCAGCCAGGGCGGCGGCAGCTTGCGGGTTCATCAGCGGCCCCAGCAGGCCCGACTCGAAAATAAGCGGCTGGCTGCTCACCAGCAGCTGGCCCTGCGCGTTATACAGGTTCAGGTCGGTTTCAGTAAGACTCGATACGTTTTCGGCCAGATCGATAAGGGCGGTGCGGCTCGCCGAATCGGCCAGTACGGCCCGGTTTTTCAGCAGGTTTGCCTGCACAGCCTCGCCCCGCCGCTCGTAGGTGCGCAGCAGGTCGCGCTTGTAAAAGTTGGTCACCTGGCTGGCGGTGGCAATACTGACCACAATGAGCGGTACCAGAATACCGAAGTTGAGGAACAGTTGAATCTTGGTGCTGAAATTGGTGCGAAAGGCTTCGAAATAGCGCCCCCGCGCCAGCATGTAGATACCAATGGCCAGAAGCCAGAAAAAGGTGTGTAGCAGAAACAGAAACGAGAAGTTCGCCAGCCAGTCGGTGAAGGAGTAGGTAGCCGTCGTAACCACCGCCGTCCGGTTTTGTGGCCCGCGCACAGCCAGGTGGTGAAAGCCATTCACGGACAGGCCGGTGCTGTACAGCCGCGGGTCCTGCAGCTGCTGCAGCGAGAGTTGATTTCCGTAGTCAAAATCTCCTTCGTTGTACACCAGCCGGCCGTGCTCGAAACCAGCGTAGCTCAACTCGGGGCCCCAGGCTGGGCTGGAAAAACTTCTGGTCGACCAGCAGCTCCGGCACTACGCTGTAGGCCGTGAGCTTTTTCAACGACAGCTCCAGCAGCACCGTACTCACGCCCCCGCGCGGGCTGGGCACGGCCACGAAGGCCACGTAGCGCCGCGTACTGAACGAGCTAGGGTTGCGAATCAGGTAGACGTTGGGCTGGTCGGTGGGCAGGGCCGTGCGCAGCAGCTGGCGGCGCAACGGGGCTAGTGTAGATGTGGCTTTTGCCTCCTGAATGGGCTTACCCGTCGGATCAAACAGCGTTACGAGCACTTCGTACTTATCGAAATAGTCGCGCAGATAGTACTTCACGATCTTCTGCCGCACCACATCCTGATTGGAGAAAGGGCTGGCCAGCATCGACCGAATCAAGGGGTCGGCGGCCATTTCGCGGGTGCGCTCCGCCAGCAGGTACTCGCCCTGCAGATCGTTGTCGACCAGCAGATTACCCGCTATTTTTTGCTTGGTCAATACCAGCTGGCGGTCAAAATGCTCGTACAGGGCCAAGGCTCCTACGGCCGAGCTAATGCCGAGCATCAGGAAAATAAAAAGGTAGATCTGGTAGGGCATGATGGCAGCAATCTGCTTCAGCCCCGTAATGCGCACTACCAAAAAGAAGAGCAGCGTCAGCCCTAGCAACACCGCATGTGATTCGCCCAGCACGACCCCGGTAGGCAAAAAAACCAGGGTTGATGCGGCCAGCAGGAATACCCCCGCCTGCTTGGTCGAGGGCCGCCCGATGGTAATGAACAGCTGGGAAAGAATATAGAACCCGACCAAGTAGCTGCCCGTGTGCAGCACGATGGCCAAGCACAGGAGCAGCTTAAACCCGGAAATCTGGATATTCTGGGTGATGTCCAGAACGAGCTGCGAGTTATTGAAGCTATTGGAGTAAAACTGAAATAGCAGCTCCAGCATCCCCAGGAAAGCAAAAACGGCTATGACTCCAATAGCCGTCCGGCCGGCCAGACTCTGAATCTGGCGCACTTGCCGTACTATTCCGTACCGTCGAAACAGCAGCAGCGCATAGTACGCCGTCAGCATCAGCAACAGGGCATTAATCAGCAGGTCGCCCAGGGAAGGCGACAGCCAGGACGCGGCGTACACCCGCGGGTCGAATAAGGGCAGCTCGACCACGGAGAATGGCAGCCCCAGGTAAAGCAGTGCCGCCCGGTACGCCGCCAGCGGCACGACGACGCTAGCCGCGCCCGCCACAATCCGGCCTTCTTCCAACCAGCGCCTGGTCAGCAGCAGCCACCCCAGCACGTACAGCACCGTGCCCAACGCCAGAAAGGCCAGCAGCAGATACTTGCCGGCAATAGGATTGGGCTGCAGACTCTCAACTGAGAAAAGGTATTTGCCTTCCGCCGAACGCAGCCACGGCAGACGGGAGCCCGGCATATTGGCCATAATGCGCACATTCAGCTCCCGAAACAGCGCTTTTTCCGCTCCTTCCCGCAAGTAGCGGTTGCTGATACCGTAGCGTTTTTCCAGCGGCACATACGTCAGCACTACATATGGCCCGGCGGGCTGACTCAGCGCCAGATAGTAGCCAAACTTCATTTCCACGAGCTTCTCGCGGAAGTTCTGGCCGGCATTCTCCGGTTCCGGCCGGGTCGTGTGGTCCGACCAATACAGGAGCTTATCGCCCCGAAACACGAAGCACGGGTAGGTAGTATGGCCCACCAGGGTACCAAAATTCAACTCCCCGCTTTGCAGCTGCCGCGCTACCTCCGCCGCGTCACGCTGCGCAATACGCTCGGCCCCTTCAATTAGATTTTGTAGGCGCACCACATCGGTGTGCACCAGCACATCGGAGCCCCGGGTCCCAAAACGGTTGCTCAGAAACGCGCCCACGAAACACAGGGCAGCGACCAGCAGCAGGACAAATGGGGAAAATCGGAACGATTTCAATAGCAGAATAAACTAGGCCCCGGTAAGGCGGCCGTAATGTGGGGTATGGCCCAAACAAAAATGCCGCCAAACGGCGGCATTTCCTATTTTTAGCCTCTGCCCTAGCCTTGCGTCGGGCTTATCTTCAACGCTCCGGCTGATACCTGATTCCGCCGAAAAAATACAGCATCACGGCCCTGGCATAGCGAAACAGCAAGGGTGTGAGCAGCAGTACCGTCACCGCTACCGTCGTTACGTACACCCAAACCGCCGGATCGTGGGCCAAGTAATACAGCAATACACCTACTATCACCACGATGCCCACGGAAAACCCGTAGCTGATATACATGGCTCCCCAGTAAAAACCCACCTCGGGCTCGTAGTGCTGGCCGCACTCCGAGCAGGTTTCGTACATGTCATCGAATTTGGATAGACTTAGGGCTGAGTACTTAAACAAAGGTCCGCGGTGGCACCGCGGACACTTCAGATTCAGCAGGGCCCATCCCGTGGACGAGGGTTCGGCCACTATTTCTTTTTGTGGCTGTTGCGGTACCAAAAGTACCCCACCGTTCCGATCAGCAGGTACGGAATGGTCATCAGGTACACGATGCCTTTGTTCAGCCCCGAGGTGTCATACGAGTCCTTCTCAGTGCGGGCCGACTCCACCTGCGTTTTACACATGGTGCATTGGGCCTGGGTAGCTAGCGGAGCCAAGCTCAGCAGCACACTCAGAAACAACGCAAACAGTCCGGTTTCTACAGTCTTTCTCATCTCTTTTCTAACCCGTTACGCGCGGAATAGTTTCCGTAGCTCAGGTGTAATACGGAGAAATCATGAAGTACACGATAACACCCGTAACCGATACGTAGAGCCAGACGGGAAAGGTCCAGCGGGCAATGCGCCGGTGCTTGGCAAACTGCTGGGTAAGGGCAAAGTAGAGCGTAAACAGCACCAAGCCTACCGTAATAGCAGCCAGCGCAATGTGGGTCAACAGAATGAAGTAGTATACGCTTCGGATCAGGCCTTCGCCCCCGAACTTGGTGGATTCAACCTGGGAGTGGTAGACCACATACGACACCAGGAACAGGGAACCCAACAAAAATGCGGTGCCCATCATGGCGCGGTGGCGCAGCACCTGCTTCTGACGAATGAAGTAGTAGCCCAGCAGCAGACATACAGCAGTCAGGGAATTCAACACCGCATTCAACGCGGGTAAAAACTTCACCTGCGCACCCGGAATCTGGAAACTGCTGGGGAAGTAGTGCAAAATGGCCACCAGCAGCGGAACTACCGCCGCCAGAACGAGCATGATGATCTTGAGTCTGGCGCTGTTGCCAGGGTCAACGACTGGGTTTGTCGTGGTCATAGTTGTAGAGCAAAACACTGATTTCGGTGATGAGGCGGTTTACCTCGCGCACTTTCGTGCCGTCGTAAATTCCCCGCACCCGCTTCTCTCGGTCCACCAGAAACAGGTTCTGACTTTGTACCAGTCCGGGTGTGGCCCCTGCAGGCGTGGGCAAACGATACTCCTGAGTAGCTAACCGGTAGAGCGCCGTTTTGTCACCGGTCAGGAAGAACCATTTACCGGCAATGGCCCCGTACTGCTCGGCATAGCGCGCCAGCACCGCCACCGAATCGGTGGTGTAGGAAACTAGCCTGACGCGGGACTCTCTGCGGAATTTCTCCTGCACACGCATCAATTGGCTATTCAGAGTCTGACATGCGCCGGAGCACGGAGTGGACAAGAAACTGGTCACATACAGCCCGCCATTCAGATCCTGCTGGCTCACGACCCGCCCCAATTGGGACGGCAAGCGAAAGTCGGCGAGGGTATGAAAAACAGTATCGCGCTGCCACTCCCCGCCTATTTGTGTCGAGTCGACACGTTCGGGCAGGTAAGTCGGCAGCGCGAAACGATTGGTACCGAAGGTTTTGAGAAACAAAAACGCCAGTACCGGCAATAGCAGAATGAGGCCTAGAAACAGGGTTTGCTTGGGCCGCATTGATTTATTTGAAGGCGCTGAAGATAGCCTCTCCAATAGCAGAGCCCTCCGTAATCAGAGCAACCATCAGCCAGATGAGCAAGGCCATCGGAATCATAATCGTCCAGATCAAGCCTTTGGTCTCATGCTTCAGGTGCATGAACTCAGCAACGATGAAGAAGGCCTTGAAAATAGTGAGGATAATCAGAATGGAGTTCCGGAAAGTGCTGGGGTCCATGATGAACGTAACCGCGAATTCCAGGGCCGTGATGCCGACCAGAACGAAGAACGTCTTCCAGATCCAGCCCGTAACCGGCTTTTGGATCTCCCCAGTTGGCTGGGTGTGGTCAGTTGCGTTATGAGCCATTGTTTGGGAATTAAGAATTGAGAACTAACAAGTAAGAACTGAGAGCACAGGAGCAAGAAACCGGACCGTGAACGTCCCTACTTCGTGCGTGTTGAGACTCAGCTCCTAACCAAGAATCAGACGAGGTAGAAGAAGGTGAATACGAATACCCACACCAAGTCTACGAAGTGCCAGTACAGACCTACTTTCTCCACCATCTCATAATGGCCCCGCTTCTCGAATGTGCCGTTGGTAGTAGCAATGAAGCAATACGTGAGCAAAACCAGACCGCTGAATACGTGTGTTCCATGGAAGCCGGTGATGAAGAAGAATAAGTCGGCAAACAGCACCGGACCGTATTGATTCATCTGAAGATTGGCGCCATAAAAAATGGTGCCATCCAGCATTTTAGTACCTGCGTCGGTGCCATGGATAAAGTGGGACCATTCCCACGCCTGGCAGCTGAGGAATGTGGCGCCAAACAGCAAGGTCCAGAGCAGCCATTTCTGCACGTCAGCCTTATCCATGCGGTGGCCGGCTTCTACGGCCAGCACCATCGTTACGGAGCTAAAAATGAGGATCATCGTCATCAAGGCCACGAAAGCCAGGGGCAGATCTACTCCATGCAGGCCGGGAAAAGAATTGAAAACGTGGTCCGGAATCGGCCAGTAAGCACTGGAGAACACAAAATCTTTGTGGTCGCCGGTGTAAGCTAAGTGCCGATGGCGCATCAACCCGTAGGTTGTCAGGAAGGCAGCAAACGTGAAGGCATCCGACAGCAGAAAGAACCACATCATCAGCTTGCCATAGCTAGCCTTGAAGGGTTCGTTGCCGCCATCCCAGGTCCCGGAGCGAGGCCGTTCGATGGAGGCGTTGGTAGGAAGCGTCTGCGTCGTGGAGGTGGTGGACATAACGAGCGAGGTAAAAACGAAATCAGTGGTTCAAAAGTAGGAACAAATACAGGTACAACCAAAGCGCGCCCAGGAAGTGCCAGTAGATAGTGACGTTGCCAATGGAGAGCATCTGGCGCGAATGCACTTGGTAGTTCAGGCTTTTACGCAATACGATGAGCAGAAAGATTAGGCCCGTAATTAGGTGAAAACCGTGCACGCCGGTCAGCACATACAGAAACGAGCCCGACGGATTAGCGTCAACGCCACCGAAGAAGATCTTGTTATCGACCAGGTCGCCCCACACGTTCCACTGCCCTACCAGAAAGACCAGGCCCAGAATAAAGGTCAGGCCAATACCTATCTGTACGCGCCGTACCTCGTCTTTGCGGGCCGAAAGCCACGCCCACTGCATCGTGGCGCTGCTCAAGGCTATGATGACAGTGGTATACAACAGGCTGGCAGGCAAGTCAAACTCCAGCCAGTTGCCTTCCTCGCGCCGCACGATGTAAGCGCTGGTGTAGGCTGCAAAAATCATGGTAATGCTGATCATCATCAGCCATAATAGAAGCCGTTTGGGGTCGGTCCCGGTTCCGGCTTCTGTATCCTGTATTGCTTCGGAAGTTGCCATGCTGAAACGTTAAATTTTGTCGAAAACCAGCGCAATCTGCACGATTGGCAGGTAAAGAAATGATCCGAACATAATGCTCATAGCCGCTTTCTTAGAGCAGGTTCGCATCAGGTAAAAAGTCTGCATCAGAAACAAAACCCCGCATATCACTGCTATTAGCGCCGATGTTTTACCCGCCATACCCAGCTGCAGAGGCAGCAAGCTCAACGGAATCAACAGCAAGGTGTAGGTCATTATCTGGAAGGCTGTCCGCAGATCTTTACCACCCGGTGTAGGCAGCATTTTGAAGCCTGCTTTCTTGTAATCCTCATCCAAAACCCAAGCAATAGCCCAAAAGTGCGGAAACTGCCACATGAATTGAATACCAAAAAGCACCCACGCCTCAGCACCCAGAAAACCGGTAGCAGCTACCCACCCCAGTAGGGGCGGCATGCCCCCCGGAATAGCCCCCACAGCGACGCAGATAGGTGAAATTGTTTTGAGCGGAGTGTATACGAATCCGTACAGAATCAGGGAAAGCAGGGAGAGAGCCGCCGCCAGCGTATTAAAAAAGTACCCGAGTATGAACAGCCCGGCTACCCCAATGACTATGGCAAACACCCAAGCCTCGGCCGCACTGAGAATGCCCATCGGCAAAGGCCGTTTAGCAGTGCGCTTCATGAGCTTATCCAGCTCAATCTCATGGATCTGGTTGATAGTATTGGCCGAACCCGTAACCGCCAGCCCACCCAGCAATACGAGTAAAGCCCGGCTCCAGTCAAACTCCTGGGCTCCTAGCAGATAGCCAATGCTACTGGAAAAGGCTACCGTCAACGCCAGTCGAAATTTAAGCAACTGGAAATAAGCCTTGGCTTTCGTCATTCTTGCGCAATCAAAACCCTCGCTAGATCAACCTCAAACGGGGCCGCAAAGTTACGCAACAACGCCCGGATAAGTGACCTGCCCGGTTAATTTCGTTGCTCGGCGGTATTGAACGATGGTCAGAAACTGTGTTCCAAACAACACCGTGGCCAGCGTCAGGTGAATAGGTTGAACAGCCGCCGGTAAAGCAAAGTAGGCCAGCGTAATACCAGCCCCGATTTCCAGCCCGATGATGCCCATATTGACTGCTGCCAGCTTACGCAGTTGCTGCGAAGGCAACAGGTACAACTGATAAGCGACGTACGCATTTAGCACCAACAGAAAAGCCGAGAATGTACGGTGGAACTTGAAGATGGATCCTAGCTGCTCCACCCAGTCTCCACGATTCGAGTGGCCTGCCGCAGCGGCTACCATATCGACCTCTTCCCTAACCTGCGTCCCAAGTACGATTTGCACGAAAGTAAGTAAGGTAATAGCCCACAGCCACGGAGTCAGGCTAAAGGAGCCGGACAGCGGCTCTACGGTTGAGTCATGCCGCTGGGAGCGTATTACGGCATAGATCAGCATAGCTACGATGAGCAGCGCTAACCCCATATGCACGGTGACCAAGATGGGCAACAGATTGGTTGAAACGACCAATGACCCTAACCAGCCTTGAAAGCCAGTCAGCAGAAATGCGCCCAGGGCCAGCAAAAACACTGTTCGGTCGCGGTTCCAGTACGGTAGGGCACAAACAACGGTCAGGAATATGAATACTCCAATCAGTGCGCCCAGCAGACGATTTAAATACTCAATCCAGGTCTTAGTGACATTGAAATCTGTCTCTATGTATTGGGTAGGATGCGCAAAAATCTCGCTAGCTACCTGCTTAAAGCCCAGCCGTTGCAAAGTATTAGCGAGTCGAGTGTTTTTGGCTACCCGTTGGGCCAGGTACACTTCTTTATAGTTGGCTGGCAGTTGGCTGGCCTGCGTTGGTGGAATCCAGGTTCCAAAGCATTTGGGCCAATCGGGGCAGCCCATTCCCGAACCAGTACTCCTTACTATGCCTCCTACCGCAATGAGCAGGTACACTGCCACGACGGTTACTAATCCGATAAACCGAAAGCGGCGAACAAACGCGGGTGTTATCATTCGTTGTACAGGGGAGTTTACTACCATATAAACAATCCAAAGCTGCTTTTGGCTGAAAGCTAAAAGGGGAAATCCTACCGGTATCACCGGAACCGGATTTCCCCACTACTAACAAAAAAAATGGGCCGCCGTAGATACAGCGGCCCATTTCAAATGACATTCACACCACTACTCCATGTCGCGTTCGTACGGCAGGTTCGAAGATTGGGTCTTCGAATAAGGTACGTTCTGAGGGATGAAATCCTCGGCGGCACCAGGCTTGCTGTAATCGTAAGGCCAACGGTATACTGCGGGAATCTCGCCCGGCCAGTTTCCGTGACCTGGCACTACAGGCGTAGTCCACTCCAGCGTAGTCGAGTTCCAAGGATTTTCGGTAGCCCGACGGCCACGGAAGATGCTGTAGAAGAAGTTGAAGATGAAAATAAACTGCCCAACGAAAGCAAAAATGGCAGCTGCGGAAATGAACTTGTTCAAGTCAGCGAACTGGCTGAACGAGTCAAAGCCCGTCCAAGCATAGTAGCGGCGTGGGAAACCGGCAATACCTACGTAGTGCATTGGCATGAACACAAGGTATACGCCAATGAATGTCAGCCAAAAGTGGATGTAGCCGAGCTTCTCGTCCATCATCCGACCAAACATCTTTGGGAACCAGTGATACACACCGGCAAACAACCCAAAGAAGGCTGCGCTACCCATTACTAAGTGGAAGTGAGCAACCACAAAGTAGGTGTTGTGCATCTGGATATCGATGGCAGCATTACCGAGAATGATACCGGTCAAACCACCCGAAATGAACAACGAAACGAAGCCAATAGAGAACAGCATGGCCGTCGTAAAACGGATATTACCCCGCCACAGTGTAGCCAGCCAGTTGAACGTTTTCACCGCCGATGGTACAGCAATGATCAGCGTCAGGAACATGAACACCGAACCTAGGAACGGATTCATACCAGTTACGAACATGTGGTGAGCCCACACAACAAACGACAGCAGCGAAATACCGAGTAGCGAGCCAATCATGGCACGGTAGCCGAAAACTGGCTTGCGTGAGTTCGTAGCCAGAATCTCCGAAACCATACCCATTGCTGGCATGATAACGATGTACACTTCGGGGTGACCCAAGAACCAGAACAAATGCTGGAACAGAATAGGGCTACCACCCTGATGGTTCAAAGCCTGACCGGCAATGTAGATATCCGACAGGAAGAAGGAAGTACCAAACGAACGGTCAAAGATCAGCAGCAAAGCAGCCGAGAACAATACGGGGAAGGACAAAAGGCCCAAGATGGCAGTCAGGAAGAAGGCCCAAATAGTCAGGGGCAGCTTCGACATCGACATACCACGAGTACGCAGATTGATAACCGTAGTAATGTAATTAACACCACCCAAGAGCTGTGATACGATGAATAGTGCCATTGACACCAGCCACAGTGTCATCCCTAGTCCCGAACCGGGAATAGCTTGAGGCAGAGCGCTCAGTGGTGGGTAGATTGTCCAACCGGCCGAAGCAGGGCCGGTTTCAAGGAACAACGAAGCGAACATGATGATACTGGAAATAAAGAAAAACCAGTAAGAAAGCATGTTCATGAAGCCTGATGCCATGTCGCGGGCACCAACTTGCAATGGAATCAGGAAGTTAGAGAAAGTGCCGCTCAAGCCAGCCGTTAGCACAAAGAACACCATAATAGTGCCGTGCATCGTAACCAACGCCAAGTAGAATTCAGGATTAAGCTTCCCAGCTTCAATCCATTTGCCGAGGAAGGGCGACAGCCACTCGAAAGTAGACTCAGGCCAGCCTAACTGAAGACGAAACAAGCTCGACAGGGTACCACCAATGATAGCCCAGAAGATGCCTGTAATCAGGAACTGCTTGGCAATTACTTTGTGGTCCTGACTGAAGACATACTTGAACAGCCAGTGCTGGTCATGATGTTCGTCGTGGTGCAGATGCTCATCATGCTTGGTGTGCGACTCGGTTACCCCGATGCCACCTTGCACTTGCGACTGAGTAGGAAGATTAGCAGCCATAAAAAAAAGCGTGCGTTAAAAAAGAGTTAGAGCGAAGCCTTAGTGGCCGGAGTTATAACAGCCGCAGCGGCGGAAGCGTTTTCCTTTTCCACCAATTTATCTGCTTTCTGTTTGAAGCTAGCCAACACATCGGGGTTTTGCTCTGAGAAAGACTTTTGCTGTGCGAACCAAGCAACATAGTCGTCTGGCTCATCTACTACGATATTCAGCTTCATAGCGAAGTGCCCACGGCCACAGATCTGGTTGCAGGCCAGTTCATAGTTGAACTTTGGATTACCCAACTGAGCCCGCATCTCGTCCGTAGTTTTAGTTGGCGTGAACCAGAATTTGGTTGGCATACCAGGTACCGCGTACATCTGCACCCGAAAGTGCGGCATGTATACTGCATGCAAAACGTCGCGTGAGCGAATCTTCAGCAACACAGGGTGGCCTTTGGGTACGTGAACCTCGCCAGCTACAAAATCATCCAAGCCGCTCTTATCGCTAAGATCAAACCCGAATTCGTTGGTAGCATCAATCAGCCGATAGTTTACCACGCCCAGTTTCAGGTCGCGACCGGGGTAGCGGACCAGCCAGTTAAACTGCTTGCCCATTACTTCCACTACAACAGAGTCTTTCGGGGCGGGACCAGTAATTTTGGTCCATTCTTTCCAACCAGCAAATACTAAGCCTGCCATCACAATAGCAGGAATCACCGTCCAGATGATTTCGATTTTATTGTTGTGGGGGAAGAAATAAGCACGCCGATCCTCTTTGTACTGATACTTGTAAGAGTACACAAACAAGGCAATATGCGTCAGGACGAACACGATACCAATGATGATCATCGTGGTCCAGAACAGGCGTTCCATCTCAAAGCCGTGAACCGACGCAATCGGTGGGTTCATCTTGCCATAGTTATCGATGAAAGAGTAAGCAAAAGCACCACCACCGAGTACCATAAAGGCAATCATCAGGATAGCGTTAACGCGGTTACTCATCCCAATCTCGCGCGTAGAACTGCCTGAGAAAATGGCTGTCAATATCTGGATGCGGAACAGCAGGCCGAACACGACCAGCAGCAGCACGAGGACCAGAAAAATACCAAGAGCAATCATTAGTTGAGTGAAGAGGTGAGAGTTGAGAGGTCAGAAGTGAGAATTTGTTACACGGTTGAGTCTAACTTCTCACTTCCCAATACTCAGGTCTGATTAAGTCGTGTGATGTACGCTTTCGTCAAGGAACGGGTGATTTACCGGTACCAGCGAGGCTTGCATCAAACGCTTGGTGAACAAGAGCAGATAGCTACCTAGGAAGATCAGAGCAATGCCTATCTCTATGACAAACCCATTATTTTCCTTCATAGTTGCAGGCATGAACATCAAATAGAAGTCCGACCAATGGCCAATCAGGATGGCAATGCTCACGATTTTCAACATGATCATCTGCCGTTTTGCATCCCTTGTCATCATTAACAAGAAAGGGAAGACGAAGTTGATAGCTAAGTTGAAAAAGAAGATCCAAGTGTAGGCACCGTTGAAACCGCCAAGCCGCTGATTGTAGTAAACAGCCTCCTCGGGAAGGTTGGCGTACCAGATCAGCATAAACTGCGAGAACCAGACGTACGTCCAGAAGATGCTGAAGCCAAACATAAACTTGCCCAAGTCGTGCAAGTGATTTGAATTCAAAAATTTCAGGTAGCCTGCTTGCTTCAGGTAAATAGCGGTCAAAGTGGTTACGGCAATGCCCGATACCCACCAGCTGGCGAATACGTACCAGCCGAACATGGTGCTGAACCAGTGTACGTCGACCGACATAACCCAGTCCCAAGCCGACATCGAAGACGTAACAGCATAAAGAACGAGGAACAAAGCAGCCACATTGATGCTTTTGTGGAAGTACTCAGTACCGCCATTTAGGTCTTCCTGCAATGAAATCTTACGCAGACGCTCAGAGAAGAACCACCAGATAGCAAGGTATACTACCGTGCGAATGATATAAAACGGCAGATTGAGGAAGCCACTTTTGCCAGCAATAATGGCATCGTAGTTCTCCGATCCTTTGGTCATAATGCCTTCATGCGTCCAGTGGAACAAATCATGACGGCCCAAGAAGAATACTACCAGCATAATGATGCCGCCAGGTAACAGCCAAGCGCTCATAGCTTCGTTGATACGCTTAATAACAACCGACCAGCCTGCGTAGGCCACATATTGCAGCGCAACAAAAAAGGTGCCGATGGCCGATACGCCAATGAAAAACACATTGCTGTGCCAGAGGCTTACGATTACACGTTTCAACCAGATTGGACTACCCTCGTGATGAGCAGCAGCGCCAGCGCTGGCAGCGTGGCCAGCTTCTTCGTGACCACCGCCAATATTCATGGCAGCCAAAATGATTCCTATTGCCAGCAATACAACTCCAGCAACGATAATGCTGATGAATGTTTTGCGGGTTTTTGGCGAGAGCTCCAGGTATTCAGCCGTGGCGCTTTCGTGATGCGTCAAAGTTGCCATAGTTAGTTCGCCGTTCCGTTTCGTGCCTGGTCACCTTGACCAGGAGTAGTTGATGCCTTATCGGCCTGCGCTTCCAGAGTTGGCTTCTGCGTAGCGCGGTCAGTCATTTGCGTCGAGTCATTGCTGACTTTAACATAATCGGCTAACCCATCAGGACCTTTGCCGCCTTGCAGCACCCGAACGTACATGGCAATCTTCCACCGCTCCTCCGGATTGACAATGGAGCCGTGTGGCATCATACGGTTACGTCCCCACTGAATAACGTGGTAGATGTGTGCATCATTCATCGTCTTGTAGGCGCCAGCGGTGTAGTTTGGTACACCCTTGAATTTTTGCCCTACCGGACCGTCACCAGCGCCTGCCTCACCATGGCAATGGGAGCAGATACGAGTGTACAATACTTTGCCTTCCTCAAGGTTAGCCTTGGTGTAGGCGTAAGGATTGCTCAACCGGCGTTCCGCAATGCCTACGCTATCCTTGGGGATATGAGAATAGTAATTCAGCTTGCCTTGAGCAACGGTTCCTACTACAGGAGTGCGCTCATTGATGCCCATAGGGTTCACCGTATTGGTGTTCACTTGGCGCAACGGGTCATACGGAATGGATTCGTACATCTGCGGCGCATATTCGATGCCGGTGTCACCAGCATTGTTGCAGGCGGTAGTAAGCACCGAAGCAAACAGAATGGCCGACGCGTGCAGACCTAGTTTCAGCGAATGCGTCATTAGTTCTTAGTCATTTCTTTTTCGTTCACCTCCGACGCGCCATTCTCACGCAGCAACTTGCTCAAGTTATTGAGGTCAGTTTTGTCGTTAAGCTCAATGGCCATTACAAACTTATCGTCCGTAGAGCGTACATCAAGCACGGGAGTTCTCCACCGTGGATACAGCTTGCTGATGGTATAGAAGGTGATTACCATGCCGTGGCAGGTAAAGAACACCGTCAATTCGAAGGACACCGGAATAAAAGCGGGTAGCGCGATGTGCGGCTTACCACCAATAATCATGGGCCAGTCGAAACCCAGCATGTAGATCTGCAGCCAGAGGGCGAAAGCCAAGCCACACATACCATAGAAGAAAGCAGCAATAGGCAGGCGGGACCGTTGAATACCCAGCGCATCATCGATGCCGTGGATAGGAAATGGCGTGAATACCTCGTGGATCTTAACGCCTGCCGCGCGGACGTTTTCAATGGCGTGCATCAGCACGTCTTCGTCATCGAAGATGCCGAGGGCGAAGCGCTTAGTCATGCTTGTTGTAATTTACTGGAGCGCTGGCCGGTACTCCGTGAGTGGTGGTAGTAGTGTGGGGTGCCGGAGCATGCGAGTCGTGGCCGGTATAAGTTGGCCCGTTATCTACCGTGTACTTCAGGATAGTCTTCACTTCAGCCATGTTGATTACAGGGAAGAACTTAGCGAAGAGCAGGAACAAAGTGAAGAACAAACCCAGTGTGCCGACATAGATGCCTATGTCGATAATTGTTGGGGAAAACATTACCCAGCTTGATGGCAGGTAGTCACGGTGCAACGAGGTCACAATAATTACAAACCGCTCAAACCACATACCGATGTTTACGATGATCGACAAAACGAACGTGAGCGGAATGCTATAGCGCACTTTGCGAATCCACACCAGCTGCGGGGTAATCACGTTGCAGGTCATCATTGCGGCATAAGCCCACCAGTAAGGACCAGTAGCCCGGTTGATGAAAGCATATTGCTCAAACTCAACCTGCGAGTACCAAGCAATGAAAAACTCCGTGATGTAAGCTACTCCTACAATAGAGCCCGTAATCATCATGATTTTGTTCATGAGGGCAATGTGCTCTATCGTAATGTAGTCTTCCAGCTTGAATACGACCCGGGTGATAAGCATCAGAGTCAGTACCATTGCGAAACCGGAGAAGATAGCACCGGCCACGAAGTAGGGAGGAAAAATGGTGGTGTGCCAGCCCGGTACAACCGAAGTAGCAAAGTCCATCGATACAATAGTGTGTACTGATAGTACCAGCGGCGTCGAAACACCGGCCAGAATCAGCGACACGGTTTCGTAGCGGCTCCAGTGCTTGGCAGAACCCGTCCAGCCCATGCTTAGCAGCGAGTAAGCTACTTTAGCAATCGGGCCCTTTGCCCGGTCGCGGATGGTGGCGAAGTCAGGAACCAGACCCGTGTACCAGAACACCAGCGACACAGTGAAGTAGGTCGAGATGGCGAATACGTCCCAGAGCAATGGCGAATTGAAGTTCACCCACAAAGAACCAAAGGTGTTTTGCAACGGGAACACCCAATAGGCAAGCCACGGACGGCCCATGTGCAGCACCGGGAACATAGCGGCGCAGATTACGGCGAAGATCGTCATGGCCTCGGCGGCGCGGTTGATAGAACTGCGCCATTTCTGACGGAACAGCAGCAACACAGCCGAAATCAGGGTACCGGCGTGGCCAATACCTACCCACCACACGAAATTGGTGATGTCCCAGGCCCAGCCGACAGTTTTGTTCAGGCCCCACTCTCCGATACCATACCACAAGGTGCGATAAACAGAGTACAGGAATATGCCCAGGAAAAAGAGTGCTACGCTCAGGGCGGCCATCCACCGAACGTTCGGGGCGGCCTCTACCTGGCGGCACACGTCTTGAGTGACGTCGTGGTACGTTTTCCCCCCGGTGACGAGCGGCTCCCGTACAGGCGATACGTGCTGCATAGTTTTAGTTGGTTAGTTGGGGTCTTGAGAACTTGGGGGCTTTGTCTTGCTAGAATTCAGAGTCCGGATACTATCCAAAGCCCTAAGCCTTTCAAACTCCCTAGTCCCTGTTATTAAGCGTTGCGAACTTCAGTTTCCGTATTACGGATCTTGGTCAGATACGTGATGTTAGGCTGCACGTTGATGGCATCCAGAACATGGAAGCCACGCTCTCCGTCCTCGCGACGAATGAGTTTCGAAATCTGTGATTCCGGGTCCCGCATGTCGCCAAATACGATGGCTTGGGTGGGACAAGACTGCGCACAGGCAGTTACCACTTCTCCATCTTTCGGACGGCGCTTTTGCTTCTTAGCCTCCAGCTTCCCAAGCTGAATGCGCTGCACGCAAAAGGAGCATTTCTCCATTACTCCGCGCGACCGAACCGTTACGTCCGGGTTCAGAACCATACGGCCCAGATCCGTGAACATGTGGCCGTTCACATCCTCGAATTTCTCATTCGAGTAGTAGGAGAACCAGTTGAAGCGACGAACCTTGTATGGGCAGTTGTTGGCGCAATAACGAGTACCTACGCAACGGTTGTAGGTCATCTGGTTGAGACCTTCCGAGCTGTGGGTAGTAGCCAGTACTGGGCACACCGTTTCGCACGGGGCATGGTTGCAGTGCTGGCACAGCATCGGCTGAAAAATCACCGACGGATTCTCAGAGGGGTCTTCCATAGCCGCGTACGTAGCCAGTTTGCCCTTCTCGTCGAAATCCTCTTTGCTGGCATCGGAACTGTAGTAACGGTCGATCCGCATCCAGTGCATCTCGCGCCGGTTGATCACCTCCTGCTTGCCTACAACGGATATGTTGTTTTCTACCTGACACCCAATCACGCACGAGCCGCAGCCAATGCAGGAGTTGAGGTCGATGACCATACCCCAGTGGTGGTTCTTGTACTCGTAATCCTGCCACAGCGAAACCTTGTTGGGTTTCTCCAAGCCATCAGGAGTCGCAACCTTGTCGTATTCCGTTACTTCTTTAGGATTCTCAACGTACTTCGCCAGAGTCGACTCCTGCACGACCGGCTTGCGGTCCATGATGGTGTGGTGGGTCTGGGTTTGTGCAATGGGTGATTGAGCACCGGTTTTCTCGAGTGTTACCGTGTTGGCATACATGATGGCGTTGTCGCGCACCGTTGCCATTGGGTATACATTGGCCCCAACCTTGTCGCCTACTTTGCCAGCCATTTCGCGGCCGTAGCCAATAGCAATGCTGACAGTGCCGTTTGCTTGGCCGGGCTGAATCAGCACGGGAAGCTCAATCGACTTACCGTTGGCCGTTATTTTCAGGACGTCGCCTTGCTCCCACTCTTTTTCCACGGCCATTTGGCGCGGAACAGCTACATAGTTACCCCAGGTAGCTTTCGATATTGGATCAGGCAATTCTTGCAGCCAAGGGTTGTTGGCCTCGCAGCTACCGATACCTACACCCACTTTCTCGTACAGAGCCAACTCAACACCGGAACCTTTCGGAGCGGAGTTGATAGCAGATACAGCTTGGCCAGCACTCATTGCGGGAGCCGACTGTGCGACGAGCGCAGGTGAAAGTGTGCCGAAGGCTACACCGTCATGCACCGCTTTATCCCAGCCTGCCTGGAAGTCGCCACCCAACACTCCACGCCATGAAGCACGCAGATAGTTGTAGTAGCTCTGCGGATTACCTGCCCAGGTCAACAAGCTGTCTTGTGCTTGGCGAGTAGCGAACAACGGCGAAATAGTAGGCTGGCTCAAGCTCAAAAAGCCTCGCTTAGGCTCGTAGTCATTCCACGACTCCAAGAAGTTGTGGTCTGGGCAAGCGTACTCACACAGAGCAGTAGTCTCATCCAACCGGTCGTTGAAGGATACCTTCAGCGCTACTTTGGCGATACCCGACTTAACCTTATCAGCCAGCGGATGGTCGTAAGCGGGGTTTGCATGGTAGAAAATGACCGCGCCTACAGTGCCGGCATTCATATCATTCACCAAGCGCATCATACGGGCATCATCACCCTGACGCAGCATGGAAGGATTAGCAACATCGACAGCAGCGCTGCCAAGGGTCTGGTTAATGGCGGCAACGAGCGTTTGTACCGCTACGTCATTCGTGCCAGAAACAACCAAGCCACGGCTACCGGCCGCTTTCAGCTCAGCAGCAGCTTTCTTCAGCTGTGCCGAACCAGCAGCGCCACCTCCCACTACTGCATTATACAGCGCCAAGGCCGTAGCACCCATTTCCGAAGGCTTAACCGGCACCCGCACGTCGGCATTAGAGCCGGTAAGACTCAGCGCTGTTTCGAACTGGAAGTGACGCGACATGGTCCTCTTCTCGCTCGAAACTTTACGGTTAGTGATATACTGACCAGCAAATTCAACAGGTGACAGCCAGGTACCGAGGAAATCGGCACCTAGGCTTACTATAACGGCCGCTTTGCTGAAGTCATACGAAGGCAACACACCGCCATTAGCCCGGAGCAGAGCCGACTGGGAATTGGCATCGTACATCACGTGCTCCGTGTTCGGATAGCGTGCAGCAAACTCAGCAATTACCTTTTTGGTGCTTGGGCTAATGATAGTTGGCGACACAATAGCAATGCGGCCGGTTGTGGCAGCCAGCTTCGTGCGGATTTCCTGGTCGACCTGATCCGTAGCCGCTTTTTTGCCTTTGATGGCGAAATGCTGCAGACGCCCTTTGTCGTACAGACTCAGTACCGAAGCCTGAGCCCGAGCCGACAAGCCGCCACGCGTAATAGGCGACTCCGGATTACCTTCCAGCTTAATAGGCCGACCCTCGCGGGTCTTTACCAATACGCTGTTGTAGTCGGTACCGGTGAAGTAGGTCGAAGCGTAAAAGTTGGCAATACCCGGATCAACCTCTTCGGGTTTGTTCAGGTAAGGAATTGCCTTACGGACCGGGGTTTCGCAGCTCGCCAAGGTGGCAGCGGCAATACCGAAGCCCATCAGCTTGAGAAAGTCGCGACGCGGGGCTACCGCGGCGTCGGAAGAGCCGTGGGATTCCTTCACCGGCAGAAAATCCGCAAATTCGCTGAACGCGTTTTTCACGAACTCCGGTGAGCTTTCCAGTTCCTCAATTCCCTTCCAGTACTTAGGCGACTCTTGCATCGTGTTTTTTGGGGACTTAGGTCTTATAACCCAGCATCTTGGGTGTTACCCCATTGCGACGCCAAGCTGGTATGCGTGTTTTGTAAGAGAAAGTAAGTCTTAGACCCTGCAGCAGGTAGCAGACGCTACCTGCTGCAGGGTCTAAGACCTATGTATTAGTAGTGGCACTTCGAGCACTCCGTACCACCGTTCGACGATACCGTGAACGGTGCTGCGCCGTTGGCCTTGTCGTGCAGCTTGACGAGGTTGTTGTAGTAGCCGTTGCCTTTCGTGTTGAGGGGAGATTCGCGGTGGCAGTTGATGCACCAGCCCATCGTCAGAGCCGAGTACTGGTACACTACTTCCATGTTCTGAATCGGACCGTGGCAGGTCTGGCACTCAATGCCACCTACCTGCGTGTGCTGGGAGTGGTTGAAGTAGGCCAGATCGGGCAGGTTGTGCACCCGAACCCACTGGATAGGCTGCTTACGCTCGATAGCGCGGTAGATCTTCTTGATTTCGGGCGACTCCGTTTTGATCTGCGAGTGGCAGTTCATGCAGATGTTGGCCGAAGGAATGTTGGCGCTTTTGCTTTTGTATACCGACGTGTGGCAGTACGAGCAGTTGATCTGGTTTTCGCCAGCATGCAGCTTGTGCGAGAAGGCAATGGGCTGAGTAGGCTGATAACCCTGCGTCAGGCCGATAGCCATTACGCCCTGCACCGACTCATACAGCACCACGAGGGCGAACAGCCCCAGAGCCAGACCACGCACAACCGGTGAACGGTAGATCTTGGCCAAATCGAAGCGCGACTCCATCTGCTCTACGTCGCGACCATCGAGGTCTTTGCGGCCGCGCAGCACATCTTTCATGATGTTGGCGATGATAACCAGCGTTACTACCAGCACGAGCAGCACAACTACCAGCACAATCAGCAGGATATCGATAGTGCTGCTGCTTGCACCAGCCTCAGCAGTCGTACCAGGCGTTTCTGCGCCATCTTTCGGGGTGATGCCAGTAGCGGCACCGGGAGGACCAGCAATCTTACCTTCCTCAGCCGTCACGTACGAGATGATGGAGGTAATTTCAGCATCCGAGAGCTGGAAGCTGGGCATTTGCTGCTTCTGGTACTCGTTGTATATCTTCACGGCATACTCGTCGCCGCTGGCCACTACTTTGCTGGAATTTTTGATCCAGGGAATCAACCAGGCAAGGGAACGACGCTTCGTAATGCCCGCCAACGCCGGACCTACGATTTTATCATTGATAGCGTGACACTGGGCACAGTTGCCTTTGAACAGGGCATCGCCGGCCGCAATAGCGGCAGCATCACCAGTGGTGGCACCAGCGGCCGCGGCCGGGGCCGCAGCGGCGGTAGCGCCGGGAACTACTCCTTCTTTGCTTACGGCCGGAGCCGAGCCAACATCCTGCGCGGCGGTGTTACCCACGGCGGCAAACGTCAGAAACAGAGCAAGAAAGAAGTGAGAAAGAGAACGAAGTCGGATGCTATTCATAGCACAATGTGACTGGGAAAAAGAAAGGCAGGGGTACTTCAAGGCCACAAATGTAGGTCGGGAAACGCAGACCGCAAACCCAACCGGGCTAATTTTCGCCCTTTAGCGCTTGCTTAGAATCATTCTAAAAACCCTTGCAATGCCGCTCCTTATATTAAAGGAATGCATTGTTTCACATCTTCGCCTGAACTCCGGCCTCCCTCGGTTAATAATTGGTCGTATTGTTAACTTGTCTTAGCGTCAAAGGTTTGAGGCAGTCACAGCTAAAAGCAGGGGTAGCGGGCATGCTCCGATAATTCTACCAACCACATAGGGCACAAGCCCGGATTTGTAGTATCTTTGCGCCCTGATTCATTTTTCTCATTTAATTTTTTCATCCCGTCTAATGGAAGTAAGAAATTACGAGACGGTCTTCATCCTGACTCCCGTTCTGAACGAGACGCAGGTACAAGAGACGATCGAGAAGTTCTCGCAGGTGCTTAAGGAAAATAGCGCCGACATTATCCACTCCGAAAACTGGGGTCTTAAGAAACTAGCTTACCCAATTCAGAAGAAGAATACCGGATATTACTTCCTGGTAGAATTCACTGGCTCGGGTAACATCGTTGACGTGCTTGAGCTGGCTTTCCGCCGCGACGAGCGCATCATCCGTTTTCTGACGACCGTTCTCGACAAGCACGCGGTGGCCTACAGCCAGCGTCGTCGCAATGGCGAGATGAACCAGCAGAAGGCTCAAAAACAATCGGAAGCCGTAGCCCAATAAGATCATGAGCCTAGCCAACGAGAAAATCCACAAGCAGGATACGCGTAAGAAATATTGCCGCTTCAAGAAAAACGGCATTAAGTACGTGGACTACAAAGACCCGAACTTCCTGCTGAAGTTCGTGAACGAGCAGGGCCGCATTCTACCCCGCCGTATCACGGGCACGAGCCTGAAATTCCAGCGCAAAATCGCACAAGCCGTGGCCAAAGCCCGTCACCTGTCGTTGATGCCCTACGTAACCGATTCGTTGAAGTAAACCCTTCTTACAGAGACTGACATGGAAGTAATTCTGAAAGACGACGTAAAGAACCTGGGCTACAAGAACGATATCGTTACTGTAAAGTCCGGTTACGGTCGTAACTACCTGCTGCCGCAGGGTCTGGCTATTCTGGCCGACAAGACTAATAAGAAAATCGTAGCCGAGAACGTGCGTCAAGCCGCTCACAAGGCTGAGAAGATCAAAACCGAAGCGCAAAGCATTGCCAACCAGATTGGTGACGTAGCCTTCGACATTAAAGCTAAAATTGGTGAAACCGGCAAGATTTTCGGTCGTGTCACCACGTTGCAGCTGGCCGAGGCTCTGAAGGCGAAAGGCGTAGACGTAGACCGCAAGCGCATCTCCTTCGATCAGGAGCCGGCGTCGGCTGGTGAGTACACGGCTACGTTGAACCTGCACAAAGAGGTGAAGCACCAAGTGCGCTTCAACGTAGTAGCTGAGTAAGCTGCCGCCGCTTTGCACTAGAAAGCCTGACTACTGCGGTAGTCAGGCTTTTTTGCTGCTGGAGAATTCTGAAAGCGTAGATACTGGGCCATGCGCTGCCAATCAATCCGCTTGGGTTGGAAATGCCTTATTAGTGAGTGAGGTATGCCGCTGGCATGGCAGAATGATCCAGGTAGTAGTGTAAGCCGTACGTGTTCTTTTAGCTTCTTCGCTCCTGCTCTCCGTGCCTAATTTTTTGGCTGAAAGGTCAGAGTTGAGTAGGTTGCCTATTCGTTGGCCACTCGTGGGCCTTATTATTGTAGAATGTTTCGTACTGAATTACCGCTTACGCCGCACCCCCAACAGCTGCCCCTCTCGGCGCAGGTGCTAACCGTGGGCTCGTGCTTTTCGGATACCATCGGTAGTCGTTTGGCGGCAGCCAAGGTCAAGACGCTGGTCAATCCGTTTGGTACCGTCTTCAATCCTTTGTCGGTGTGCCAGCTGCTGCGGGCGGCTGCCGGGGAAGATATGGATTGGCAGCAACACCTCGTGGAAGCGCGGGGCCGCTGGCAGAGCTACGACCTGCACGCTACTATCGGGGCCGACTCGCCGGTGGTTCTGCTCCAGCAGATTCAAGAGCTGGTGCAAGAGGTAGGCACGTTTCTAGAGACGACGGATGTAGTGATGCTCACGCTGGGCACGGCCTACGCGTATAGGCTGCACGAAACGGAAGAAGTGGTGAATAACTGCCACAAAATTCCGGCCGACCGCTTCGAGAAAGTGCTGCTTACGCCCGATGAGATTATCAACGCCGTAGCCGAAACGCACGCCTTTCTGCGGCTTCGCAACCCCAAACTGCGCTTTATTCTGACGGTGAGCCCGGTGCGCCACCTCAAAGACACCCTGCCGCTGAACTCGGTGAGTAAATCGGTGCTGCGCGTGGCCTGCCATTACTTGAGCGAGTTGCTACCCGATGTATCGTATTTCCCGGCCTATGAGCTGCTGGTAGATGACCTTCGGGACTACCGCTTTTATGCTTCCGACATGCTGCACCCATCAGAAACGGCAGAAACGTATATCTGGGAGCGGTTCACGCGCACGTACTTCGACAGTGCTTTCGGTCGTTTCCGAAAAGAATGGGACGCGGTGCGGCTGGCACTGGGTCATCGGCCTTTATACGCAGCCGCGCCTGAGCATCGCGAGTTTCTGGAAACGACGCTGACTCGCCTGCACCGGCTGGCGTCTCAGACCGATGTGGCCCTGGAAATCCAGGCTATCGAACAGCAATTGGCTGATTTGCCGCTTCCCAAGCCTGTCCCAACGCCGGAACTTGAGCCGGACGATGACGAGGAGCGCATAGATGTAGGAGAACCAGCAGAGCGGAAAGCAACGGTAGCGGCTACAGATTCGGCAGCAGCAGTCGTACGCCCCGTCGTGGTGGTTGAGCCGGCCGCTGAACCGGAGGAGTTGGAGGCCCTGGAGGATAGTGAAGAGCAGGAAGATGCAGAAGACGTTCAGGATGATGCGTCTTCTGCTCAGCCCAAGAGGAAGCGTCGCTCGCGGGGCGGAGCCAAGCGTACGGCCCGTAAAAAGGCGGCCCAGCAGCATGCGCTGCTAGAGGCAGAAGCTGCTGCTTCCACGGAGCCGGCAGCGGAAACTGTCTCAGCCGAGCCGACAGGAACACCTCTGGACGAACCGGAAGCGGAAGTTATTTCTGCTGCTGCTCCGGCGGCAGAACCCGTCGAGGCAACCATTCCGGAGCTTCAGGTTGAGGCTGAGGCTGAACGTGCACCCGCGCCAACTCAGGTTGTTGCCACGCAAGCTTCTGCTCCTGCTATTCGCGAGCCTAACATCGACTGGCTACAGACGATGGACGAGGAAGAGGACAAGCCGGTTTCCAAGCGCCGGAGCCCCAAAGCTCCGACGCCGAGCAAGGCCAGCCGTGTGGCTCCCGAAAAGAAGCCCCGCGCCACCAAGGCCCGTGTCATTACGACGCCTCCGCGCACTTCCCGCAAAAAGCTCCCTGCCTTGTATGCTGAAGCAGCCGCACCGGCGGAAGCAGCGGCGACTGCGGCAGTGGTGCCAGTAGCAACAGAAGCTGTTCCTGTTGTCCTGGTACCAGCGCCATCGACAAAAGCAGTGTCCCCTGTTCCGGCCGCCTCCACAGCAGCTATAGCACCAGCGGCAGAAGCGTCGGAAGCGGCAACTCCTGCCCCTGAGCCTTTGGAGCCAGCAGCAGCGCAGCCAGCACCCGTGGCTCCCCCAAAGAAACGAGTGCGGCCACCACGCAAGAAGCCAGCGGCAACTGACCAAACGCCGCCTACCACGTAATGCAAAGCCTGGCCTCATCCGCCGGGCTTTGTTTTTTCCTTCCTAAGCCGTCCGCTTATGTCCTCCTCCCAACCTGCTCACACCAATCGGCTCAGCCAAGAAACCAGCCCATACCTGCTGCAGCATGCCCACAACCCGGTGGCGTGGTACCCGTGGGGACCCGAGGCGCTGGAGCGGGCGCACGCAGAGCAAAAGCCCATCATCGTCAGCATCGGCTACGCGGCCTGCCACTGGTGCCATGTGATGGAGCGGGAGTCGTTCGAAAACGTGCATATCGCGCAGCTGATGAACGAGTATTTCATCTGCATCAAAGTAGACCGGGAAGAGCGGCCCGACGTGGACCACGTGTACATGGATGCTCTGCAGGCGATGGGCGTGCAAGGCGGCTGGCCCCTACATGTGTTTCTAAACCCGGAAGCCAAGCCTTTCTACGGCGGCACCTACTTTCCGCCCCGTAGCTGGGTGCAGCTGCTGGAAAGTATCGGGCAGGGATACCAGGGAGAGCATCGGGCGGAGTTGGATGCGTCGGCGGAACAGTTTGCCCTGGGACTGCGCACCAGTGATTTGGACAAGTACGGGGTTGTGGCGTCAGATCTGGTACTGTCTGAGGAGCAGTTTAAGTTGTTGGTGTATAACCTGGGCGTGCGGTTTGACCGGGAGAAAGGCGGCATGAACCGGGCCCCGAAATTTCCCATGCCCAGCATCTGGCGCTTTCTGTTGCGCTGCCACGCACGCACTGGTAGCCAACTGGTACTCGACCAGACGATGGTAACGCTGCGGGAGATGGCCTGGGGCGGCATCTACGATCAAGCAGGTGGCGGCTTTGCCCGGTATTCGGTGGATGAGGAATGGCTGGTGCCCCACTTCGAGAAAATGCTCTACGATAATGGCCAGCTGGTGAGCCTGTACGCTGAAGCGTACCAAGTCACGCAGGACGAGCTTTTTCGGGAAGTGGTGTACGATTCCGTTGCTTTCGTAAAACGGGAGCTGACAAGTCCGGAAGGCGGCTTTTATTCGTCTCTGGATGCCGACAGCGAAGGGGAAGAAGGCAAGTTTTATGTTTTCACCACGGAAGAGCTCAGCGGCCTGCTAGGCGATGAAGAGCCGCTGTTTGCGGCGTACTACACCTGCACCGCGCTGGGCAATTGGGAACACGGCCGCAATATTCTGCACCGCCGCCAGTCGGACGCTGATTTTGCCGCTGCTCATAACCTGACACCGGGCGTAGTGGCCGCAATAGTAGCGGGCTGGAAGCAGAAAATCATGGCGGCGCGGGCGCAACGCGTACGGCCAGGTCTCGACGATAAAATCCTGACGGGCTGGAATGCCCTGATGCTAAGTGGCCTCGTGGATGCCTACCGGGCTTTTGGTGAGGCTGACTTTCTGGAGCTGGCGTTGCGCAATGCCCATTTTTTGCAACAACACCTGCGCCATGGCCCCTGCTTGCGGCGCAGCTACAAGGCCGGGCGCGCCACCATCGATGGCTTCCTGGAAGATTATGCCTTAACCATTCAGGCCTACATTGGGCTCTATGAGGTCACCTTCGATGCCCAGTGGCTACATGAGGCTGCAGAAATGACCGAGTATGCGCTGGAGCACTTCTTTGATGCCCAGGAAAACCAGTTCTTCTACACCGACGATGCCAGCGAAAAGCTGATTGCCCGCAAGAAAGAGCTGTTCGACAACGTGATTCCCGGCTCTAATTCCGTTATGGCCCACAACCTGCTGCGGCTGGGCCTGCATCTGGAAAACGATTCCTACCGTGAGCTGGCAGCTACGATGCTGGGCCGGGTGCGGGAGCTGGTGGTAAAAGAGCCCCAGCACCTCACCAATTGGGCCTCCCTCTACGCGGCGCTGCTGTGGCCCGTAGCCGAAATAGCCATAGTCGGGCCGGAGGCGGAATCGGTACGCCGCGAGTTGGGGCGTCACTTTTTGCCCCACACTGTGGTAGCCGGGGCGCCGGAAGCAGGCACCTTGCCGCTGCTGCGGCAGCGCACGGCGCAGTTAGGGCATACCACGCTGTACATATGCTTCGACCGCACCTGTCAGCAGCCGGTGCACACCGTGGCCGAAGCCCTGGCTCAACTACGGACCGGGCAAGCCAGGTAATTCTTCGGCGCTGACTCAGACCCAGATACTCGCAATTGGCGCAGCCGATGAAACCGATGGGCCGCAATTCAGCTTACCTTTGCGGTCCTGTTGTTAGCTGATTTGTCCGTTGAGCCTTTCCTTTGACTTTGCCCAGCCGGAAGCCGCCGGAGCTGACCGCGTCACGCTATTTGTGGACGTGATTTTGCCGCTGCCGCTGCCCAAGCTGTATACCTACCGCGTGCCCTACGAGATGAACGACGACGTCGTTATCGGGGGTCGTGTGATTGTGCAGTTTGGTGCCAAAAAGACGCTCAGCTGCATCGTGGCGGCCGTGCACGAAACGCCGCCCGCCCAGTATCAAGCCAAATACATCCTGGAGTTTATCGACGACGCGCCCGTCGTGGCCCAGGCGCAGCTCAAGCTATTTCGCTGGATGGCAGACTATTACCTCTGTACTTTGGGTGAGGTGATAAATGCCGCCCTGCCCTCGGCGCTGAAGCTTAGCTCGGAGTCGCGGATTCAGATGCACCCGGCTTACGTGGCCGAGGCCAACCCGTATCCGCTGAGCGAGCAGGAAGAGAAGATCGTGGCGGTGCTGCGCGCTGAAGATGGCAAGTCGCTGACGTTCACGGAAGTGGGCGACTTATTGGGCAACACTAACTTTCATAAGGTTATCAAGTCGCTGATTCAGAAGGACGTTATCTTTCTGTTCGAGCATTTGGCGGATAAATTCTCGCCTAAGGTGGTGAAGAAAGTGCGACTGGCCCACCATTTTGTGGAGGAAAACGTGCTGGAGGAGCTCTTTGCCCGCATGGCCAGCAAACCCAAGCAGCTCGACGTGCTGATGCGCTACCTACAGCGCGTGCCGGTGTACCAGGATGTGCATTCCAACCACCGGGGCCTGGAAAAAGCCGCCCTGACCAGTAGTCCGCACCTGTCGCCGTCGGCGGTGAACACGCTGATCAAAAACGGCGTGCTGGAGCAGTTCGACGTGATTGTGTCGCGCTTCCCGATGGACGACTCGCCGGAAGCCAAGATGCCGTTCACGCTTAGCGAAGCCCAAACCGCAGCACACGACGAGATACTGAAGCAGTTCGGGGAAAAGGAAATTGTGCTGCTGCATGGCGTGACGGGCGCGGGCAAAACCGAAATCTATATCGAGCTGATCCGGAAGGCGCTGGATGGCGGCGGGCAGGTGCTGTACCTGCTGCCCGAAATTGCCCTGACGGCCCAGATTGTGACCCGCCTGATGCGCGTGTTTGGCACCCGCTTGGGCGTGTACCATTCCAAATTCTCCGACAACGAGCGGGTAGAAGTATGGAATGGGGTGCTGTCGGGTCGGTTTCAGGTGGTGGTGGGGGTGCGGTCGGCCGTGTTTCTGCCCTTCGACAACCTCGCCCTCATCATCGTGGACGAGGAGCACGAGAGCAGCTACAAGCAGTATGACCCGGCGCCGCGCTACAATGCCCGCGAAGTAGCCCTGATGATGGCCAACTTCCAGGGGGCCAAAACCCTGCTGGGCTCGGCCACGCCCGCCGTAGAAACCTACTACCAGACCCGCGCTGGCCGCTGGGGCCTGGTCACGCTCAGCAAGCGCTTTGGCGAAGCCGGCCTGCCCGATATCGAGCTGGTGGACACCCGCAAGCAGCGCGACGCCAAAAAGATGCTCAACCACTTCACGCCCGAGCTGCTGAGCGAGATTGAGCGGAAGCTGGGCCTGAAAGAGCAGGTAATTCTGTTTCAGAACCGGCGCGGCTATTCGCCCTTCATCTCCTGCCTCGACTGCGGCTGGATTCCGAAGTGTAAGAACTGCGCCGTGAGCCTCAGCTACCACAAGCACGCCCACGAGCTGCGCTGCCACTACTGCGGCTTCCACGACCGGATGCCGGTGGAGTGCCCGGCTTGCGGCTCGCACAACCTGAAAACTGTCGGCTTCGGCACGGAGAAAATTGAGGATGACCTCAAAATTATGCTTCCCCAGGCCAACGTGCAGCGCATGGACCTCGATACGACCCGCGCCAAAAACTCCTACCAGCAGATCATTTCCGACTTCGAGCAGCAGACGACCAACGTGCTGGTGGGCACCCAGATGGTGACCAAAGGCCTGGACTTTGCCAATGTGAGCCTGGTGGGCATCATCAACGCCGACAGCATCATCCATTATCCCGATTTCCGCGCCCACGAGCGGGCTTTTCAGATGTTTGTGCAGGTGAGCGGGCGGGCCGGGCGCAAGGGCAAAAAGGGTAAGGTTATCATTCAGACTGCCGACCCGACGCAGGTGATTTTCGACAAGGTAATCCGCAACGACTACCTCGAATTCTACGAGTACGAAATCACCCAGCGCCGCGAATACGGCTTTCCGCCCTTCATGCGCGTGATTCGGCTTACGGTGAAGCACGTCGATCAGCTGGTGGCCGAGCAGGCGGCTATTCTGCTCACGCAGGAGCTGGTATTCCGACTGGGCCGTGAAGCCGTATTGGGGCCGGAAGCGCCCTACATCTTCCGGATTCGCAATTTCTACCTGCAGGAAATCACCATCAAGCTCGACCGGGAACACACGGTACTCAAGCATGCCAAAGCCCAACTCTTGGAGGCCATGAATGTGGTGCGCGACCAAAAAGAGTTCAAGCAGGCCCGCCTGGTGGCCGATGTGGACCCGATGTAGGACTTCGGTATTCGGCAAACAAAAAGCCCCGTTCGGATGTCCGAACGGGGCTTTTTGTTTGCCGAATACCGAAGTCCTACACCTCGTCGAGGAGGTAAAGAATCACCAGTATAGCACCAACGAGGAAGATAATGGAGCCAATCAGGCCAATGACGGCACCAATACCACCCAAACCGTAGAAAAGAGTGAGCAGAAGTCCTATCAGCATCAAAATAACACCCTGGCGCAGTTTCCCCTGCAGCTTGTTAACGCTGGCGGCTTCGCTGTGCTTCTGCACCTGCATCTTGCTGGCTAGCTTGTCGGCCTTCTTGGCCACTTTCGTTACCATCGCACGCTCCAGCAGCGTCAGCTTACGCGAAGCGGGGGCCGAAGCGACCTGCGTTTTAGCGGTTTTGGCGGGAGCCGCTACGGCCGCTACGGCGCTCGATGCCGTGGCAGCGGGTGCGGTAGCTACGGCCTCGGGAGCAGCTACTGCTTCCGGAGCGGCGGCTTCGGGCGCTACTGCCACTGCCGGAGTAGTCACGGCGGGTGCAGGCTTCACGCTCACGGCGCGGTGCTCGGTGCCGTGGTACGACGACGTTTTGGGCAGCATGGCATACTCGGCGCGGTTGCAACCACTGAGCGCCACAACAACGGCCGCGAATGCCGTTAGCTTGTGTAAAATTCCGGATACGTGTTTCATGGGTTTGAACGTTGGGTGAATGAGTCAAAACAGGCTTTCTACGGGCCAAAATAGCAATAGTAACTCTACTTTGTCAGTTAGCACCTGTTTTTTGCCCTATACATGGCAGTCAACTGCTTAAGCGCTATATAGATTAGCGTCTCCAAAATATCCCACGCCTGTCATTCCGACAAACCGCATAATCTGAGCGAACCCTTCGGCGTGCATGGTTGTTAGCCTGAACGCAGTTTATTTGCACCTGTGCCTATGACCATTCCTTCTCCGTTGCTGCTGGGCTCCTGGGCTCTGAGCTTTTTCCTCTGCCAAGCCTGTACTCAACCGCTTGCCGAAAGCACGGCGGCCACGGCGGGCGAGCAACGCCGGCAGGCCGCCGCCCCGCCCGACACCACGGGCTACGAAATTCGCCCGCCCGCCGACCCCAACGGCATCAGCCGCTACTATCTGGGCCGGCAGATTGCGCACGTGATGGGCCACGAGGGAGCCGACTGGCTCGAACGCTCGGGCCGGCAGCAGGAAGAAGGCACCGACGTATTGCTGAAAGCGCTGCGCCTTAAGACCACCGATGTAGTGGCTGATATTGGCGCGGGTACGGGCTACTTTTCCTTCCGCATGAGCGCCTTGGTGCCGCAGGGCAAAGTTCTGGCCGTCGATATTCAGCCCGAGATGATAACCTATCTGCAGGACAACAAGGACCGCAACAACGCCCCGAATGTGGAGCCGGTGCTGGGTACGGTGCAAAACCCCAATCTGCCCGCCAACAGCGTGGACCTGGCCCTGATAGTGGATGCCTACCACGAGTTCGACCACCCCCGGGAAATGATGCGCGCCATCAAAACCTCGCTGAAGCCGAACGGCCGCGTGGCCCTGGCCGAATACCGAGCCGAAGATGCCAAGGTACCCATCAAGCGGATTCATAAGATGAGCGTGGCGCAGGCCCGCAAGGAAATGGCGGCCGTAGGGCTGGAATTCGTGGAAAGCGTGGAAACTCTGCCCCAGCAGCACCTGATGTTTTTCCGTCGGGCGAAATAAGCGCGTAGGCGTGGTCACACAGGCGAAGAATAGCGGCTGACGAACCCGTTACGGCCGTGTACCTTTGTGGTCTATGTCTGCTTTCCCCGACCCCCGCCTGCTTTCCATCCATGACTACACGTACCAGCTGCCCGCTAGCCGGATAGCGCCCGAGCCCCTCCCCGACCGTGACCAGTCGCGGCTACTGGTGTATCGTGGCGGCGAAGTGCAGGACCACGTATTCACTGACCTGCCAGGTGAGCTGCCGGCTGATGCGCTGCTGGTTTTCAACAATACCAAGGTGGTGCGGGCCAGGCTGTTTTGCCAGAAGCCAACTGGCGGTGCAGTAGAGCTCTTTTGCCTGGAGCCGGTAGCGCCGCATCGGTCGGTGGAGCTGGCGATGCAGCAAACCGGCAGCTGCGTCTGGAAATGCCTGGTGGGCAACGGGAAGCGCTGGAAGACCGGCCCCGTGCAAGTTGCCTTCTCCTGGCAGGAGTCGGATGCATTGTTGACGGCGGAGCGGCTGGAAGCGGCCGATGGATACTCGCTTATTCAGTTTAGCTGGCAGCCGGCGGCCGTGCCTTTCGCGGAAGTGCTGCGCGCGGCGGGCCACTTACCACTGCCGCCCTACCTGAACCGCGCCGATACGGATGTAGATGCCGTGCGCTACCAAACAGTGTATGCCGCACACGAGGGAGCCGTAGCGGCCCCCACAGCCGGCCTGCATTTCTCCAATGCCGTATTTGCCGACCTGAAAAATCGGGGCATAGCCACCGCTGAGCTGACGCTGCACGTGGGAGCCGGCACGTTTCAGCCCGTGAAAGCGGCCCACATGGAAGGTCACGCCATGCACGGCGAGCCAATTTCGGTTAATGCAGCTTTGCTGCACCACCTGCTGCGCCACGCGCCCCGGCCCATTATTGCCGTTGGTACCACCAGCCTGCGCACGCTCGAAAGCCTGTATTGGTTGGGCGCGCGGCTACTACTACAGCCAGCCACCAACCTCACCGCCTTGCATGTTACGCAGTGGCAACCCTACGAAGACGGGCCGGCGGTGACGACCGAGGAAGCACTGCAAGCGCTGCTGGCGCATCTGGAGCGCACTGGCTCCGACACGCTTGAAGCGACCACGCAACTGCTCATCGCGCCGGGCTACACCTTTCGGCTCATACGGGGCTTGATTACCAATTTCCACCAGCCCGAAAGCACCTTGCTCCTGCTGGTAGCCGCCCTCGTGGGGCCCGACTGGCGGCGCATTTACGACCACGCCCTGGCCCACGACTACCGGTTTCTGAGCTATGGCGACAGTTCTCTGCTGTTGCCCTGAATTCTGTAGCTGGTAAAGGCTCTGAGTGACACTCTTCCTTTCCGGAACGACCTGCTTGGTCTGGCGTAAAGAGAGTCGCGGAGCGGGAGCGGTGAGGCAGGCCTTAGGTACACGGAGAGGTTGAGTTCCGCCAAAACCTATTTTACCTACTTCGTATAAGGACCTAGAGTACCTTATTCCTAACGACTCCTCCTCATGAAAAAGATAGCACTGCTCCTGACAATGGTAGCCTTTTCCGCTGCCGCACACGCCCAGGATACCAAAACCACCGTACGCGACGAATCTACCGGAGCTAAAACCTCAATGGAAGTTCGTGACAACGGCACGGTAAAGACCGAGAGCCGCACGGGCCGCACCAAAGCGGGCCAAGCCGCCTACAACACGAAAGAAGACGCAAGATATGCCGGCAAAAAAACCGGCAGCGTCGTGAAGCGCGGAGCCCAGAAAACGGGCAAGGCCGTGAAGAAAGGTGCTTCCGCCGTGAAGAACAAAGCCGAAGACGTAGTAGACTAAGCCCTGCTGCATTTCATAAAAAAAGCCTCACCACAACATAGTGAGGCTTTTTTTATGCGCGTACTCGGCTATGCTGCCGCTATTGTCCCACGAAGAACAAAGCGTTGCCGAAAAGGAGCTTGCCTCCCTGCCAAAACCCCCGAAACAACGGATTATCAGCCATGTACACTACCTGGCCGCGTCCCATTTCCTGGGCTCCCAGCACGAAGGTGTCAGTGAGCTTGCGGCGGGCACCACGGCCCGTGAAGCCCGCCGCGTAGTTGTCGCGCTTCAGCACGCCCACGTTCCAGCCGCCTTGCCCCATAAAGCGGTAGTTGAGCGTGTCGCGCACCAAGGCGAAGTAGGTAGTGCCATAGCCAAAAGCCAATGGGTGCGTATTGTCGAGCTGCACGCGGTAGACGCTGCCCTGCACCCGCTCGCCAATCTGCTGCCGCTCGGCATCGGCGTAGCGGCGCAGCAGCCGATAAGAGCCTTTGCCTTTGGCGGTGCTGTCGGGGACTTTGGTTTTGAGTAGAAAGTCTTTTTTATTGGCCAGAAAAGCCGCCGCGCCTTCCAGCGCAATAAGCTTGCCGCCACCGCGCACCCAGGTTTTCAGGCCTTCCAGGCTCTTCTCGGAATAGATATCGGAGTAGTCCCCGTCGGGCAGAATCAGCACATCGAACTTTTGGAGCGGCACCGTGCGCAAATAATCGGTGCCGATGACGGTGACTGGGTAGCCAATCTGCTGCTCAAAGAAATGCCAGACTTCGCCAAAAGCCGTGGGCGCGATGCCCTCGCCGGCCAGCACGGCTACGGTAGGCCGGCCAACATAGCGCACGTAGCCGGAGCCTAAGTCGGTGCCGCTCGTCGAAAAGCCCGACCGCACGGCCTGCACCTGCACGCCCGCCGAGTCGGCCTGAGCCCGCACGAGCTGGTCGAAGCGGGCACCCAGGCGCTCATTGCCGGTGCGGGTGATAATCAACGTGCCGGGCTGGTGTTGCTGGCCCTCGGCCTCGAAGGCGCGCTGGGCTACTCGCACTTTCAAGCCCTGCTGCAACAAACGGCTCAAAAACCGTAAATCCTGGAGGCTGCTCCATTGTGCTACATAGGCGTAGGGCTGCTCGATGGCGGCGGCACTTCCCGTCACCATCGGAGCGGCTGGTGTCGCAGCGGTGCCTTCCAGCCGCTGCGTAAGCGCGTAGGCTTTCAGGCCGAAGGAATACGGCAGGGCCCAGGAAGTAATATCATAGGTGAGCGAATCTTCCAGAGCGGGCCGGGGTTCAAACAGCACCTTTACCAGCGTCGACTTGGGCTGATACATGCTCACGACGATGTCGCGCGGCTGCACCCGGACATCCTCGGTTTTGCCGGTGGCATAGCTAAAGGCGCGGGTGCGCAGCTGGCGCCCCGCGTAGCCGTAGCGGATTTGCTGCCGGTCGAGGTAGCCGGTGAACTCGCGCAGCTGGCCGGGGTCGGCGCTGCCACTCAGCACGAATGTTTTGTACTCGCCCCGGGGCTTGGTGCGGGCAGTGGTGTAATACTTCTGGAACTCCTGCACCAGCTCGGTGTGCCGCTCGGCCGAGGCCTGAATAGTAGCCAGGCTGGCGGCGTGATGATGGGCAATGCGCTGCTGCAGCGTGAGCGTGTCGCCGTCGGCTTTGGCTACCCGCACCCCGGCCCGGCCCGAGCCGCCCTGCTCGTAGGTCATCCCGATGGCCCCGTTGAAGGAAGGATATGTGTCGCCGTAGCTGGGGTAAAACAGGTCGTAGGTTTCGCGGGTGAAGTAGAGCCAGTTGTTTTTGTCGAACACCTTGCGGTTGTAGTCGCCGATGATATTCTGGAAATTGCGCTGCCACGGGGTAATGTCTTCGTGGAAAGGCTTGGCGGCGGGCGAGAAATAATACGGGTCGTCCAGGCTCATTTCGTGGAAGTCGGCATGCACCTGGGGCAGCCACTGGTTGTAGAGGGCCACCCGCTGCTGGCTTTCCCGCTGGGTTTGCCAGGCCCAGTCGCGGTTGAGGTCGAAGAAATAGTGATTGTAGCGGCCACCGGGCCAGGGCTCGTGGTGCTCCCAGGCGTAGAGCGAAGCATTGGGCTGCTGATTGCGGACCCGGTTGTACCACTGCACGTACCGTTCGCGCCCGTCGGGATTCACGCACGGGTCCAGGAGCACCACCACGTTTTGCAGCCACTGCCGGGTCTGCTCATTTGCCGGATTAGCCAAGTCGTAGAGCACGGCCATCACGGCTTCCGACGACACGGCCTCGTTGCCATGAATGTTGTAGCTCAGCCACACAATTGCCGGCGGCTGCCGCTCCACGGCCCCCGTCTCCAGGCCTGCCAGCCGCAGATTGTTGCGCCGGATATCATCCAGCCGCGCCAGATTTTCCGGCGTCCCGACCTGCACCACTTCCAACGGGCGGCCTTCGTAGGTAGTGCCGTAGGGCTGCAGCCGCATCCGCCCGCCCGCGTTCTGCACTACTTGCTGCACGTAGTTCAGCACCTGCGCATGCGGGGTGAAGCGGCTGCCCAGCGGGTAGCCCAGATACTGCTGGGGCGTGAGTAGCGCGGCGGGTTGCGCGGCCACCCGCAGCCCAGCCGAACACAGCAGAAGCACGGCCAGCACTACGGCTCGGAACGGGGGGAGTAGTGCCTGGGAAGTTGGCATCGGCGACGAGCGAGAACAGATGAGAACCGGAGAAGTGAAAAACCAGAATCAAACCTATTGATTCTGCGGCTATTTCAGGCATCTTCCTATGCTATGTGGACAGTAAGAAGAAAGAACGTCATGTCAAGCAACGCGAGACATCTCGCGTGCTGCCGTAGGAGTAGTAATCCAACGACCGCACGCGAGATGCTTCGCTGCACTCTGTATGATGTTTAAAAAGCATTCAGGACTGCTTTTTAAATTACTGTCCACACAGCCTAGGTAACTTCTCTTCCGAAGCTAGGAGCTTCAACCCAGAACTCCCCGCGCAATCCCACCAGCTTCCTACTCGCCTTTCGCCTCCGCAGCGTCTTTCTCCCGCACTTGGTACAACACATTTTCGACTACGCCCCGGCCAAACAGGCATACTCCGCCGTTGAAAACTCCCAGCGCCAGCGTACCGGCGGCCACCCACTTAGCGGTAGGCTCCCCATCATTTTTCAGGCCGCTGGCCCACTGTACCAGGCAGGTACCAAAGCCAATTACCATGAGCCCAGAGGGGGCAAAAACGAGCCATTTCTTTTTGTGCGTCATTATTGCGAATAGTATTGAGGGAAGACCAGAAGACCGTTTTCGGCTTCTATAGCTAAACAAAATTGGCAGCCAGTGGCGGCGACGGCGGGTTGCCGTCTTCTCCAATCGTACCTTTGGGGCTCAGGGTTACAGTCGGAACTTCGATTGTACAATTTACATCTGCTGTCCACCGCGTTTGGGGTGCGGGCAGCGCACTAGTTCGTTTTTTCCTATGAGCGCCACTTTATTTGAGCAGCTGCTACACGAAGCCTTCCGCACCGAAGCTGATGCCGCACAGTATCTTTCTGCCACCGACATTTCCGCCTATGCGACCTTTGAGCGGGCGGCCAAGCCGGATCTGGCCTTTCGCTTCGAGCGGGTACGGCTGGTAGTAGCCATGGCGGTTCTCAAGCTGCTGGCCGACCTCGGCGACCACGAAGAGAGCCGCAAGGTGCTGGACGTGCTGCACCGCGCCCTGAAGGCCCGGACCGTGACCGAAATTGATGCTACCATCACCCGCGACGCCAAGCTGTTTGAACGCCTTTACACGAACCTGTATGTGAACGAGGACGGCGAATTGCTGCTCAACCTCTTCGAGCGCACCCTCGACGCCGATACGCAGCCGCTCATGGAGGAAGTAATTCAGGACGCGCTGCGTGTGGCGCGGGAGCTCGACTATAGCGCCCACGACGACGAGGACGACGAGGCGTAGAGAAGTATCGGTAATACGGGCTAAATCACTACCTTTTCAGCGTTTTCGGCCGTTTTCATCCGCTTGATTGTCAGCCATTCGGCCCGAGCGCCGCGCTGCTTATTTCACCCTACTCTTCGCGTTATGACTTTTGTCTTCCTGGGTGTTGTGCTCCTGATATTGGGTTTCAATGCCGGCCGGGTTTCGTTTCAGCTGGAGCGGATCCGCGGCGGCCTCATTTTCGGGGGGCTGCTACTCACTATTCTGGGCTTGGCGCTGAGCACCGTGGTCCAGATTGAGCCGGGCCGCGTGGGCGTGCAAGCCCTTTTTGGGCAGGTACAGCCCCGGGTTCTGACCAGCGGCCTGAACGTAGTGAACCCCTTCGTGGACGTTACCCGCTTCGATACGCGTACCCAGAATTACACCATGTCGGCCGACCACGGCGAAGGGCAGCGGGCCGGCGACGACGCCATTCGGGTGCTTTCAGCCGATGGGCTGGAAGTAGTTATCGACCTGACAGTGCTCTACCGCGTGGTGCCCGACAAAACGCCGCAGGTATTAGCCACCATCGGCGAAAACTACCAGGACGCCATCGTGCGGCCCGTGACGCGCACCCGCATCCGCGACAATGCCGTGTATTACGATGCCGTGGCCTTGTATTCTACGAAGCGGGACGAGTTCCAGAACCGCATTTTTGCCACCATTGAGCAGGATTTTAAAAAGCGCGGCCTTCAGCTGGAGCAGCTCCTGATTCGCAATATTCAGCTCCCCACTTCCGTCAAGCGCAGCATCGAAAGCAAGATCAGCGCCGAACAGGATGCGCAGAAAATGCAGTTCGTGCTGCAGAAAGAGCGGCAGGAAGCCGAGCGGAAGCGCGTGGAGGCCCAAGGTATTGCCGACTACCAGAAGATTATCAACGCTGAGCTGAGCGACAAGCTCCTGCAATACGAAACCATCAAAGCCAACCAAGCCATTGCTACTTCCCCCAACAGCAAGGTTATCGTGATGGGCGGCGGGCGCTCGGTGCCCCAGGTAATGATATCGGATAAATAAGTTCCCTCGCATCAGCAGAAAAAGGCCGCTACTTTCCGTAACGGCCTTTTTTTATACTTTGCCCTGCCCCAGCCGGGCTGCCGGAGCTAGCGGCATCGCTGCCGTAGCGCCCCGGCAGCGGGTTGTCCGGTTGCGCTGCCGGTTGGTTTTGCCCGGCAGCCGTGCCTATCTTTACCACAATGGCCTTTGCCATCATCCAGCGGCTGTTCCGCTGCCTTTCTATTCGCCTGAATGTCTACACCTATAATTCAGTACCTGACTACCGGAGTCGAAGTTCAGCAAGCCGCTGACTCCCTGCAAACTGCCACGCGCCTGGCCATCGATCTGGAATTCGACGACATGCGCCACCGCTACGGCCGCAATCTGGCGCTGATTCAGATTTTTGACGGCAAAGTAGTATACCTGCTCGACCCCTTGCCGCTCACCAACCCCGCCCAGGAGCTGGAGCCCATTTGGATGCTGCTGCGCAACCCGGCCATCGAGAAGGTGTTCCACAGCTGTAAATCCGATATTCTGCTGCTCGATGAGCTGTACGACGTGCATGTGCGCAATATTTTGGATACCAGCGTGCAGTATACGCTGCTGGGCGAGTCGGACAACAACATTTCCCTGGGCCGCCTGATTCAGGCTGAGCTGGGGCTGGAAGTCGATAAGGGCGAGCAAAAGTCCAACTGGCTGAAACGCCCGCTTACTGAGGCCCAGAAAGTGTACGCGGCCAATGATGTTTTCTACCTGTTTGAGCTGGCCGACCGCCTGCGCGTGAAGCTGGCCGAGCTGGGCCGCGCCGAGTGGGCCGACCAGGAAAACGCGGCGCTGGAGGATGTGCGCTACACCCGCGACGACCGCCCCTACCTGCGCATGGCGGGCAAATACCGCATCATGCCAACCGAAATGCCGCTGTTCCGCGACCTGTATATGCTGCGCGACCAGGTAGCCCGTCAGCTGGATAAGCCGCCGTACATGGTTTTCGCCAACGACCGGCTATCGGAGCTGGTGCGCGACACGCCGCGTGATACGAACGACTGGAAAACGGCCCGCGGCCTGCACCCGGAATTGAAACGCACCCCCTATCTGGACCAGCTGGCCGCGCTTTCTCCCGACAACTTCGTGGCTGTGCCCGAACCCGCCGCAACGGGCGAGCAGCGGCGCTTCCCATTCCGTCGGCGCCTCAACGGCGAAAAAGCGGCCAAAGCCGATGCCCGCGAGCAGCTGCTGACTCAGCTCAAGACGCACATCACAACGGATATCAATATCTACGTTGCCAACCTGGTGCTTTCCAACCGCCTCGTGGCCGACATCGTTGAGTTGGGCACCGAGCAAGTGTTGCGGCCCTGGCAGAAAACCATTCTGCGCGAAGCCTGCCAGAACCACAGCCTCGACTATGCGCAATTGACCACGCCGTTTGACGCGGTGGCGTAGAGCTGATGGTCGTATAAAACAGGAAAGCCACTCTATCCAGAGCGGCTTTCCTGTTTTATACACCTTCCCCAAACAACTAATTGCCGGCAGTAGGAGCATCTCACCTGTTGCCGGCGAAATGCTCCGTCGTCAGTCTTACCGCCTGCTTCTATCGATTAATACTATCGACCTCAACGACTAGTGTGCGTTGTGAAACTGAGCTTCTTCCGTGGAACCTACCAAAGCCGACGTGCTGGCCTTGCCGGCCGATACCACGTTCTGTACGGCATCGAAATAGCCTGTGCCCACGAACGATTGGTGCTTCACGGCTTTGAAACCCTGCTTTTGCAACCCAAACTCCCGCTCCTGCAGCTCCGAATAGCCGGCCATGCCCCGCTCCCGATACGCCAGCGCCAGTTCGAACATGCTGGTGTTGAGGGCGTGAAAGCCAGCCAGGGTGATAAACTGGAACTTGAAGCCCAACGCAGCCAGCTCTTCCCGGAACGTCTCCATCTGCTCCACGCTCAGCTTGGAAGCCCAGTTGAAGGAAGGCGAACAGTTGTAGGCGAGCAGCTTACCGGGATATTTGGCGTGAATACCTTCGGCAAATGTACGGGCCTGGTTCAAATCGGGGTGAGAGGTTTCCATCCAGAGCAGGTCGGCGTAGGGTGCGTAGGCCAGGCCCCGGGCAATGCAGGCCTCCACACCGGGCCGCACGCGGTAGAAGCCCTCGTTGGTGCGCTCTTCGTCAGAGAGTACGAAGGGCAAGTCCCGGTCGTCGACATCGGAGGTAATCAGGTCGGCGGCGTCGGCATCGGTGCGGGCTACGACCAGCGTAGGCACATTGAGCACGTCGGCGGCCAGGCGGGCGGCTACCAGCTTATTGATGGCTTCCTGCGTGGGCACCAGCACTTTGCCGCCCAAGTGGCCGCACTTTTTGGCCGATGACAGCTGATCTTCGAAATGCACGCCGGCGGCGCCGGCCTCAATCATCATCTTCATCAGCTCAAACGCATTCAGGTTGCCGCCGAAGCCCGCTTCCGCATCGGCCACGATGGGCACCAGCCAATGCACGTCGCCGTCGCCGGTCAGGTTCTGAATCTGGTCGGCCCGTAGCAGCGCGTTGTTGATGCGCTTCACCACGTTAGGCACGCTGTCGACGGGATATAGGCTCTGGTCGGGGTACATTTGGCCCGCGCCGTTGGCATCGGCCGCCACCTGCCAGCCGCTGAGGTAAATAGCATTCAAGCCGGCCTGCACCTCCTGCACGGCCTGATTGCCGGTCAGGGCACCAAGGCCAGCCACGTATTGCTCCGAGTGCAGCAGCTTCCAGAGGCGCTCAGCGCCTTGGCGGGCCAACGAATATTCGATACGAATGGAGTTCTGCAACTTCACGACATCCTCGGGCGAATACGGACGCTCCACACCATCCCAGCGCGGATTAGTGGCCCAGTCTTGCGTAATGGCGGCAATTCGTTCTTGCTTATTCATGGCAGCGGGTAGGTTTGGCAGGACTAGCCTGCGGGTTGGAGGAAAGATGGAATAGCAGAGAGGCGGGAGCACCGAAACGCAACGGCAAAGCGGTGCCCGGCTGGCTCAAAAGGCAGCTTTTTTATACAGTCAACACGGAGGAAAAACGGGCGAATTAGCCCACGACGGCTCTGGGCCACCACCCGACTAGCGCGGCGGCCCCTGGTTTTGTGTGTACCGCCAGCGGCTAGCTGCTCAACAGCTGCTCGTAAGCCGGCACGGTCAGAAACTCAACGAATTTTTCGCTCGTCACCAAGCCGTCAAACAGGCGGGCGGCTTTCAGATACTGGCCTTCGGTGTAGCGCTCTTCGCCTACCAAAGCCCGTATTTTTTCGAGTTGGGTCGGCACGTAGGAGCGGTAGAGCTCCACCGTAATCGACCGGCCGTCCTGGAGCGTGGTACCGGGCGTATGCACCCACTGCCACACCTGAGCCCGGGATATTTCGGCCGTTGCCGCATCCTCCATCAGGTTGTAAATCGGCACGCAGCCGTTGCCCCCGAGCCAGGCTTCGATGTACTGAATGGCGACGTCAATATTGAGTTTGAGGCCCTCTTCGGTAATAGTGCCCTGCGGAGCTTCCACCAAATCGGCCGCAGTCACCTTCACATCTTCGCGCTTGTTGTCGATCTGGTTGGCTTCCGGCATCAGCTCATTAAATACCGCCAAGGCAATCGGAACGAGGCCAGGATGCGCCACCCAGGTACCATCGTGGCCGTTTTTGGCTTCCCGCACTTTGTCCAAGCGTACCTTTTCGAGCGCCGCCTCGTTGGCTTCCGGGTTATTCTTAATCGGAATCTGGGCGGCCATACCGCCGATGGCGTGCACGCCCCGGCGGTGGCAGGTCTGCACGACAAGCTGGGAGTAAGCGGCCATAAATGGCACCGTCATGGTTACCTGGGCGCGGTCGGGCAGCAGAAACTCATGCTTCAGACCCAGGCGCTTGATGTAGGAGAAAATATAATCCCAACGGCCGCAGTTCAGGCCCGCGCTGTGCTCGCGCAGCTCATACAGAATCTCGTTCAGCTCAAAAGCGGCGGGCAGAGTTTCGATCAGCACCGTGGCTTTGATGGTGCACTTCGGCATTTTCAACGACCACTGGGCAAAGCCAAAAATGTCGTTCCAGAGGCGGGCCTCCAGGTGGCTTTCGATTTTGGGCAGATAATAATAGGGGGCGCTGCCGCGGGCACACAGCTCGTGGGCATTGTGGAAAAAGTACAGCCCGAAATCGAACATCGAAGCGCTGATTGGCTCCCCATCGACCAGCACGTGCTTCTCAACCATGTGCCAGCCCCGCGGGCGCACCACCAGCGTCGCGGTTTCTTCGTTCAGCTTATATTCTTTGGCCGGAGTGCTCAGCGAAATCGTGCGCCGCACGGCATCGCGCAGGTTGCGCTGCCCTTCAATCACATTGCTCCAGGTCGGGGAATTAGAATCCTCCAGGTCGGCCATAAATACTTTGGCCCCGGAATTCATAGCATTGATAATCATCTTCCGCTCCACGGGCCCGGTGATTTCCACGCGGCGGTCCTGCAAATCGGCGGGCACGGGCGCTACGGTCCAGGGCTTCTCGCGGATCATGCGGGTTTCGGGCAGAAAATCGGGTAAGACACCGGCCTCAAATTCGCGCTGCCGGGCTTCGCGACGCACCAGCAGCTCCCGGCGCGTACCGTCGAAGCGCCGATGCAGCTCGGCCACGAAGGCCAGCGCCGACGGCGTCAGAATCTCAGCAAACTCGGGGGAGTAGGCTCCCACTACTTTCACCCGCTCCGGCGTGATGTAGGCAGGCGCGGCGACTAACGTTTGGGGTTCGGCGAAGGGCGACATGGCAGATGGGTTTGGTAGGGAAGCTGGAAAGAATATAACCAAACATACGTCAGCGAATTTTATAAGTCAAGCGAATATTCGCTAAAATTTACAAAACCTGCTTTTTACTTACTTTTACTCAGCTTTTCTGCTCCATCTTTTTTTATCGTAGCCGTTTTTCGCACGTCCGTTCGTTGCCGCAAGCGTCTGCCTCTGTCCTCTTGTATGCTCAGTCACGGCCAGGTTGTCCGGTTAATTTTTGGTTTGAAGCTGCGCGAGCTGCGTCAGGAGCGTGGCTTCACGCCCACGGAACTGGCCCGGGCCTGCGATGTGTCGGTATCGTACCTGAATGAAATCGAGAAGGGAAAAAAATACCCCAAAGCCGATAAAATACTGAGCCTGAGCAAGGTACTGGAAGTAACCTACGACCAGCTGACCTCGCTTACGCTCAGCCGCAAGCTAGAGCCGATATCGGAGCTGCTGCAATCGGAGCTGCTTAAGGAGTTTCCGCTGGAGATGTTCGGGCTGGACCCGGTGCGCATCGTGGAGCTGATTTCCGACGCGCCCGCCAAGATGAATGCCTTCATCGGGACGCTGTTTGAAATAGCCCGCAACTACGAAATGCGGCAAGAGCACTTCTTTCTGGCGGCTTTGCGCTCCTACCAGGAAATGCACGACAACTACTTCGAGGAGCTGGAGCAGGACGTGCGCACGTTCGTGGTGCAAGAAAAGCTGACGGCCTCGGCTCCTTTTGCTACCCAGCAGCTGGAGCGGGTGCTCACCGACAAATACGGCTACAGCGTCGACCGTGCCCAGCTTGGCGAGTACACCAGTCTGGGCCGGCTGCGCTCGGTGTTTCAGCCCAAAACCAAGCGCCTGCTGATGCGGCCCGGCCTCACCGGCTCGCAGGAGGCGTTTGTGCTGGGGCGCGAAATTGCGTTTAACTACCTCAATCTGCGGGAGCGGCCTTATGTGAATGCGAGCTTCCCGGTGCGCAGCTTCGATGAGGTGCTCAACAATTTCAAGGCTTCATATTTCGCCGGCGCGTTGCTGATGGAAGAGGAAAGCCTGACGCGGGATTTCCAAAAGCTGTTTGCCAGCAAAAAGTGGGACCCCGACGGCTTCCTAGAGCTGCTGACGAAGTATGCCGTGTCGCCCGAAATGTTCATGCAGCGCATCACCAACCTGCTGCCCCGCCACTTCGGCCTGCAAAGCCTGTTTTTCCTGCGTTTCGACCAGGCCGACGCCGACGCGGGCTTCGCGCTGACCAAAGAGCTGCACCTTTCGCGCCTGCACAACCCGCACGGCAACGAGCTGCACGAGCACTACTGCCGCCGGTGGGTGTCGCTGCGCCTGATTCTGGAGCTACGCCAGCAGCCGCCTTCGGCCACGCCGTACACCGCCATTTCGGCCCAACGCTCGCACTACTTCGGTACCAACGACGAATATCTGTGCCTCACGCTGGCCCGGGCGGGCTCACCTTCTGAGCCCGCCGTAAGTGTCACGGTAGGCTTGCTCTGCGACGACAACCTAAAGCAAAAGGTGCGCTTTTTCGATGATCCAAGCATTCCGGTGCGCATCGTGAACGAAACCTGCGAGCGGTGCCCGATTCCGGACTGCGAGGTGCGGGCTGCCGCGCCCCTCGAAATCGAGCGGAAGCAGCGCACCAAGGAGCTGGAAGCCGCCATTGCCACGCTGGTCAACGCGGGCTGATTGGAGCGCGAGTGAAGCAACCCTAACTGAGTACCATGTCTTCTGCCAAAGAACAGTTTGACCGCCAAGCTGCCCATTATAACGCGCAGTGGAACACCTGGACCGAGCCGCTGCTGCACTGGCTACTCACCCACGCCGACTGCCAGACAACTGATACGGTGCTGGACGTAGCCACCGGAACCGGCTTCACGGCGCTGGCTTTCGCGCCGCACGTGCAGTCGGTTGTGGGGCTCGATGTGTCGACCGGAATGCTGGCCCAGGCGCACCAGCGGCAGCAGGAGCTGGCTTTGCCGAACGTGACGTGGCTGGAAGGCGCCGCCGAGCTGCTGCCGTTTCCCGACGCTTCTTTCACCATCGTTACCTGCCGCATAGCGCCCCACCATTTCGAATCGATTCCCCGTTTTCTGGCCGAAGTGGCGCGGGTGCTCCGGCCCGGTGGACGCTTTTTGCTGGCCGATACCACCATTCCGGATGGTGCTGCCCAGCTCGGCCGATGGCAGAATACGGTAGAAAAGCTGCGCGACTCGTCCCACGCCCGCAACCTCACCCCGCAGCAGTGGCGCAGCGCGCTGCATGAGGCCGGGTTGGCGGTAAAAACGCTGGAAGAGCCAGCTACTGACGTGCCGATGCAGCTGAATGACTGGCTGGTGAAAGCGGGCTGCGCCGGTGCTCAGGCCGACGCGGTGCGGCAAGAGTTCCGGACTGCGCCGGCCAATGCGCGGCGGCACTTTCAGATTGCGGCTCTTGCCGATGGGGATTTTACCTTTGTGTGGCAGCGGGTGGTGGCCCACGCCGTGAAGCCCTAAAAACGCCGTTTTCCAGTTATTTTGAGTCAACAACCTTCTTCCCGTCCAGCTCCGCTCTGGTGGCGCGTTGTGCGGGCCTTAATGGTCGTTTTGCTGCTGGTAGGCGGCGTGGGGTTTTACCAAGCCTGGCAGTTGCTGTGGAAGTCCAACGTAGCCGCTTCTGCCTTTGGACCAGCGTACCTCTATATCCGAACCGGGGCTCCGTTTCAGGCGGTGCTCGACTCCTTGACGCGCCATGAGCTGCTGCGCGACCCGGCCACGTTTGAGCAGGTGGCCCGCTGGCGCGACTACCCGGGCCACGTGCAGCCCGGCCGCTACCTGCTCACTCCTGGCCTCGGCAACTCCGCCTTGGTAGACAAACTCCTGCAGGGGCCCCAGGATACCGTAGCCTTTACACTGGATGCCTTCAAATACAAGCCGCAGCTGGTGCGCCAGATAGTGCGGCAGCTGGAGGCCGATTCGGGCCAGCTGCGCGACTTGCTCAATGACAACCGCTTCCTGCTGCGCCGCTATCAGCTCGATACTACCACGATTCTGACGCTGTTTTTGCCGGGGCCCTACCGCTTTGTGTGGAATACTTCGGCCGCCCAGTTTCTGGATTCGGCGGCGGCTACGCACCACCGGTTCTGGACGCCGCAGCGCCGCCAGCAGGCCGATTCGTTGGCCCTATCGCCTGCGCAGGTGCATGTGCTGGCCAGCATTGTGCAGCGCGAAACCTCGGAACCACTGGACAAGCCCATTATTGCCGGCGTGTACCTCAACCGGCTGCGGAGCGGCATGCGTCTGCAAGCCGACCCGACGCTACTCTGGGCCATCGGCAATTTCGGCGTGAAGCGCGTGCTCAATAAGGATAAGCTCGTTGATTCGCCCTACAACACCTACAAGCACAAGGGCTTGCCGCCCGGCCCTATTACCTCGGCCAACCGCCAGAGCCTGAATGCCGTGCTGAAGCCTGCTGCGCATAAGTTCTTCTTCTTCTGTGCCCGGCCCGACCGGAGTGGCTTCTCCGATTTTGCCGCGACCTACGCCGAGCATAAGCGCAACGCCCGCCGCTACCAGCACACGCTCGACAGCCTGAAAATACTACGCTAAGCCGAGTCGGTAGTAGCCCTGTCAGCCACGACGATTACAACCGGTATAGCCGCAGCTGCAACGAATCCTGGGCTGCGGCGCGCTGTAGGTCCAGCGTTTCCTGGTAGCTCAGGCCCGTGTATTCGGAGTGCTCCAGAAATAGTAAGGGTGAAGTTAACATAGGCTCGGGCCAGGCCGCTACAGGCTGCTGCCGCCTCAGCGAATCGAACTGCTGCACGTTCGTCACGCGCCAGTAAGCATCGAGCAGCACATACTGAAACCCTTGTTGCCGAAGCTGCGCCAGCTTCGTTTCAGAAGTAATAGTTGCCACGGTATCTACGCCGAAAGGGGCCAGCCCGAGCCCTACCGTGCTGACTACTGTGGTGCCCTGCTGCTGCCGTAGCCACTGGGCTACCTGCGGATAGCGGCTAGGTGTGTAAGCGTATACTTCGCGCTGAATTCGGAAGAAGTTCAGGCCACAGGCCACCAGAATTAACAGGCTTAGCCAACGCAGGCTCAGTACGCGGCGCAGGCTCAGAAAAGTTAGTGCATACAGCAGCGCATACGCCAGCAATAGGCCCCGGGGCGCTTTAAGCAGCAATGACATGCCCGCCAGATACGCATACACCCATACTGCCAAGTAGCGCAACAGATTGATATGCCTTAGACCGGTGAATAGTTCGCGCCGCCACAATGCCGGCACGCCCACTATAGCTACCAGCAGCAAGGGCGACTCGAAATCCCACAGAAACCGGGAGTAATACAGCAAATCCAGATGCAGGCTGCCGCTGCGGCCAGCCGCGTTGGCAGCGCCCGGAAACAGAACATTGTAGTACACGGCAGGCCAACGGTACCAGGGCAAGCCGGCCGCCATACCCACCAGGCCAAATAGCAGGAATGGTAGCACCAAGCTACCCACTACCCGCAGCCAGTTGCGTTGTCGTAGCAGCAGCTTGTCTTGTTGCAGCAGCTCAAAAACACCCAAAATAGGCAGCGTCAGGATAAACTTGTAGTTGATGCACAAGCCCACAGCCAGCCATAGTACCGCTCGTCGCAAATGGACTTGGCTGGGAGCCTGCAACCGTTGGTAGTAAGCCCGGAGCAAAACCGCAAATACCAGCAGTGAAGCTGAGCCCATCGTAAAGTCGCGGCCAGAAAAGACCAGGAAAACCGACGAGCCGATAAATAGCGTGAGTAGCGCCGTTTCCGGACCGCTGAGCCGGGCAGCCCGACTAACGAAGGCGGCCAACGCGCCCACGGCCGCTACGGCCAGCAGCGCGTTCAGAAACTGGAACACATGAAAGTTCGTCGTGAGCCACGCCACGGGCACGTAGAGCACTGAAAAACCAGGGCTGCCGTGGTGAAACAGGTTGCGGAAGTCGCCACCGGCTATTTCCTGTACAATCTGCCAGTTACGGACCGAATCGTAATCGGGCAGGGCGGCGCTGGCTAAGCCGTGGAGACGCACAGCGGCCACCAGCAACAGCGCCAGCAGCAGATAAAGGGCTTTTTTTGTCGGCAGATTATCGTTCTTCGTGGTGGGCATAGCGTGCGCGCGGGGCCGGTTGGCGCTGCGAAGTACGAAAAACCAATTTCAACATCCCTCCTTCCTTTTCCTGCTTCCCCATAGTATGCGAGTAGTTGTGCAGCGCGTCCGCCAAGCCAGTGTCACGGTCGAAGGACGCATTACGGGCCAGATTGACGCGGGTATGCTGGTGCTGGCCGGCTTTGCCCCCGACGATGACACGAAGGCGCTGGACTGGATGGCGCGCAAGCTGGTGCAGCTGCGCATTTTTGGTGACGAGGACGGCAAGATGAACCGAAGCGTGCAGGATAGTGGGGGGCAGGTGCTGGTCGTGAGCCAGTTTACGCTGCTGGCCGACGCTCGCAAGGGCAACCGCCCCAGCTACACCGGGGCCGCGCCGCCGCCCCTGGCTATTCCGCTCTACGAGCAGTTCGTGCGGTTGCTGGAAGCCCTACTGGGCCAGCCTGTGCCTACCGGCGAGTTTGGAGCCGATATGCAGGTGCAACTCCTCAACGACGGCCCGGTTACCATCGTGCTGGACTCGCCTCCGGCGTGAGGCAGCAGTAGCCGGGCGCTGCCCGGCACGACAGCCGAAAAAAACGCTCATTCTTTCCCAACTTCTCTACTCCATGACTATCGAAGAAGCACAGCAAACCGTCGACACCTGGATTCAGACCACCGGCGTCCGGTATTTCAACGAGCTGACCAATATGGCCATGCTCACGGAAGAAGTGGGCGAAGTGGCGCGCATCATTGCCCGGCAGTATGGGGAGCAGTCGTTCAAAGCCTCCGACCGCGACAAAGTGCTGGCCGACGAGCTGGCCGATGTGCTTTTCGTGGTCATTTGCCTGGCCAATCAAACCGGAGTTAACCTCACGGAAGCCTTGCAGCGCAACCTGGAAAAGAAAAACCTACGCGACGCCGACCGGCACAAGCAAAACGAAAAGCTACGCTAGCACTATGCAAGGGGCAATCGAAGCGGCTGGTAACCAGAAAACACGTCATGCTACACAGACCAAAACAGCAAGCCGCCCCGCTTAATGTTTTGATCTGGACCTTCCAGCTACAGCCTAGTTGGCTACCAACCGTCCGTCGCGCCAGATGGGGAGCAAGTCGTACGTATCGAGCTGCACGCAGAAAGCCATATCCTGGTGCGCCTCCAGTCCGTTGAGTCGGCGCACGTGCGCCGACTGCAGCAAGTAAGCGGCCAGATCGGGCTTAGCCTGCTGCCACAGCTGACTGGCAGCCAACGTAGCATCACTGCCGGTGGTGTCGAAGTCGGCTTGCAGGCGTTCGGCTAGCGCGCCGCCAAAAATCGTGTCTTCCAGGTTGAAACGGCCTTTCCAGCCAGCGCACACTATCACGACGTCTTTGCCCTGCTGCCGCACAAAATCGGCCACAGCCTCCAGGTTGAGAAACGCGCCTATCACAACGGCGTCGGCGGCCAGCGAGAGGTGCAGGGCCCGCGTACCGTTGGTAGTGGTAATGGCCACAGCTCGGCCCAGCACCGGCAAGCCACCATCGAGGTAGCCAAAAGGCGAGTTGCCCAAATCGAAGCCTTCCGCCTGTTGGCCGTCCCGCTCTGCGGCCGTCAGGTAGCCTTTAGCCGCCATAGCCCGGCACTCTTCCAGCTCGCTGAAGGGCACCACGTGCGTTACGCCGGCGGCCAGCGCCGTCACGATAGAAGAGGTAGCCCGCAGAATATCGACAACCACGGCCACTTTGCCCGGCAGCTCATACAAAGGCAATAATTCGGGGCTAAAGCAAATATCGAGAGCGGGCATTGATACAATGACTATGGAATAAAAAAGAACGTCATGCTGAGCTTGCCGAAGCATCTCTACCGCAATGCTAATTCCTACTGCGGTAGAGATGCTTCGGCAAGCTCAGCATGACGCTAAAGTGGAGCCGCTTACGCCTCCTCGGTGCCTTTCACGAAGGGCAGCTTCACGATGGTGGCCGGAAAGTTTTTGCCCCGCACCTGCACGAAAATCTGGCTGCCAGGCGCACTCAGCTCCGTTTTGACGTAGCCCAGACCGATACCTTTGCTTAGCGAAGGCGACTGGGTGCCCGAAGTTACCTCCCCGATTTTGGCCCCGGCCTCATCCACCAGCTCGTAGTGGCTGCGCGGAATGCCGGCCCCGTCCATCAGAAATGCCACCAGCTTGCGCGCCACGCCCTGCTCCTTCTGCGCCTTCAGGCCAGCCGAATTGGTGAAGTCTTTCGTGAACTTGGTAATCCAGCCCAGGCCGGCTTCCAGAGGCGAGGTAGTGTCGTCGATGTCATTGCCGTAGAGCGAGAACCCCATTTCCAGCCGCAGCGTGTCGCGGGCACCCAGACCAATGGGTTTCAGCCCAAACGGCTTACCCGCCTCCATGATGTTGTCCCACACCTGCTGGGCATGCTCATTGGGAATATAGAGCTCGAAGCCACCCGCGCCGGTGTAGCCCGTGGCCGAGATGATGACGTTGGGGGCACCAGCAAACGTACCCTGCACGAAGGAGTAGTACGGAATGCTGGCCAGGTCCGTATCGGTCAGGCTTTGCAGCGCCTCGGCCGCCTTGGGGCCTTGCACGGCAAACAGGCTGGTTTGGTCGGAAATGTTCTCCATTTCGGCCCCGTTGGTATTGAACTGGCTGATCCAGTTCCAGTCCTTGTCGATGTTGGAGGCATTCACGACCAGCATGTAGTCGTTGTCGGCCAGCTTATACACCAGCAAGTCATCCACGATGCCGCCGTCCTGGTTGGGTAGGCACGAGTACTGGGCTTTGCCATCCGTGAGCTTGCTGGCGTCGTTGCTGGTCACGCGCTGAATCAGGTCGAGGGCTTGGGGGCCGCGCACCCGGAACTCGCCCATGTGCGAGACGTCGAACATGCCCACGGCGCGGCGCACCGTGCGGTGCTCGTCCAGATCGGAAGAGTAGCGCACGGGCATATTGTAGCCGGCAAACGGGACCATTTTGGCCCCTAGCTGCTGGTGAACATCATTGAGAACAACGGTTTTAAGGTCTTCGGCCATGGGGACGGGTTGGGGGGGAGGAAAGTAATGAATGGAGGAAGGCCCCGCGAAAGGGACGGGCGAAATTAGCCATTTCTGGCGTCCAGCGCGTACAACTACCCCGGCTGTTATCTTTGCGCCTCGACCTACCCGCAGTAGGTGGCGTTTCTTGCAAGCTGCCGCTTTCCTTTTTGCTACTTGTGTGTTGCCGTATTCCGGCACTCTATATGAATTCAGAGTCAGATATAAAACAGGATTTTGAAACGGCGCTCGTCAAGCACATGCTGTTCAAGTCCAAGCTTCGCTCCTTTCTCTATGGCACCCAACTAGCCGAAGGCCCCGTTCGGGACGCCGACCAATGCGGCTTAGGCATCTGGATTCAGGAGCGCTGGCAAGGTCCGTTGGGCTCGGTTTCTGAGTGGTTTGAGCTCGACCGGGTTCATCGCCAGCTACACGCCGAGGCCAATAAACTGATGGATATGTACCAGCAGGGATTTCAGGAGCAGGCCCGCGAAGGACTAGCCGATCTGCTGCCGCTCACGGACCGCGTGCCACGGCTGCTACAAACCATCCAGGACAAGCTGCGTACGCCTCGCTAATGCTGCCTATTCTTTCCTGTCGCCGCGCTGCATGAAGCTGAAGCTTTCTACCAAACTCTTCGCCGGGTTTCTGGTCATTTCGGCCCTTTTTGCCATGGTAGTCATCGTCAACTACCAGTTGTCGCGCCAAGTGCTGCGCAACTCTGAGCGGGTGCAGGCCTCGCAGCGCCTGACGGGCGAGGCGTCTTCCCTGTTCCGCAATATCATCGATATGGAGTCGGGTTTTCGGGGCTTCATGCTGATTGGCAACGAAGCCGTGCTGCAGCCTTACTACCAGGGCGAGCGGGAATTGCTGGATCGATTTGCGGAGCTACGCGCCCAAATTGACGTCGACGACCCCCAGCACGCCCGCATCCTGCGTACGCAGCGGCTCTATCAGCAGTGGTCGGCCTACTCCCACTTGCTCATCAGTGAGAAACGAGAGGCTCGCCGCCGCGACGCCAACCAAATAGCCATGCAGGGTATGGAGCACCGGTCGCTGGCCGAAAGCCTCACCGGCAAGCAGATTATGGACCAGGTTCGGGTTCTATTTGCGGGCTTCGAGCGCACCGAGCTTGCTGAGCGCGACAAAGTGCGGCAGAAGCTTGAGGACAGCATTCAACAGACCCGGCTGATTTCCATTATCGTTACGCTGCTCTCCATCGGCATTGGCCTGCTGTGGGCCACCTACATCACGCGCCTTATTGCGCGCCGCATCAACATGATGGTGGGCCTCTCGACCCAGATTGCCACCGGCGACTATACCACCCGCATTCAGGATACGGCCCAGGATGAGCTCACCGAGCTGGCCGACTCGCTGAACGTCATGGCGCATACCATCGACTCGACATTCAAGCAGCTGGAACGCCGCAACCAGGAGCTCGACCAGTTTGCCTACGTCGTCTCTCACGACTTGAAAGCGCCGCTGCGCGGCATCGAAAGCGCATCGCGCTGGATTGAGGAAGACTTGGGTCAAAACTTACCCGACCATATCCGCGAGTTTCTACTGCTGATGCGGACGCGCGTCCACCGCATGGAAAACCTGATTAGCGGCATCCTGGACCTGGCCCGCGTGGGCCGCACCAAACAAGCCGATGAGCGCATTAGCGTGCGGGAGCTGCTCACCGAAATCGTGGACTCTTTGGCCCTGCCACCAGGCTTCCAAGTGCAGCTGCCCACGTATCTGCCCACGCTGACATCAAATCGGGTGCAGTTGCAGCAGGTCTTCACCAATCTGATCAGCAACGCGCTGAAATACCACGATACCCCGGCCACTGGAATAGTGCGCATCGGGTGCCGCGAAGACCGCCAGCAGTATACGTTCTCCGTCGCCGACAACGGCCCGGGTATCGACCCGGAGTATCATGAGCGAATTTTTGTGATTTTTCAGACTCTGGTGGAGCGCGATACGATGGAGAGTACGGGCGTAGGCCTGGCCATTGTCAAGAAAATAGTAGAGCGACAGGGCGGCACTATTCACGTCGAATCGGCAGAAGGACAGGGTGCTACCTTCACTTTCACGTGGTCCAAAGAGCCCCTCTCCCTCACGGAGCGGCGCATGAGCGGGACCCGGCCAGCGTCGAAAAACGTCTGATTGGCGATATATACCGTATAGAAAGTAGTTTTGGGCTCGTTTCCACCTCTCCCTCTCTTATGTCTACCGACGCTTTCACTCCTAGTATTCTCCTCGTTGAAGACGACCAGATGGACATCATGAACGTGCAGCGCGAGTTGCGCAAACACGATATCAATGTACCGTTGCATATCGCCAAAAATGGCCGCGATGCCTTACAGCTTCTGCGCGGCGAAAACGGCCAGCCCAAGATAGACAAGCCCAGCGTCGTTATGCTCGACATCAACATGCCACGCATGAACGGCCTGGAGCTGCTGGACGCGCTCCGCTCCGACCCGGAATTCGTGGGCCTGAATGTGTTCATCATGACCACTTCCGACCTGGAAACCGACCGCCTCAAAGCCCGGGCATTGGCGGTGAGCGGCTACATCATCAAGCCCCTGAACTTCGATAAGTTCGGCGAAGGCGGCTCCACTGTCGATGGCTTCAGCCTGTTTTTAGATTTGCTGCGGCTGAAAAATTAGGAAGAGACGCGCCCAAACGGCCGGTAATCTACTTAGAGCCTATCCAAATAGGCATTATTTTCGGGTATGGCAACGACTCAAGAATTCATCATTTCCGATGCCTTGTGGGAGCGTCTGCGGCCGCTGCTGCCGGTGCATACCCCGAAGGCTCATCCC
>NZ_SRLD01000016.1 GCF_004745955.1 Hymenobacter elongatus | reverse complement strand
TTACGGTCTGAAACTCGCGGGGGAAGGTGGGCATAGCAGAACGGTGTCGTTACCCAAAGCTAAGCCTGCCCTACCCGGCGGGTTTCTTTTTTGCCTCCTTACCAACCCCCAAAAGGCTAAAGTCAAGTTTAAGTGGTCGTGCAGAAGTAAACGTGTTGAATATAGAACGTCATGCTGAGCTTGTCGAAGCATCTCTACCGCCAAAGTAATCAGGTTAGTTTAGCAGTAGAGATGCTTCGACAAGCGGACGCCAGATGAAGCATGACGGCCTTTTTTGCTACGATTACTTTTACGTGACTACTTAATCCCTATACTTCCTGGCTGACCCCAACAAAAAGCCCCGCCGGCAGCTGCCGGCGGGGCTTTTTGCTCTCCCGAAGGAAGGTCTTCGCGCGGCCCTCGCCCTACGCGGGCAGCGTGGTGCGGTAGGCCTCCAGCTGGGTCACGAAGGCCGTCACCATCTCCAGCTCGGCCTGGGTGCGCGCCTCGGCCAGCTCGGCCAGGGCCAGGGCGGCACCCGAGGCCCCGCGCAGCGCCAGCTCCTTCTGCCGGGCCACGAGGCGGGCCTGCTCGGCCTCCAGCTCCAGGCGGCGGCGCGAGGGGCCGGCGGGCAGGTCCGTGAGCTGGTCGTTCACTCCATCGAGGCGGCTCTGCACCCCGATGAGGGCGTTTTTGGCGTTGCCGGCCCGGGTTTCGGCCTTGTCGCCCCGGTAGTCGAGGTTAACGTCGCGGTTGGTCAGGTCGGCCAGCAGGGCGCGGGCCGGGGTCAGGGCTTCGTCGCAGGCCGCCTGGCTGTCGAGGCCAGTGAAATCGAACGTGGGAACATTCATAAAAGTATAGAGGGGTAAAAGTGAGTAGCTGGTGCCGCCACCCGGTGGCACCCGGTCCACCGCCAGCGGTGGGCCGCTTTCCTAACGCAAACGGGTTGTTTTATTGTATAGCCTTGTTCCTGAATTAGGAACCGATGCTAAAATTTGGCTGTCATGCTGAGCTTGTCGAAGCATCTCTACCGCAATGCTAAGTACCACTGCGGTGGAGATGCTTCGACTGCGCTCAGCATGACGTTCTTTTTTCGTTTCGCTTTATTCAGGAACAAGTCTTATAGCCTGCTGCAGAAGCTGATGGCACTGGCCGCCCCTGTGCCCCGAAGCGCTGCTCCGGACAGGGCACGGCATCCCCGGCGCTGTTCCAACGGGCCACCGCCCGGCGTCGGGGTACTCGTTCTGGCGGACTTTGCCACCGCCACCACCGCCACCACCGTCACTACCGCCACCAGCTGCTCAGCCGGCCAGCACGGCCAGCTCGGCGCGCAGGCCGGCGCAGGCGGCTTGCAGCAGGCGGCGGTCGGCCTGGGCCAGCGGGCCGGTCCAGTGGCCGGCCTCCAGGGCAAAGCGTGGGTCGGCGACCAGGGCGGCAGGGGCGGCGGGGGTGGCCAGCAGCGCCAGCCGGGCTTGGCCGGCAGCCGCCTGGGCCTCGACGGCGGCCAGGGCGGCCTCGGCGCGGCGCAGGGCCTGGCTGACCTCGTGGCGGCGCGAAGCCAGGGCCGGGGGGTGGGGCGCGGGCAGTGGCAAGCCGGCCGGGGCAGGCGGCGGGGCCGCGTGGCCGGGGTCGGCGGTCAGCGCCCGGCGGGTAGGGGCGGGCAGGGCCGCCAGCAGAGCCGTGAGGGCAGCATCGGCGGCGGCCGGCAGCGGGCGGGTGCCCGCCTCGGCCTGGGCCAGGCGGGAGCGGGTGGTGCCGAGCAACGCGGCGGCACTGGCCTGGGTAAGGGCCAGGTAGCGGCGCAGGGCGGGCAAAGGGCCGGGGCGGGGCAGGCGCATAGGCGGGAGGGGGGGGCGCAAGTTGAAGAGGCGCAAATATACTTGCGCCCGCTAAAATTGCGCCCCCTCCCGCCTTCCGCTTTTCACGCCCGGCGGCAGTTTCTAGGTTGCGGCGGGGGCTACGGCTCGCCGGGTCCGCCACCGAAGCCGGGGTGCCTCAGAAGTTGAAGTCGCGCGGCTCGCCGGCCAGCTCCCGGCCGCGCAGAATAAACTTGGGCTGGTAGGATTCTTCCTCGGCCCAGTTCACCTCGGCAAAGGGCGTACGCGTGCCGTACACTTTCGGACCCGTAGCGGGTAGGCCCAACGCGCGGTTTTGCTGCTGCTCCTGCCACACGTCGGCCAGCACCTCGGCCAGCTGGTGGCCCCAGGCCCGCTGGCCGGCCGCCACCACCGCTTGCCGCCAGTCGGCGTGGGCGGCGATGGGCCAGGGGGCCGCCTGGTGCTCCAGCGCCCGCTCGATCCAATGGGTAGCCTCAAACAGGTAGCCACGGCGGCGGCGCTCATCCTGGTGGCCGGCCTCGTACCAGCGCAGCAGGCGGGGCAGGTCGGCGGGGTCCTCAAACTGCCGGAAATACGGCACCAGGTCGTCGCGGTGCAGGAACAGGGGGTGCCACGGCAGCGAAGCGGCCAGGTCGCCGCGGGCACGCTGGGCGGCCAGCTTCTGCTCTTTATCGGCTTCGGTAATCCCGATGTAGTAGGCCTCTTTTTCGCCGCGCAGGTCGGGCAGGGTCAGCAGCAGGTTTTCGCCGGTGGCCTCGTTGTGGTACTGATACCACGCGGGCAGGGTGCGGTAGGCCCGGTTTGTGGTGGCCTCATAGCCGTCGTCATCGTCGGGGGCAGCGGCCTCGTCGTCGGGGGCCTGGTCGTCGCCTTCGGCGGCGTGCCGGAACCGGCGGTAGTTCTGCCAGGCCCAGTTCTGGTTGGGTGCGTAGTGGTCGGAGCGCAGATACGCCGCGTAGAGGGCTACCTCGTCGGCCGTGATGGGCGGCAGCCACGGGCAGTAGTCGATGTAGGTTTCCCACTGCCGGAATTCTTCGGTGTGGCGCACGCCGGGAAGCGTAATCTGCCCCGCCCGCCAGCGGCACTGCAAGTCGAACAGCTTTTTCTGCTGAATCTCCCACAGGTCGTGGGCCGCCGCCTCGCGCATCTCGACGAAGTGCGCCCCCGCCTGCTTCAGCAGCAACGGCCCTTTGATGAAAGCGGCGGCTTTGGCGCTGGCATAAAAGCGCACTACCGACGGCCCGCTGTGGGCGTGGTAGGGGGCCAGGGCTTCTTCCAGGGCGGGGTGGGCTTGCAGCTCGGCTGCAAACAGGCGTTCGAGGGCGGCCAGGTCGGGCTTGGTCTGGGCCGCTTTGATGTAGGCGGCCCGGGCCTCGGGCGTGGTGGGCAGCTCGGGTTCGGCCGCCGGGGAGGTCAACTCTTCCATCGTCAAGGTAGTGTTTAGCAGATAGGATGCTCCCAAAGTAGCGGATAGCCGGCAAAACCAAGGGCGGGCCGGCCCGCCAGGGGCCGTAGCCGCACGGCCGCCGGGCCCACTACCCGCCGGCCGCGCCGCATCCGGATAGCCCGCGCTACCCTGCATACCCCCCGAAACGGCGGGCTGCCCAAAAATGGTCTGACAATCAACCACCAGCGCACCTGGCGCATCTATCGGGCGATGGGCTTGCACCTGCCCCGGCGGCTCAAAAAGCGCCTGCCCGCCCGCGTGCGGCCGCCCTTGCGCGTGCCCGAGGCCGCTACTGTCTGTTGGTCGCTCGACTTTACCAGCGACGTGCTGACGGATGGCCGGCGCTTTCGCACGCTGAACGTGCTCGACGACTATAACCGGCAGCTTTTGGGCGTCGAAACTGACTTCTCCCTGCCCGCCGCCCGGGTCGTGCAGGTGCTGACCCGGGCGGCGGAGTGCCATGGCCGACCGGCGCAGCGGCGCACCGACAACGGACCCGAATTCATCAGTGCCCGTCTCACCGAATGGTGCGAGGCGCACGGCATCACCCTCCACTGGATTCAGCCCGGCAAACCGACCCAGAATGCCTACATCGAACGTTTCAACGGCTCATTTCGCCGCGAGGTGCTTGATGCGTACTTGTTCCGCTCGCTGGCCCATGTGCGGCAACTCGTCGGCGAGTGGATGCTTGATTATAACACGCTGCGGCCCCACCAAGCCCTGGATTTTATGACGCCTCTCGAGTTTAAACAAGCTGCCTAACCTCTACTAACCACTGGCTTACCAGATGGGGAAGCGTACAATGTGCAGGCTACCCAGGCGGGCCAGCACGCGGTGCTCAAGCTGCTGCGCGAGTAGGCCGGGCGGCTTGGTTGGTAGGAAAGAAGGTGAGGCTGTCTAAGCACGTCATGTCGACCAACGGGAGACATCTCGCGTGCAATGGTAAATCATATACTATTGCACGCGAGATGTCTCCCGTTGGTCGACATGACGTGCTTAAAACAGCTTCGATACAAAAAAGAGGCGGCCTCCCACCGGGGAGGCCGCCTCTTTTGACGTTCCTGATCCGGGGCGGAGAACCTACTCCACTACCACGCGGCTTACCTGCGTCGATTCGGGCGTTACGATCTGGACCATGTACAAGCCTGACTTCAGGCTGGAAGCGTCCACGCTCACCTCTTCCCCGGCCCCGATAGGCTGGGTCTGGCTCAGGACTACGCGGCCGGTGGCGTCGCGCAGCGTGATGGCGGCCGTGCGGGCTTTGCTGGCCTCGATGCGCAGCTTGAACTTGCCGCTGGTCGGGTTCGGGTAGACCTGCACCGTCGACTGCTGCACGGTGGCGGTTTTGTTGGCTAACACCAGATTGCATACCGTGACGCCGCGATTTTGGCTGGCAATGCGGCTGGCAAATTCCTGGTAGTAGCGGTTTACCACCAGCGGGTCGTGCACAATCAGGGTGTTTTCGTCGTTGGTCGTGTTGGCCGACAAGCTCCAGTTATGCGAGCCCACGAATACCTGCGGGTCCGACTGCGACGCGCCGGCATCCACGATCAGCGTTTTGTGGTGCATGATGCCGTTGACATTGTCCACCATAATGCGGTTGCCGATGGCCGTTTTGATGGTCCGGAAGATGGCGCCCGTACCGGCGTTCGACGTATCGTTGAGCAGTGCTTCCGAGCAGGCGGCAATGTTGCGCAGCTGCACCTGGTCACGGATGGTCTGGCCGATTTCGCTCAGCGTGATGAGCATCGTTTCCACGTGCAGGTCGTTGTCGGCCGTGCGGATGGTTTCGAGCAGACGGGCGTTTACGTTGTCGGTCGGGCTGAACCACGACTCGACGCGCGAGCCGCCGATGAGGAAAAAGTGCGGGGTGTTGTCCGTTTTGCGGTTGCCGAAAACCGGCGTGCCGGGCGTGTTGGTCGCTGAGCCCCACATTTCCTCGAACTCCATCGTGTAGGTGCGGGCCAGGCTCTGGTCCTGCACGGCAATAACGTTGTTGGGGTCGGAGAAAAGTTGCGCGGCCGTCCAGTTGGTCGAGCCGGTCCACACCCATGATCTGTTGGGGTTGGTGCTGTTGGCATCAATAATCACAATCTTGTTGTGCATGATGCCACGGTTGCTGACGTCGCTATCCGAGTCGCGCTTGATGCGTGGAATGGCGCTGTTCACGCCGGGTACGCTGCTGTTGGCATTGGTGCCTTCATATACCAACCGCACTTTCACTCCCCGGGCGTGGGCACGGTTGACGGCGTCCACGATAGTCGAGTTGTTCCAGTTGTAGATGGCCACATCCAGCGTTTCCTGGGCGCGGTCCATGTAGCGGGCCAGTGTGTCGGGCACCGTTTGGTTCAGGTACACCGCCGCGTTATTGGGGAGCGCCAGGCTGGTATTGACGGAAGCGTTGAAGTAATTCCGAATCTTACCCGTCGAGTTCGATACCGTAATCATGGGCACGATACCGCTGTTGGAAACACCGCTGGCGTTGGTAGAAGATACCCGCACATAGTATACCGTAGCGGGCTGCAAGCCGCTGATGGCTAGTGCGTGCGTGGTGGTGGCGGTGGCCGAGGTAAGCACCGTGCCCAGTGCGGGCGTGGTGCCATACTCTACCTTGGTGTCGCCGGCAAACTGGGTGCCGAAGTTGACCGTGAAGCCCGTGCGCGACAGCGCCGATGGGGTAGGGCCGTTCAGGATCTTGGGGCCTTCCAGCACGATATCAGCATACAGGCGGGGCAGTAGCTGGTAGCCGCCAGCACCAGTGCTGGAGAACTGGCTCATAATGCCAATCAGGTCGAAAGGACCCGTCGGAACTGGCTTGCCTACGATGCCCGCCGCGCCCGTCGAGGACGTGCTGGGCCGCATAATCAGCGTCGACTGGCCGTTGAGCTGGTAGTTGGTATTCCCTGTGAACACGCTCACCGGTGCGCCGTTAGCGCCCGTAATGCTGGTGTTATCGTTAATACGGACCAGGCGACCCTCATACGCCTCCGTGTACAGCGAGCCAGCGGTGGCTACGCTCACTTCGGCTACGGACAGCGGGCGGCTTTTGGCCAGCACCGTAAGCGAGGATACCGGATCTATTTCCAGAATACCGTTGAAGTTTTTGAGCGTGCCCCGTATTTCGATGCTGTCACCGACCACCAGGTTGCCAAAAATTGCGGTCGTGGCGTAAGCCGCCAGGCCGGCCTCTTTATCCTGTAAGTAGCGGATGGCACCCAATTCGGGGCCATTGGAAATCGTGCCGCGCACCGCTACCGTTGCTCCCACGCCTTTGGCTCGGGCCGCGGCAATGGTTTCAATGGTTTGCGCCAGCGCGGGCCGTACGCTTGCCCCGAGAGTCAGCAGGGCTAAAAGAGTAATTTTTTTCATGAAGCTATGGAAACGGGCAATAGGAAAATATGCGCAGAAAAAAGGCAAATCTCTGTTGGACATGGTGTGTCATGCCGGGCAACGCGAGACATCTCGCGTGCCACAGTTAAGCATAAGACTTGTTCCTGAATAAAGCGAAACGAAAAAAGGACGTCATGCTGAGCCTGTCGAAGCATCTCTACCGCTTCGTTCGCATGGTTGAGAGTACTGTTGCGGTAGAGATGCTTCGACAGGCTCAGCATGACGTCCTTTTTTATGTCACTTCTAATTCAGGAACAAGTATATATACTAGTGCGGTAGAGATGCTTCGACTTCGCTCAGCAGGACCGCCTGATAAGTTTAGAGCATGTCTATTGGAAACAAACACGCTCTAATTCGTTAGAAGTCAGGTGATACGGGCCTGCAAAGCTGGATGGCTACCGGCAAAGCATCGGCTGCAATGATTAGTTCCGGTGGTGCGAAGGCTATTCTGCGCCCTCGGTGGTGCGGGTGCGGGAAGTTGCGCGCTTCTTGGTATCCGTAATCATCGGCACGGCCGGCGAATCGGATTTGCCGACGGCGTTGGTCGACGAGACCTTCACGTAGTATACTGTGCCGGGCTGCAGGTCGGTCAGGGCGATGGTGTGCTTGGTCGTTGGGGTAGCATTGGCGACTACGGTGCCCAGGGCCGAGGTTTTGCCGTACTCCACGCGGGTGTCGCCGGGGTTTTGGGTCTGGAAGGTAACGGCAAAGCCCGTGCGGCTCATGTCAGTCGGCACTGGCTCGCCCATTACGTTGGGCAGGCCCCCGCCCAACACGAAATCAGTATACAGCCGGGGCAGCAGCTGGTAGCCGCCGGTACCGGTAGGCGAGTACTGGCTCACGACCCCAATCAGGTCGAATTCGCTGGTGGGTACGGTTTTGCCTACCAAGCCAGTTTCACCGCTGGAAGCGTTGTTAATGCGGATTTGCGCGCCGCGCTGCCCGTTGATGAGGTAGTTGCTGTTGCCGTTCATGGCCGTCAGCGTCGAGCCATTCATCGTCGTGATGTTGCTCGTGCCTTTCACCTTCACCAAGCGGCCTTCGTAGGGCTCGGAGAAAACTTTGGTCAGATCTGCCGCCGGAATTTCCACCACGCTCAAGCGGCGGTTTTTGGCCAGCACTTTCACGGACGAGATAGGGTCCATTTCCAGCAGCCCGTTGTAGTTTTTCAACGTGCCGCGCAGCTCCACACTGTCGCCCAGAACCAAGCTCGAAAAGCCGGGAGCATTGAGCGAGTACGCAGCCATGCCCGCGTCTTTGTCCTGCACGTAGCGCAGGCCCCCCAGCTCGGGGCCGTTGCTTACGGTGCCGCGCACCACTACGGTAGCGCCGGGACCGGCAGCGCGAGCGGCCGTTAGGGTAATGGGAGCCTGGGCCTGGGCATAGGTTGCGCCACCAAGCAGCAGCGCGAGAAGAGTAACATGTTTCATGAAGCGAAGAAGCAACAAGTGGGTAGATCAGGCGAGCGTATAAAACACAAATATGCTTATTCTTAGCCTAATTGTATTCAGCATTCCAGACCAAAAGTATAGGAAGCGGGGTCTACGATCTGTGGTGCGGGTTGCGGCCAGCCAGGTTCACAAAATGTTAACCTCGGGGTGCAATTCGATGCCAAACTTTTCGCGCACGGAGGCAATGATTTCGTGCGCCAGGTCGCGGATGGCCGCGCCTTGCGCGCCGCCGTGGTTTACCAGCACCAGCGCCTGCCGGTCGTGCACGCCGTGGGCCCCGAAGCGGCGGCCTTTCCAGCCGCACTGCTCAATGAGCCAGCCGGCGGGCACCTTCACGCCGCCGGGCACGAGGTAGCCGGGCAAATCGGCGTACTGCGCTTTGAGCGCGTCGTATTTGGCCTGGGAAACTTCCGGATTTTTGAAAAAGCTGCCCGCGTTGCCGATCTGGGCCGGGTCGGGGAGCTTGCTGCGCCGAATCTGGATGACGGCCTCGCTCACGTCCTGGGGCGTGGGGTCGGTCCCGATGCCCATATCGGCCAGCGTGGTGCTGATGGCTCCGTAGCTGACGTTGAGCCGGTGCAGGCGCCGCAGCCGCAGCACCACGCCCGTCACGATGTACTGGTTGCGCAGCGGGCCTTTGAACACACTCTCGCGGTAGCCAAAGCCGCACTGCTCGTGCGTGAAGGTGCGCAGCTGCCCGGTGGTGATTTCCACGGCCTCCAAGTGGTCGAAGGTGTCTTTCAGCTCGGCTCCGTAGGCCCCGATATTCTGGAGCGGAGCCGCGCCCACCGTGCCCGGAATCAGGGACAGGTTCTCGATGCCGCTCAGATTCTGACCCAGCGCGTACTGCACCATGCCGTGCCACGACTCGCCGGCCCCGGCCCGCACCAGGGCCGTATCCTGGGCTTCGTCCTGGGCAATGATGTTGAGGCCGGTGATTTCGTTTTTGAGCACTACGCCGTCGAAATCCTGGGTGAAAAGCAGATTGGAGCCGCCGCCGAGCACCAGCTTCTCGGCCTGCTGCACTTCGGGCAGCGCCAGCAGGGCCCGCAGCTCGTCCACGCTGCGGAAGCGGGCGAAGAGGCGGGCTTTGGCATCGATGCCGAACGTGTTGTAGGGCAGCAGCGAAACGTGGTGTTCGAGAGCGGGAGCCGAAGCCATAGGAAAGCGGGGAATAGTGCGTGCGGCGGCAAAGTTAGCCGTTTGCCCGTTGTGGGTGCGGTAGCACGGTGTGGAAGCTGTTTGGGAGGTCGCCCAGAAACACTAGAACGTCATTCCGAGCGAAGTCGAGGAATCTCGCGTGCTGATGTTGCCAGGGTAATCTGATTGCCTTGGCCCACGAGATGTCTCGCGAAGGCTCGACATGACGTTCTTTCGACTTCTTAAAACAGCTTCGTGGTACTATGACGGAAGGGCCTTTTCGGGATGAAACGCAAAAGCCCACCGGCTGAACCAGTGGGCTTTTCATTAGCAGGCCACTGACGGACTATACTTTTCGGCCCCAGCGGGGCGGCACGTATCGTTGTGTCGATTGTGTCGCCGCGCCGGGGCTTGGGCAATTCTGCGGGCGACGTGGGTTCTTCCGATATGCCGCCCCGCCGGGGCTGGCGTGCGGTAGTTTGCCGCTGGGGCGGCGAGCGAGAATTACCGCACCCGATACCCGCTCAGCGAATAAAACAGCAGGTAGGCGTAGCACAGCGCCGGCAGCACGAAGGCCACCCGCAGGCCGCCGCCGTTGGTCGCTACCCAGCCCATGAGCGGCGGAATGATGGCCCCGCCCACGATGGCCATAATCAGGTAGGAGGAGCCCTGCTTGGTGAAGCGGCCCAGGCCGGTGATGGCCAGCGGAAACACCACGGGCCAGATAATGGAGTTGCACAGGCCGCAGAGTACCACCAGCCAGAGGGCCGCTTCGCCGTCGTTGACGATGGAGGCCAGCACGAAAAAGGTGCCGGCCGCGCACACGCCCACCAGCAGCTTGCGGGCGTTGAAGCGGCTGAGCAGCGGAATGCCGATGATGCGACCCACCATGAGCCCAAACCAGTAGGACGACACCAGCACCGCGCCCACGCCTTTGGTGAAGCCGGTAGTGGTATCAATAGGCTCGGGGGCGTGGCCAAACAGGGCCCCGGCCCAGCCCGTGGCCAGGCTCAGGCCGCGTACCAGTTGCTGGGTGAAGCTGCTGAGCTGGCTGATATTCTGGCTTTCGCCGTAGCGAATCAGGAAGGAGCCCAGGCCGACTTCGACGCCGACGTACATGAAAATGGCCCCGACGCCCAGCACCAAGTGGCGGTAGTCGAGGGCCGAGCGGCGGCCGGTAGCGTGGGCTTCGGCTGCCAGCGCGGCTTCCTCGTCGGCCGGAATACTTTCGATTTCGGGCAGGCGCACCAGGAAGAACAAAGCCGATAGCACCGCCAAAAACACCGCCAGCCCCAAGTACAGGGGCTTTACCAGCGTGGCCTCCTGGGTGAGACGCTCCTCCAGGGGCAGAGCCGCCAGCTGGGCCTTGAGCACGGCCGAGCCGCCGAAGAGAATGAGGCCACCTATAAGAGGAGAAATGGTGCCGCCCAGCCCGTTGGCCACGCCCACGATGCTGACGCGACTGGCCGCCGTGCGGGCCGAGCCCAGCACCGATACGTAGGGGTTGGCCGCTACCTGCAAGAGGGTGATGCCCGCGCCCAACAGGCTAAGGGCCAGTAGAAACAAGCCAAACGTGCGGGAGTTGGCCGCCGGTACGAATACCAGCGCCCCGACCGCCATAATAAGCAAGCCCAGCACGATGCCGCGCTTAAAGCCGATTTTTTCCAGCAGCCGCCCCGCCGGCAATGACATCAGAAAATAGGCCCCAAAGAATGCCGACTGCACCAGCGATGACTGCAAATCGGTGAGCTGACACACATCCTTGAGGTAGGGCATCAGCACATCGTTGAAGTTGGTAACGGCCCCGAACAGGAAAAACAGGGTGGTCATCAGCAGCATGGGCCCGGCGTAGGAGCGGGTGGCGGGGCTGGCAGAAACGGAGGAAGCAGAAGAAATAGGAGCGGCCATGCAGGCAGAAAGGGAAAAATTTGAGGGCCTTAAAGATAGGAATTCGCGCGAAGCGTCTGACAAGCGTCTATTTCCTGAGTAGCCCGTTTTCGTCTGTTATCCTGAGCCTTCCGCGCATGAAGCGGCGACGAAGGACTTTTTCCACCCGTTCTACCAAGGTTCCTGCCGCTGTGACAAAGCTCTTCACCATTCCCACGGCCAAGGGCTCTGCCCGTTGAAGTATGCTTATCACTCAGGTGAGGAGGGTCCTTCGCTTTGCTTCGCGCCGCTCAGGATGACAGGCGTGGGGAATGGCCAAACAAAAACCACGACCTTTGCCGCTCTTCCTTTCCAGCAAACCATCTGCCCCATGTCCGAAAACCGCCGCGACGTTCCCTTTTTTATGACGGCCACCACCCAGTTTGGCCTGGAAGAAGTGCTGGCCCAGGAGCTGCGGAGCCTGGGAGCCAAAATTGAGAAGATCGGGCAGCGGGCCGTCGAGTTTACCGGCACCAAGCAGCTGCTCTACGAGGCCAATCTGTGGTGCCGCACCGCCGTGCGCATCCTGAAGCCTTTCGCCGGCTTTTACGCCCACGACGAAAAGGCCCTGTACCGCGAAGTTGGCCGCCTCGACTGGAGCCAGTACATCCGGCCCGAGCAAACCTTCGCCATCACGGCGGTGGTCAACAAGTCGACCTTCGAGCACTCCCTGTATGTGGCCCAGCTCACCAAGGATGCCATCGTGGACCAGTTCCGCAACCGCACCGGCTCGCGGCCCAGCGTGGACGTGAAAAATCCCGATATCCGGCTGCATCTGCACATGATTGAGAACGATGTGGTACTAAGCCTCGATGCTTCCGGCGAATCGCTGCACCGGCGCGGCTACCGCCAGCAAACCAACGTGGCCCCGCTGAACGAAGCCCTGGCCGCCGGCATCATTCTGCTCACGGGCTGGGATGGCAAAAAGCCCTTTATTGACCCCATGTGCGGCTCGGGCACGCTCCTGACCGAGGCGGCACTCATTGCTCAGCGCATCGCGCCGGGCCTCTACCACCAGGGCAAGTTCGGCTTCCAGAACTGGCCCGACTTCGACCAGGCACTCTGGGAATCGGTGCAGATGGACGCCCGCAGTGCCCGCATCGAGGAGCCCCAGGCCTACATTGCCGGCTCTGATTTGTCGGCCGACTACATCGAGCTGGCCCGCGAAAACGTGGTGGCCGCCGACCTCGAAGACTACATTCGGCTGGGCGTGCGCGACGTGAAGGACGCCCAGGCCCCGGCGCAGGAACCGGCCGGCATCGTTATTTCCAACCCGCCCTACGGGGAGCGAATCGGGGAGGAAACCCAGATGGATGCGCTCTACAAAACCATCGGCGACACGCTCAAAACCAGCTTCCAGGGCTACGACGCCTACTTATTCACGGGCAACCTCGAAGCCGCCAAGCGGGTGGGGCTGAAGGCCTCGCGCCGTACCCCGCTCTACAACGGCCCCATCGACTGCCGCCTGCTGAAGTACGAGCTCTACCAGGGCACGCGCAAGGCAGCCCGGCCGGAGTCGGAGTAAGCTGCTGGCTTATCTGGTCCAGGTTTTCTTCAGAACCCCGCCCACGCACCGTGCGGGCGGGGTTCTTAGGTTTTAACAGGGGTGTTTTTGTTGCGTCATTTATTGCTAGTATTGCAGGCCGGGTAGTTCGGTTCTAATATCTGCCCACGGCCGTGCTGTTCCTCTTCCTAACTCCCTTTCTCGTATGAAACAACGCTATTCCTGGCTGCTGCTGGTACTCCTGTTTCCGCTGTTATCGGTGGCCCAGACACCGGCCATCACCCGAATAAACCCGACCAACTGGTGGGTAGGTATGAAAAATGGCAACGTGCAGCTGCTCGTCTACGGGCCCCAGGCCGGCACCATGACCTATACCATTGCCTACCCGGGCGTGAAGCTGGTGAAAACCAACACCGTTGAAAACCCCAACTATGCCTTTCTGGACCTCACCATTGCCGCTACCGCCAAGCCCGGCCAGGTGCAGATCGTAGGGAAGAAGGGGACGCAAACCGTGACCCAGGCCTGGGAGCTGCGGGCGCGCGACAACTCGCCCAAGGCGCAGGGCGTCACGGCCGCCGACTTCATTTACCTGGCCATGCCCGACCGGTTTGCCAACGGCGACGCCAGCAACGACAAGTTTGCCGACCTGCGCGACCCCGGCTCTGACCGCGCCAACCCCTTTCTGCGCCACGGTGGCGACCTGAAGGGTGCCGCTCAGCGCATTGGCTACCTCAAGGACCTGGGCGTAACGGCCGTCTGGTTTACGCCCCTGATTGAAAACAACCAGCCCCTGACCAACGAGGGCGGCACCATGCGCGCCTCCTACCACGGCTACGGCTTCACCGATCAGTACAACATCGACAAGCGCTTTGGCGGCAACGAGGCCTACAAAGCCTACGTGCAGCAGGCCCACGCCGCCGGGCTGAAGGTGGTGCAGGATGCCGTGTATAACCACGTAGGCAACACCCACTGGATTCTGCAGGATCTGCCCATGAAAAGCTGGCTGCACCAGTGGCCTACTTACACCAATACCTCGTACCGCTACAATCCCATCACCGACCCGCACGCGGCCCAGATTGACCGCAAGATCAGCCTCGACGGTTGGTTTGTGCCCTTCCTGCCCGACCTCAACCAGGGCAACCCGTACGTGGCCAACTACCTGATTGAAAACGCCATTTGGGTGGTAGAGAACTTCGGTATCGACGCCTGGCGCATCGATACCTACATGTACAACGACCAGCCGTTTATGAACCGCTGCAACGCGGCCCTGCTGGCCGAATACCCCCGCCTGCACATCTTCGGCGAGTCGATGGTGAGTAACGTGGTGGATCAGGCGTACTACACCCGCAACAAAATCGACTTCCCCTTTAAGTCGAACCAGCCCGGCACCATCGACTTCGTGCTCGAAGACGCAATGCTCGCTGCCCTGCGCGAAACGGGTACCCCCGCTGCTACCGGCTGGGACGGCGGCCCGCAGCATGTGTATCAAACCCTGGCCCAGGATGTAGTGTACCAGGACCCAAACAAGCTGGTGACCCTGCTCGACAATCACGATAAAAACCGCTTTCTGTCCGAAATCGGCGACGACCTCGACAAGTACAAGATAGGCCTGACCTGGCTGCTGACTACCCGGGGCATCCCGAGTATGTACTACGGCACCGAAATTCTGATGAAGAACTTCAAGGACCCGACCGACGCCGAAGTGCGCCGCGACTTTCCCGGCGGCTGGCCCGGCGATAAGGAGGACAAGTTCACCGCCGCCGGCCGCTCGGCCCGCGAGAACGAGGCCTTCGACTTTGTCAAAAGCCTGGCCACCTACCGCCGCGACCACAAGGTGCTGCACGAGGGCAAGCTGATGCAGTACTTGCCCGAAAACGGCCTCTACGTGTACTTCCGCTACGATGCTACCGGCACGGTGATGGTGGCTACCAACACCACCGACAAGCCCGCCGGCCTGCCCACGGCCCGCTTCTCGGAACGGATGAGCGGCTTCACCAAGGGTCGCAACGTGCTGACCAAGGCTCCGCTCAACGACCTTGCGACCTTGCAGCTGCCCGCCAAAACGGCCGTAGTGCTGGAGCTGGCCAAGTAGCGCGAACTGCCCAGTTCGTGCTACTACCCCCCCCGCCAACCAAAGCCCCGCGACCTGCCTGGTCGCGGGGCTTTTTGGTACGTACGGGCCGGCTACCCCAGCAGGACCAGCAGCGCTGCCGCTGCCGTTTCCAGGGCTTCGGCCTGCAGGCGCAGCAGGTGGTAGCGGGCACTCGCGGCGGGGGGCAGGGCCGTGGGGCGGGCGAGCAGCCAGTGGCGGCGGTACCAGCGCAGGTAGGCGGCCCAGTCGCCCGGCCCGGTGGCCTCAGATAGAGTATCGGTAGGCTCGGGGGCGGGCGGCAGGGTGGCCAGCAACGCGGGCCGGGCCGCGTGCCAGCGGGCAGCCGTGGCCGCCTGTGCTTCTAGGGGGCGCAGCAAGCGGCGCAGGCGGCGGGCGTGGTGCTGGCAATAGTCGAGGCGGGCGGCCAGCGGGGCAGTTTCGGGAGCAGCCAAGCGTAGCAGCGGGGGCGCAGTAGGTACAGCAGCAGGCGGGGCAACGGGCGCGGCCGGGGTAGGGGGCAAGTGGGCGGCCAGTGTTTCCGGCGCCTGCCGGGCCGCCGCCCCCAGTCCGCGCCGTCCCGCTTCCGCCTGGCTCCCCATAGCTTGCGTGATGCCCAGGTAGTGCGCCAGCTCCTGCTGGTCCATCCCAAAATGCCGCCGCACGGCAGCCAGTAGCGAAACGGACGGGGCAGCAGAGCGGGGTATTGGTTATATCCTACTGATAAGCGAATAGAATATACAACAAGGTAGGTTATATATTTCTTTCAATGACTCCAACTATATAACCTGCGGTGCAAGGTGCCGCGTACTAGCCCTAGTAGGGCAAAACGTCGGTAGACAAATGATTGGCTTGCCTTTCCAACAGCGCCAGCAGGGCGACACCTGCTTTACTAGGAAGCTGTTTGAAGTAGCGCCAGTACCAGTGGAACAGTGTAGAGACGCGACCTTTCGCGTCTCCTCGTTGAACGATAATCGTTGGGCCGGCGCACGCGAGGAGATGCGAAGGGTCGCGTCTCTACACCGTTCTGATCATTTTTGGGCTACCTCAAACCGCTCTAGCCAGCGGCCTACCACCAGGTTGCGCCGCCACTTGCCTATGTTTGCTTCCTGAGCGACTTGCGTACACCCGCCGCTGATTCCCTATCATCCCGCTACACTTCCTCTTCCTGCCATGAATCAAATTTCCACTTACGCCCAACAGCTCCAAACCTTGCTCGTGCTCTATCTGCCCCGCGTGTTTATGGCCCTGCTGGCGCTGGTCATTGGCTGGTGGGTTATCGGGCGGGTCAGCCGGCTCATCACCGCATCCACCGCCCGGCTCGACGTGTCGCTCCGCTCGTTTCTGACCAGCCTGGTTAACATCGTGCTGAAGGTGCTGCTGCTGATTTCGGTGGCCGGCATGGTGGGCTTCGAGACAACGTCGTTCGTGGCCATTCTGGGGGCAGCGGGCCTGGCCGTGGGGCTGGCCCTGCAGGGCACGCTGGCCAACTTTGCCGGCGGCGTGCTCATCCTGATCTTCAAGCCCTACGTGGTCGGCGACGTGATTGAGAGCCAGGGCAAAACCGGGGAGGTGCGTGAGATTCAGATTTTCAACACCATCCTCGTCACGCCCCAGGGCGACACCATCATCCTGCCCAACGGCGCGACGTCCAACAACGTCATTGTCAACAAAACCGCCCAAAACCGGGCCCTGGTCGATATTCCGGCCGAAATTGACGGTGCCAACGACCTGGCCGCCGTGCGGGCCTGGGCCGTGCCGCTCATGCTGGCCGACGCCCAGGTGCTGCCCGATCCGGCGCCCGAAGTAGTGGTGACGGCCCTCAAGCCCGGCGGCATGAGCGTGGCTTTTCGGGCTTACACCCGCGCCGGCCAGAGCATACCCGCCTATGGCCGCCTCATCGAGCAGCTCCAGCGGGCCCTGGCCCAGCAGGGCGTGAAGGGCCCCGTGCCGGTGTCGCACACCTACACCCGCGCCTTGCCGGAGTAGCGCGCCACCAACTGCCCGTAAATGCCAAAGCGCCCGGCTTCCTTCGCGGAAACCGGGCGCTGACTGTATCAAAGCCGAAAAGGCTGGGCAGTACTACTGCATCAGGCGGCTTGCTACCTGGTTTGGAGGGCAGGGGAGAGCCATATCGTACACTTCGCCTTCGGTTATGTCAGCGCCAGCCTGATTGACGCCAACCATCACGAAGCATTCCTCATTGCCTTCCTTGAGGCCCTTGTACACGCGGAGACCGATGCAGCCGGGTTGGGCCAGCAGGTTACGGTATACCTTGGCGCTGAAGTAACCGGCCCATACGCCTTGCGGGTGCAACTTGCGGTAGGTTCTCGTCATGTCGGCCGCCTGCTCCACCGGAATAAGCGCCCCGCCTTTCAGCACGGGGAGCAGCTTTTGCTCCCCAATCTTGGTCGAAACCAGGATGCTGTTGAATGGGTGGGGCGGACCCGTTGGCGACTCGTCGGAAATGTCGCCATCCGTCATGTCGCCTACAGCGTTTACCCCTACCAGCACGAAGGTATTGTTGCCCTGCTTATTAACGGCGTGGTAGATGCGCAGGCCCAGACAGCCTTTCTGGTCCAGAATCCCGTTGAAAATAGTGGCGTCCGTGAAAGCGTCCCACATTTCGTTGGGGTGGGTCTTCTGGAAGCGGTGGGTCCATTCCACGGCTTGGGCCGAGGAAATCACCTGCCCCGCCTGGGCCGTCACATCGGGCTGCACGGTCAAGTCGCGCGCCGCCTGCTTCTCCGAGCAGCTGGCCAGGCTCAGTGCCCCCAGGCCCACGGCAAATACCCACGTAAAACGTAGTTTCATCGATTCAAATGGTTAAGAATGAATAAAGCTGCAAGCTAGAAATACATTTTTATATCTCAGGATATGAATCTATGACGGCCAGACTAAACGCATTTGAATAAGCTCGATCATTCCAGATGGTTTTAGAGCCACTTTTTGCTTTGATGCGTGCCGTCGTCGCGGAACAGGCTTTCAGCAAAAGCCCCCTTTACAGACTTGCTGAACAGTCGAGCTTATTCAAATGCGTTTAGTCTGTTATGACGGCCCCGCGAACATTACTATGGTAGATACCTCTCCGTGCGAGCCGGTCGGGTAGGGTAAGGCGGTGGCGCAACGCCCAGTTTACCGTCGTGTTTTTACCGCATGTTATTTGCCCCCGAATCCCTCATGCCGATCATCAAATTGGCCCGGCGCGTCCTGAAGCAGTAGTACGGCTACGATTCCCTCCGGCCGATGCAGGAAGACATCCCAACATCATGAGCGGCCGCGACACGGTGGTGCTCATGCCCACCGGGGGCGGCAAATCGGTGTGTTTCCAGGTGCCGGCAGTGGTGCAGGAAGGCGTCTGCGTGGTCGCCGCGCCCAGTCAGTGCCGGCCAGCGCATACGATCTATGGCCGCCTCATCGAGCAGCTCCAGCGGGCCCTGAGAGACCCGTGCCCGTGTCGCACACCTACACGCGGGCGTTGCCGGAGTAATTGGTCAGCCAGTGGCAGCTACGAAAACGGCCGGCCCCGGAACTTCCCGGGGCCGGCCGTTTGGCCTTGAGTAAGCAGGACAGGCTACTGCTCCCCGTGCATCAGTGGACTTTCGGCGCTGCAGTTGGGCGGGCAGGGGGCCGCCATATCGTAGAGCAGGCCCTCGGTCATGTCGACACCCTTCTCGTTGACGCCGACCAGCACGAAGCACTCGATGTTTCCCTCTTTCAGGCCCTTATACACCCGAATGCCGATGCAGCCGGGCTGCTCGAGCAGCTCCCAGTACACGCGGGAGCTGAAGTAGCCGGCCCGGCCACTGCCGGCATGCTTAGCCTGGTAGTGCATGGTCATTTCAATGGCCTTGTCCAGCGGAATAAGGGTGCCAGCGGGCAGCACTGGTGCCTTTGGCTCCTCACCCGGCTTGGCTAGCAGAATGCTGCGGTAGCTGTTGGGTGGGCACTTAGCAGCTTCGTCGGCCAGCAGGCCCTCGGTCATGTCGGCCCCCTCGCTGTTCACGCCAACCATCACAAATGTGTTGTCGCCACCGCTGTCGGTGCCGTGGTAGAGGCGCAGGCCCTGGCAGTCGGCCTGGCTGAGCAGCTGGTTGAAGATGCCGGCTTCAGTGAAGACCGCCCAAATTTCCTGCGGATTCGCCTCCTGAAAGCGGGTGGTCCATTCCACGGCCTGCGCCGAGGAAATAATCTGCCCGGCCGGGGCAGCGGCATTCGCCTGCACAGTCAGCTCATTCACCGACGATTCTTTCTCGGCACAGCCCGTGACGCCCAGTGCCCCCAGGCCCACGGCCAACACCCAAGTAAAACGTAGATTCTTCAAATTAAATGGTTAAAAGTAAATGGATGACGCAAGCTAGAAATACATTTTTATATCTCAGGATATGAATTTATGACGGAGCTGCTTCATGCCCCCGCCACTGGTCCGGCAGTCCAGAATTAGTCGGTGGAAGGGCACAATTTCCGCCCGTTTGGCGTTGGCTTACCCTGAGAAAACTCCTGAAACTCCCGTTTTACCGTCGTATTTTTACCGCATGTTGTTTACCCCCGAACCCCTTGCGCCCACGCTCGATTCTGCCCGGCGCGTCCTGAAGCAGTATTACGGCTACGATACCTTCCGGCCCATGCAGGAAAGTATCATTTCCAACATCATGAGCGGCAAGGATACGGTGGTGCTCATGCCCACCGGGGGCGGCAAATCGGTGTGCTTCCAGGTGCCGGCCGTGGTGCAGGAGGGCGTCTGCGTGGTCGTTTCGCCCCTCATTGCCCTGATGAAGGACCAGGTGGAGGCGCTTAAGGCCAACGGTATTCCGGCCGAGTACATCAACAGCAGCGTGGGCCAGAGCGAGCAAACCAGCATTGCCTCCGACTGCCTCAACGGCTACCTGAAGCTGCTGTATGTGAGCCCCGAAAAGCTGGTCTCGCCGGGGTTTCTGCAGTTTTTGCAGCGCCTGCGCATCAGCATGTTTGCCATCGATGAGGCCCACTGCATCTCGTCGTGGGGCCACGATTTCCGGCCCGAGTACACCCAGCTGCGGGTGCTGCGCGAGCAGTTTCCGCAGGTGCCCATCATTGCCCTCACCGCCACCGCCGACCGCCTCACCCAGCGCGACATCCAGCAGCAGCTGCGCATGCACGAGCCGGAGGTGTTCCTTTCCAGCTTCGACAGGCCTAACCTCAACCTCATCGTGCGCCCCGGCCAGAACCGCGTGGGCAGCATCGTGGAATTTGTAACGGCGCGGCCCAGCGAGTCGGGTATTATCTATTGCCTCTCGCGCAAGCAGTGCGAAACCCTGGCCCAGAAGCTCAAGGAAAAAGGCGTGCGGGCCAACCACTACCACGCCGGCATGACGCCCAACCAGCGCGCCAGCGTGCAGGAAGGCTTCCTGCGCGACGATCTGCAGGTCATCGTGGCTACCATTGCCTTCGGCATGGGCATCGACAAGAGCAACGTGCGCTGGGTGATTCACTACAACCTGCCCAAAAATATCGAGGGCTACTACCAGGAAATCGGGCGCGGCGGGCGCGACGGAGCCCCGGCCACGGCCATCCTGTTCTACAGCTTCGCCGACGTGATGAGCCTGCGCGACATGCTCACCAAGGACGCCGACCCGCGCCTGTCCCAACTCAGCCTCACCAAGCTGGAACGGATGCAGCAGTTTGCGGAAGCCGCTTCCTGCCGCCGCAAAATCCTGCTCAACTACTTCGGCGAAACCCTGGAAAAAGACTGCGGCAACTGCGACATCTGCCGCAATCCGCCCACTACTTTCGACGGTACCGAGCTGGCCCAGAAAGCGCTGTCGGCCGTGGTGCGCATGCGCGAGCGGGCTCCCATCGGCCTGCTCATCGATGTGCTGCGCGGCATGCGCAACCAAGCCATTCTGCAGGGCGGCTACGAGCAGATCAAAACCTACGGCGCGGGCCGCGACCTGCCGTATCTGGACTGGTACAGCTACATTCACCAGATGCTCAACGACGGCTTGCTCTACATTGCTTACGAAGAGGGCTACTCGCTGAAAATCACGGAGGTAGGTAAGCTAGTGCTGCAAGGCCAGCGCCAGCTGCCGATGAAGAAGTTTCAGCCCGCCGAGAAAGCCGAAAAGCAGCCCCGGGGCAAGAAGGCCGCCAGCGCCGCCAGTGCGCCCACCGATGCCGCCGGCCAGCTCTTCGAGCGGCTGCGGCAGCTGCGCAAGCGCCTGGCCGACGAGCAGAACGTGCCGCCCTACGTCATCTTCACCGATACGACCTTGCAGGAAATGGCGGCCGAGCGGCCCGTGTCGCGCACGGCCATGCTGGCCATCGGCGGCGTGGGCATGAAGAAGTTCGAGAACTACGGCGAGGTCTTCATCAAGGCCATCCTGGAGTTTGGCGGCGCGCCTAATCCGTCCGATGCTGCCGAGGACGACGAAGACGAAATGCCCGGACCCGCGAAGCCCCGCCGTACCCGCGAAGCCGGCGACACCCACGAAACGACGCTGCAGCTGCACCGCGCCGGCCTCAGCATCGATGAAATTGCCGAGCGCCGCAACCTGGCCGCCAGCACCATCCGGGCCCACATCGAGACGCTCTACGCCAAAGGCCAGTCCATCCGCCTCGACGAGTTTCTGAGCCAGGGCGAGTACGCCGAAATCACGACGGCCCGGGCTCAGCTCGGCGGCGAGCCCCAGCTGCGCGACCTGTTCGACCACCTGCGCGAGAAATACGACTACTTCAAGCTCCGCTTGGCCGGCCTGTATCAGAAGCGGCTGAAAAGTTAATGTGCTAATGATTAGTGTGCTGATGTGCAATCGGTTGTCATTGCGAGGCAAAGCCGAAGCAATGCGTCCTGTGCGCAGTACGAAGCGACCTTTTACCAGAAAGCAGTTTCCCGTTGCACACGCAGAAGGGCTTTTTGCTGTAACGCGAAGTTCCACTTCGCGACGCGTTGAACGACTGTCGTTCGGGAGAATGCAACGCCTCGCGAAGTGGAACTTCGCGTTACATTCTGTGCTGCGTCAACTCCAGGGTCGTATTTTGTAGGGTGGTAAGTCTGGTAAAAAAACCGACCGGACTATATCATAACTATATACCTGCCGCGTTATATTGCCTCCGCGCTTCGCCAGTTTTCCATGCTTTCTTCCCTGAGTTTCCCGCGCCTGCTACAGTTTCTGGCGGGCGCGCTGGTAGCCGCCTTTACCGTATTGATGGTTACTAAAGTATGGCCATACCTGTCCTTTGAGCCGGGTATTCATTTCCTGACTACCAAATCGGACGCTACCAACGACAACGGGCTGTTTCGGCTGGGCTTTTACGTACATATCACCAGCAGCCTGTGGGTGCTGGCGGCGGGCTTGGCGCAGTTTTTCCCGCGCCTGTTCCGGGGCCGGGCCGCGCTGCACCGCAATCTGGGCAAGCTCTACGTCATTTCCGTACTGGCTTTGGCCGGGCCTTCGGGCCTGATTCTGGCCGGTTTCGCCAACGGTGGACTGGTTGCTAAAGTCGGCTTTGCCTTGCAGTGCGTGGTGTGGTGGCTGAGCACCTGGCAGGCCTACCGCCTGGCCCGGCAGCGCCGCTGGGAAGAGCACACCGCCTGGATGATCCGCAGCTTCGCCGTGACGCTGGCGGCCCTGAGTCTGCGCTCGGAAAGCTACCTGCTCTACTACGTATTCGGCACCAAGCCCATTGAAACCTACCTCACCGTCACCTGGCTTTCCTGGACCGGCAACCTGGTGCTGGCCGAAGTGCTGATTCAACTGGGCGCGGCGCGGCGGCTGGTCCGGTCCTTTCATAGTACACCCACTATCCGATGAGCCGCGGAAAAAAAATCCTGCTTGGGTTTCTCCTGACGATGAGCTTGGCAGTAGTGGCCGTGGTGGCCTGGGCCTGGTGGCGGCACGCATTTGAGCAGCGCGCCGAAGCCAGCTACGACCCCATGATGCTGCCTTCGCGCAGCCGGCAGCTGCTGCCGCTGGCCGATACCCTGAACCGGCCGGAGCGGCTGGCCTTATTCCGGCGTTATGATATTGCCCGCCTCTGGCTGCTGGGCTCGGAAGACCCCGTGCAAAATGGCTTCGTGGGCCCGCACCACCAGCGGCTCGAAGTCGTGTTTCAGCAGGCCCGGCAAGACCAGCAGACGCCCGGCCTGTTCCATGTGCGGGCTCTGATGCGGCTGCGGCACCGCATCACGCCGCTGCAAGGCCAGATTCAGCTGCGGCAGGTCCGGCAGCACGGCCAAAGGAATAAGCAGAACCCACAACTGCAGGTGTATACGGCCGTCGGCAGCTTTACCTTCTGGTCGCGGCAGTCGAAGCAGCGGCTGTTGCAGGGCACTGCGGCCATCGATTTTGATACATCGGATAAGCAGGAGTGTAGTTTGTATGCGGATAACCTGTCGATGAAGCATAATACCCGCTGTTTCGCCTTTGAAGGCTACTATTACCACAATCAGCAGCGGCAGTCAGCACTCTGGGCCGCCGACTTTGCCCGCTTAGCCGCTGAGGTCCTTAGTGACTTCAACGTGGGTGGCCGGCATGTAACGGTCAACCCCAAATATGCCCGCTACGGCTGGAATGAGTATTACCAGAACGACGAGTGGTGGGCCGAAAAGTCGGTTGCCACGCGTAGCCGCCCCGCCGCTCAGCCCGAAAAGCTTTAGCCTCCTTCGCCCGTTTTTTCCGCTACCCCATGAAGCTGCTTGTTCTGCTTGCCGCCCTGCTGACTACGCTGGCCGCCGCTGTTCCCGCCCCCAGGCCCACCACCCGCAAGCCGGCATCATCAGCGGCCAGCCCGGCCGTGCTGCTACGCAAGTTCGATCTGGCTCCGCTGTGGCTGGTATCGGCCCGGCCGGCCGAAGCCCAGACTATGCTCGGCTACATGGGCCCGCACTACCGCCCCTTTAATCTGGTGTTTGAAAAGGTGTGGCGCGACAGCAAAAATCCGGGCCTGTATCATGTGCAGGGCAAAAGCCGGGAGCGGGAGCGGCTGCTGCCCTTTAGCGGCACTATTACGCTCAAATCCCTGAAAAAAGTAAAGGCTCCCTATCAGTCCGAATCGTTTAAAGCGCTGGGCCACTACCAGGCCAGCGGCTCTTTCCGGTTGGTCGAAAGCCCGGCGGAAGAAGGAGCAGGCACCTTCACGGGCACGCTGCTGGTGGCCTTTTCCCAAACCCCGCAGGGAATTGCCTATCAGCCGGGCCGCATCCATTGGTGGACCGAAGGCGAAGCGGGAGAAGGCTCCAAATTTACCAGCACCTGGAATAGTGTAGCTCACCCGGCCGCTATTAAGCTGTTGTGGGCCAGTAACTTCATGGGAATTGCCAACACCGTTCTACAGGATTTCAGCCTGGGGGAGCGGGGCCCAAGCATCAACCGCAAGTATACCCGCGTGGGTTGGCAGAAATTCTGGGACAACGAAGAGTGGTGGGCCGAAGCCGAGGAACCTGCTTTGTAGCGGATAAGAAGCTGATTCCGATTATTCTGCCGCTGCCTTTGCGCCACCTGTTATTCTCTTTCAGCAGTACTATGAAAAAGACCTTCTATCTGCTCGGTTGCCTGGGGTTTCTCGCCGCCTGCCAGCACTCAGCCGTCAAGCAGGTCAGCGCCGCCGACCCGGCAGCTGACCAGCCGGCTCCGGTGCGCAACGCCTCGGCGAAAACGCCTGAAGTACTCCCGGTGCTGACGCCTGAGATGCGCACGTTTCTGGCGCAGTATGATCTGGCGGAGCTGTGGTGCCCGGCCGACGATGCCAGCATCAGCGCCATGAACGGCTTTCTGGGAGCCGACCATTACCGCGTGGAAATCGTGCTGCTGTCGGTGCGCAAAGACACGCTGCGGCCCAGCATATACTATGTCACGGGCAAAGACCGGTTCAAAAACCGCATAACCCCGTTTGCAGGCACCATTACGCTGCAAAGTATCAATGATCTGGCCATTGGCACAGCGGAGATGCGCGGGTATCTGGATAATGAAAAGAGCAACGCAAAGGGCTACACGGCCACGGGAACGTACATTTTCAACGAAGAGCCGGCCAGTAAAGGTGCCGGCACCTTTTCCGGGAAAGTAGTCGTCGATTTCAGCCTCGACCCCAACCTGCCCGATGGGCTGGCGCTATTCGGCCTGTCTATCCCGGCCACGGAGGCATCGGCCACGCGGGGCTCGATCAGCTTGTTCGAGGGCACCTGGCGCAGCTACCACACCAACGGGCAGAAGCCGGTCATCTGGGCCTATAATTTTCTGCCGATTGCCAGCGAGGTGCTGCAGGATTTTAGCATCGGCGAGCGGGAAGTCAGCATCAACCCCAAGTATGCCCGCCTGGGCTGGAATGAGTACTGGACCAACGAGGAGTGGTGGGCTGGGCCTGGTACCAGCACGGCCCAGGCTGCCACCGATAATCTCTAGCGAGCAGCCGAGGGGGGGTTGGTGAAAACGCCGGAACATTTTTTCTAAAAAATTAAAGCTAATTGAATTAGTAAAGCTGCGGGTTTGTTGCTAATTTCACGAGCCGATAACCCTTTGATGTCGAAGCCTTTCCCGGCTCCCCACCCGCGATGATTAATACCAACCTGAAATTCTGGCGGCGCGAATTAGCCTTGACTCAGGCTCAGATGGCCGAGAAACTAAATATTAAACGCTCGCTAGTAGGCGCTTACGAAGAAGGCCGCGCCGAGCCCAAGCTCAGCACGCTGGTCAATATGGCCCGCTTGTTCGGCATCACCCTGGACTCGCTCGTAACGACGGACTTCAGCAAGAAAAGCGCCCAAAAAGCCGCCTTGCGCCAGCTGGAGCCTGCCTCCGCCCCCGACCCGTCGCCGCCCCGCCCCGCCAACGGGTTGCGTATTCTGGCTCTCACCGTTGACAAGGAGCAGAACGAGAACATTGAGCTCGTGCCGCTGAAGGCCAGCGCCGGCTACCTCAATGGCTACGCCGACCCCGAGTTTATTGAGGAGTTGCCGAAGTTCCGCCTGCCGATGCTGAGTACGGGCGGTACCTACCGGGCTTTCGAAATAGCCGGCGACTCGATGCTGCCCATCGCCTCGGGCACCGTCATCGTGGGTCGCTACGTCGACGACTGGATGACCATTAAGGATGGAACGCCCTGCATCGTGGTCAGCAACAAGGAAGGTATTGTGTTCAAGCGCATCTTCAACCGGCTGAAAGACGGCGCTACCCTTTCGCTGCACTCCGACAACCCGGTGTATTCGCCCTACGAAATTGACGTGGAAGACGTGGTGGAAATCTGGGAGGCACGCTCCTACATCAGCAGCACGTTCCCCATTGCTGATCTGTCGCTGAGCCGTTTGGCCAGCATCGTGCTGGATTTGCAACAGCAGATGAACACCCTGAAAAAAGCGTAACTGCTAGTACGAACAGGAGAGCTTGCGCTCCTGCCCAAATCAACTTAAGGCCTGCCCGGATTTCCGGGCGGGCCTGCTTGTTTGCAGGTGGCTGCTAACTTCACCGCCCTCTGGCGCGTATGCTTTACGCACTTTGCACCCACTCCACCACCCCGAACTATCATGCTGAAGTATATCCCCGCCACCGACCGTCATCATGCCGCGCCCGTTAGCTGGTTGAGCAGCTATTTCCTGTTTTCCTTCGCCGATTACTACGACCCCAACAACATTCACTTCGGGCCGCTGCGGGTTTTCAACGACGACAGCATCGCGCCCAATTCGGGCTTTCCGCAGCACCCGCACTCCGAAATGGAGATTGTAACTATCGTGCTGGATGGTGAAGTGACCCACGAAGACACCATGGGGAACAAAACCACCATTCCCAGGGGCGAAGTGCAGCGCATGACGGCCGGCACGGGCATGGCTCACTCCGAGTTCAACCGCACCGATAAGCCGTTGCATATCTACCAGCTCTGGTTTTTGCCCAACCAAAAAGGCCTCGCGCCCAGCTACGAGCAAAAAGACCTGGATTTGCTGGACGGCAAAAATGAGCTGGTCCCGCTGGTATCGGGCCAAAAAGTGCTGGAAGATGTGGTGTATATGAACTCCAACAGCACGATCTACTGGTCGAATCTGAAGGAGGATAACGAAATCGAGTTCAAGACCTTTCCCATTCGCAACACCTTCATCTACGTGAAGGAAGGCACCATCTTCGTCAACGGTACCGAACTCGGCCCCAACGACCAGGCCCGCATGACCGACGAACATGTGGTGCAGATTCGGGCCAAGAAAGATGCCCAGTTCATTCTGATTGATCTGCCGGCCGCAGAGGCGAATTATTAGCCAAAGCGGGTTACCAGTTGTTGGTACTGCGCAGGTGTACCTCGCGACTCGTTGCTGCCAATAAGTAGTTCAACGCGTCGTGAAGTACACCTTCGTGGTGCATGTATACCATCCCTTTCGATCGGCTCCAATGAGTTGACCCCAACCTATGACTACCACTTTTCCGGATTCTCTGGTGCCCGCCAACGACGCGGCCCGGCTACGTACGCTACACCAATACGACATTGTAAACACCACACCCGAGCCGATTTTTGACGACTACACGGCCTGGGCGGCGCAGCTTTTTAACACGCCCATCTCGCTGATTTCTCTGGTCGATGATGAGTACGTGTGGTTTAAATCCGTGACCGGGGCCGAGGGCATTACCAGCCTGCCGCGAGTGGAAAGCATGTGTTCTGCCGCCATTCTGCAGGACGAGGCCGTCGTTACTTCCGACTACAAGCCGGAAAGCTGCACCCTCATCAAGCCCGACGTAGCCCAGGCCATCGGGCTGAAATTTTATGCCGGAGCCGCGCTTCAAATGCCCGATGGCTCTCGCGTGGGCATGCTGGCCGTTATTGGCCGGGAGTTTCGCACGATATCGGAGCGGGAAACAGCCGTGCTGGCCCGCCTGGCCGCGCTGGTCAGCCAGACCATAGAGCTGCGTGCCCGCTACCTCAAAGGGCAGCACCAGGAAGAATGGGAAGCAGCCCAGTCGGAGCTGGCCGACACGCTGGACGAAAACTCCGCCCTGGCCCGCTACCTCAACTCCCGCAATAACGGCATCGACTACGAGGACGACGAAGTAGCCCAGCTCATCGAGCGGCGCTTGGACGGGTTGGCGAAGGTGCTGAAGCGGCGCATGGCGCAGGCGGCGACATAATCAAGGATAGCTTGCCAAGGGAGTGATACACATGAAAAATTCTGCTAATGCCTTATTGCTTCTAGCGTTAACAGTGCTTGTCTCATGCCAAGGCGATGCTGGAATAAATGTTAAAGACGATTCGGGAGTTATCATTCAGGCTGTTTATGACTCGGGAGTAGGCGGGTCTTCACTTGTGTTAAGAAAAAACGGCACTTACACATGGCTTAGTGGTCTTGTGAACCCACCACAACAAGGTTCCTATGTTGTTCGTGACAGTGTAATTATCTTGAATAACATTAAACTGGAAGGGGGGACTAAAATCGAGTGAATTGTTGATTACCAATAAAAATCCTTGGCAGGAGGTAGCAGGCAATGAAGTTCTAGTCCAGGTGAATAGCCAGCTTAGTATTGTCGACAGTATATTTATATTCACTGTCGACAAGGATGTAAGAAAAAAGCCTCGCCCGTAACCGGCGAGGCTTTTTGTTTCCTGGAGGCTCTGGAAAACCTACATCGTGTACTTCCTGCCCTTGTTCTGCGCCTTCAGGTACACCATCAGCGGCTGGAAATACTCGACCATGGCGCGGGCGGAGAGGTCTTCGCCGGTTTTGTCCTTGAGCACCGCACGCCAGTCTTTGCTGGCCCCGGGGCGCATGATGTCGGCCAGGAAGGTGCCTACTTCTTTGCTGCCGTAGTAGTTGGTAGCGTGCGGGTCCTGCTTCAGGATTTTCTTGGCAATGTGGTCGTGGAGCTGGAACAGGATGACGTAGGACAGGGCATAGTCGTAGTACTGGGCTGGGTCGTCGTTGATGTGGGTTTTGGTGGCCGGGTCGAGGTATTGCTCGCCGCGCGTGGTGGGCGGCACGATGCCCTGGTATTTTTTCACCAGCTCCCACCAGCGGGCGTTGAGTTGGTCGGCGGGCAGCTTATCGGCGTAGAAGCTGTTTTCCCACTCGCTCATCACGCCCGAGGAGAAGGGGATGAAGGTCACGTAGTTGAGGGCTTCTTTGAGCAGCGTTTGGGTTTCGTCGGTTTTGGCTTTGGCGTCCATCAGGCCCAGGCCTACCAGAAACGGCTTCTGAGTGGCGGCTAAGCCCATGAGGCTGCCCATGGCTTCGTGGTAGGCGCGGTTGGCCCCGGCCCGCAGCAGCACCGGCACCTCGGGGTTGGTGTAGGTAAGGTAGTAGTAGATGTGGCCCAGCTCGTGGTGGGTGGTTTCGTACCACTCAGTGTTCGGCTCCACGCTCATCAGGCTGCGCACGTCGTTATTCAGATCCATGTGCCAGGCCGAGGCGTGGTTGTTCTTCTTATACGTGGCACCCTTGGGCAGCGGGTAGAGGCTGCTTTTCTCGTAGAACACCGGCGGCAACGCCTGAAAGCCCAGGCTTTGGTAAAACCGCTCGGCCTGCTTCACCTGCCATTCCGCGCCCTTTTTGGCCAGTGTGGCGTCCAGGTTCACGCCCTTCACGTCGACCATGGCGCTCCAGTCCTGGCCCCAGCGGTTGGGTAGCCAGGAGGCGGGCAGGTAGTCGGGCACTTGCTGCACCTTATACTTTTTGGCCAGCTCGTAGCGGGCGTAGGTGTGCAATTCGCGGTACAGAGGCCTCAGCTCATCGTTGATCTGGCGCACCAGCGTCATCATTTCATCCCGGCTCAGGCCGTAGTCGGAAGCCTGGTAGGTGAAGTAGTCGGGGTAGCCCAGGGCCTGCACGGTTTCGTTGCGCAGCCCGCGCAGGTTCAGCAGACCGTCCTTGAGGGTGGGGCCGATGGCTTTGCTGGCTTCCCAGATGGCCTGGCGCTTTTGCGGACTGTTTTCCTTGCGCAGCAGCTCGTCGAGGTCGTTGGTCGTGACGGACTTGCCCTGGTACTTGTAGTCGAAGCCGTAGAGCTTCTCGGTTTGTTGGGTTTCGGCCTTGATGCGGCGCTTGACCACGTCGGCAATGGTCTGGGGCGAGTTGGCCGCGTTGTAGAGCGCCGCCTGCAGCTGCTTGATCTGGAACTCCTGGAGCTGATCCTTATGCTCCAGCAGCTGCCGTAGCTCGTTGATGTTGCCGGCGCTACCAGTGAAGGCGGCCATGGCCTCGTTGGCGCGGGCCGTGGCTACGGCGTTGGTCGAGTCGCCGGCCACAATACGCGTATTGGAGCGCCACTCTGCCTCCGCCGATTGGGTATAGAGCTTCTGATATTCAGTGGAATAGTTAGTCAAAAACTCGTCGGCCTGCCGGCCCCAGTCGACGGGCGCGGGTGGGGCTGCCGACTCGGCAGTAGGTGTAGTAGAAGGCAGAGCAGTGCCGATATTGGTTTTGGCTGTGGGCGCGCAGGCCCAGAGCACAGTACCCAGCGTGGCCACGGCAACACCCGAAATCAACGGTTTCTTCATTGGAAAAGCAGTAGAGGGAGAGGCAAGGGGAACGTTCAGATCCCAAAATAACCACTTACCGCCGAAGTGCCGCTAAACCCGCTGAGCCGACGCCCGATTTGGCGATAGTTGTGTTTTTGTCCTGCTTGGTTAAGAGGCATCTCACTAAGAGCATATTGGGAAATAGTCAAAAAATTCGATTTCGTCATGCTGAGCGCAGTCGAAGCATCTCTACCGCAGTAGTAATTGGATTTGCCAGTGCGGTAGAGATGCTTCGACTGCGCTCAGCACGACACGAAAAGCAACATCCCAAACACGTTCTTAGGCAACGCGCAAACCGGGTAGTTTGCGCGGCTAGGCTGCCTGCTGCAGCAAGTGGCAATCTTTGTACTTCTTACCGCTGCCGCAGGGGCAGGCATCGTTACGGCCAAACTTGCGTTTGGAGCGCAGGGTTTGCAGCCACTCGCGCGGGTCGACGCTGAAGCGCAGGAAGCGCTTTTTCGGGTTTTGCCGCAAGGCCCGGCTCAGGAGCTGATACAGTTCGGGGTGGTTTTCCTGGAGCTTTTCGGGCTTCTCGAAGAAGTACTCCGTCACGACGGCGAAGAATTCGGCTTCGTTGGTGCCGCCATAAGAGTTGATTTCCGAGTTGCCCTCCCGAATAGCGGCAATTTCGCGCTCCATCACCTCGGCCCAGGGCTTAAGCAGCTCGGGCGGCAGAGCCAGCTTTGGTATGCCGTCGATAACGCCGTCGGCCTCGTCGAGCATGTGGGCAAACTCATGAATGCCCACATTCTGTTTGTCCATCCCGTCCTGAAAGCCGTGCTCCAGCGACGCTTTCGACAGGTGCATATAGTGCTGGTTCTGGAAGCCACGCACTGAGCCCAGCAGCTGACCCTGCAGCGGAGCCACTTCCCGGTTTGGGTCGCGGGCTTCCTTCCAGGCATCGGGCACAATCAATACTTCGCCCAGGTTACCGTATTCCCAGTCGCGGAAGCCGAAAATGGGGATAATGGCCGAGGACGCCACCAGCAGGCGCGTCACGTCATCCACTTCGGTTTGCAGGCCCGTAATGCGGGTTTGGGCCAGAAATACCTGCACTTCCCGCTCGAAGCGCTTCTTTTCCTCCACGGTGAGGGAGAGGTAAAAAGCAACGCGGGTTGTCAGAATCTGCCGCCACTCGTCCGGAAAATCGGCGGCCAGAGCAGCGGCCTTCACGCGGGCGTCGCGGGTGACGTAGCGGTAAAACAGGAAGATGATAACGGCCAGCACGACCAGCCAGACAAGATAATTCATGGCCGGGTAAACGGGATGCCGGATTTTAGGTTGGCTTAATCGCCAGCAGCAACCGGCCGGGCGGCTTGATCTGGGTTGGGGCAAAGATGCTGGATTAGGCTCACGCAGGCCTACCCGGCGTTTAGCCAACAGCTCTGGATGGGTCAGGCCTACCTGGTATCATTCCCGTTCTTTGCGGCCATTCTGCCTGTCGTCGATTTTCACCGGAAGCGGCTGCGCTCTGCCCGGTGAAAACCGACGAAAAGGCCAGCAGCTTACTCATGCAGCACCCGCTGCGACACCACGCGGCTGCCCGACAAAAGCCGTAGCGTATACACCCCGGCTGGCTTGCCCTGTAGTGATACCTGCACCGGGGATGCCAGGCGGTCAGCTGGTATGAGCTGCTCGACCAGCACGTGCCCAAACGTGTTGAGCAGCTGTAGCCGTACCGCGCCGCCGTTGGCGAAGGTGGAGGGCAGCTGCACTAACATCGCTTCGCGGGCGGGTTGCGGGTACACGCTCACCGCCTCAGAAACCGAAGCGGAAGCGGCGCGCTGGGCGCCGGGCATGAGCTGCAGCGTCAGGCGTTTTTGGTCCAGGTTGCCGATGTTGCCTACAAACTGATAGCCCGCGGAGAGACGCAGATCATAGGTGCGGTTCCCCTTCTGATCATGGAGCAGCACGGCCGTACTGGCGGGCACGTTGCGCAGCGTGGCCGTTATAGTACACGACATGTTCTGGGACAGAGTCAGGTTCAGCGGCACGGCTACGGGTGCGGCCGTTAGCGCGGGCAAACCGTTGATAGCCAGTAGCTCGGTCCCTGCCCAGGAGCTAAGCTCGGGGCGTGCGCTGCCGGCCGGCATGGGGTATGCGGCCTCGACGGGAATCTTCCAGGCATCGGCTTTGGCCTCGGCTGCTGCTGTAGCCTGCGAATCGAAATAAACCGCCGTTTCATCTGTGCTGCCTGAGGCCGTGCGCAGCAGCAGGCGCACCTGAGGGCGCTGGTCGGCAGGCGGCACGAAAGCCGAGGCCCGGGGCAGGTATGCCGTGCGGGCCGCGTCAGTAAACGAAAACCCGGTCGCTATTCCTCCTACCGGGCCCACCACGCGCACAAAGAAGGCCTGCATCACATCAACCAGTGGATTGCCGATACCATTGACGTAGTAGCGGAACGTACCTGCTTCCCGCTCATATACGTATAGGGCACGCCCTACGCTGGCGGGCAGCGTGGCGGCCACCACTCTCCAGTCGAGCAGGGAAGGGTAGGGGTTGCCCAGCAACTGCCAGCCCCCGGCCGGACGGGTGCGCAGCAGCGGCGGGCTGCTGATGGAGCCCGTGTTTAGGGTACCGGTCAGGGCAAAAGTGGTGCTGCCGCCTAGTCGCAGATTGTAGCCACTGCCCGGCGTAAGAGCCTCACTAAGAGCTGCCGGCGACTGCCAGCCACGCCAGAAGCCATTGGTTGCCACCGTCTCCGTGTATTTGAAGACACTAGGCATAGGGCTTACCGTTGCCTTGGGCGACTTCAGCGAGTTGAAGGCTGGGTTGACCACCGGCGTATATTCGGGCGTCGCCAGGCTGCTAATCGTGGCAGCCGTGATGGGCGAGGCCAGCTGCGTGTATTCTTCGGTTCCGGCCGCTGTTTGCCGGGCGGCGGTGGCGGGGAAGCTGCCAGCAGGGGAGCCGCCAGCAGGCCGACTACCGGAGGTGCCGGCGTAGTACTGCACCGTTACGGCACCAATGACGATGCCCGTACCGGTAGCAATGACCATAGCCGTACCGTTGGCATCACCCAGCAAGATCAGGTTGCCGTTGGAAATCAGGTTGCCCGTCAGGGTAAGCACCTGCTGTACCTGCACTGGCCCCTGCAGCTCGGCCCCGGCCGGGCCTACGGTAAGCGAGGCCAGCTGCACTGTACCGCCATTGCCGCCCAATACCTGCGCCGTGGTCCCCGTAAAGGCCAGGCCCCCGCTACCGGTTTGTACCAGGCTGCCCCCGTTATTGACGAAGGCTCCCTGAACAGACAGCGTGCCGCCGGTAATGTTGAGCGTGCCGCCTTGCAGCGTCAGGTCGTCTACTGCGGCGGCCCCGGCCCCGATAACGGGATTATGCACTACGCCGGCCGGAATGAGGGCGTCGCGGGAGGCAGTCGGTACACCGCCCGTCCAGTTGGCTGGCTCAAACCAGTCGGAAGAAGTGGCACCGGTCCAGGTGGTAGGGCCGGCCAGGAAAGGACCGGGGCTAACCGCCTTGCCTTCCGGGGTACTGGCCGTAACATAGCCTGGCAGTACCCCGTCGGGGGCCGTAGTGGCCAGGGAGGTGCCCTCGGGGCTGGCCGTGAAGGAGGGCTGGGCCAGGGAGCCAAAGCGGAGCTCGGTAGTGCTGCCCAGGTTGCTGCCGCTGATGGTAACAGCAGTACCGGTAGTGCCCAAGCCGGGAGACAAGGCGGTTATCAGGGGAGTGTCGCCCATATAAGCGCCGAAGGCATTGATAAACCGCTTGGGGCCTGATGTTGAGGCGCTGCCAAAGTATATGCGGACGGGGTCGAAGCTAGAGCCAGAGCCGCCAAAGCTGCCGCCGATAGCCACGCCAGACATATTCGCCGCAAAAGCCCGGACGTTAAAGCCCCTGTTATCGGCGTACGACTGCCGGGCCCAGCGTAGGGTGCCATCGGGGGCGTAGCTCAGCGTATAGTATTCGCCGCGGGGGAATGTTTCTCCTTGGTTGGTGCCGCCGGTAAGGGTGGTGGGGCCTATATCTACCGTGCCGGAAAAGCCGGCGCCCGTGTAGCAGTTACCGGCCGGATCCACGGCTATTTTAGGCTGCAGGGAAAGACCTGGCTCGGCAGCGGCAGCCGCCCGTTGCACCAGCCGGGTCCAGAGCAGGGCATGGGCCGGCGAAAACTTGGCCACAAAATGGGCCGGCCCCGGAGCCGTTAGCGTGGTTCCGTCGAGTACCAGCGAGTTGGTAAAGGCCCCCGCCAGGAAAATATTGCCCCCGGCATCTACCCCTAGGCTCTGCGCTTCATCGGGGGCCAGCCACGCATCGAGCAACACGCCCGTGGCCGAGTAAGTAGCTACAAAGGGGTGGGGGGCAAACGAGCCCGAGCCCGCGTCGGGCGCCGTAAGGGTGGTGGAGCCGAGGGTCAGCTGCTGGGAAAACTCCCCAAATACTGAAACGCGGTTGGCTCCATCGGTGACCAGCTGCTGCAGTCGCAGGCCAGGGGCGTGCAGCGTCGTGGCCCATTCGGGAAGGCCGCTTGCACTGAACGTGCCCACAAAGCCGGTGGTTTCGTCGCCGGGAAAGGCGGTCAGCGTTGAGCCGAACGTTAAGGTTGTTCTTACTGTGCCTGACACAAAAAGGCGGTTTGTACTACTGACTACTATTTCGCCCATACTGCCGCTTTCACCGGCTGCCGGCTGCCAGAGCCAGGTTGTAAACCCATCGGCACTGCGCAGACGGCTCACGAAGGTTCCTGGGGCATAAGTCAGGCCATTGTCGGTAAAGGGCAGATAGAGCGAGCCCGCCAGATACACGTCGCCACCGTCCTCGCCGGCCAGTCCGCCGGTTACATTGCCAAAGCCGGACATGCTGAGACTCGTGTTTCCTATGTTCCTCTGCCAGCTGTTCTGAGCTGGCCCGCCGTGTTTGAGTACGAAAATGCCATTGGCACCGCCATTATTCCCAAAAGCCTGGGTGCCGGCTAGCGTAGTGCTGTTGCTGACGTCCAGGGTCACGTGCGAAGTAGATGCCGTGGGCGTGGTACTGGGGCGGCCCGCCCAGCTGGAAATCTGGGCTTTGGCAGTGGAGGTTGCCAACAAGAGCCCCAGGAAAAGTACAATTCGTGCAGCCATAGGTGGGGAAGTGATTAAGTAAGACATGGTTGTCTCTCATTAATTTACCCAATATCTGCCCATGGTTAAAGTTTTTACTTAAAAATTTATATACTATAGTATAGTGCTATTCTATTTTAAAGGGTCTGGCTAAATAGGGACGAAGCCGCATTACCAAGCTGATACAATGACGGCGAATACAGCAGAATTCCCGCCGAATGACTCACTGATGCCGGCAGGACAGTTACCAAAGATAGCAGTACAGCCAGGTGCCAGGAAAGACAACTTACTATACGCAGAACCCACGGGCGTTGCCTGAGAACCAGATTGTAGGCTGCAAAGACTTGCCAAACAGCGGGCAGCAGGCAGGTCACCGCGTAAGCTATATAGAATGGCGCGTTGTAATTGATGAAGCTGTTTAGGAAGTCAAAAGAACGTCATGCTGAGCGAAGTCGAAGCATCTCTAACGCATTGGTAAATGATTACTGCTGCGGTAGAGATGCTTCGACTTCGCTCAGCATGACGTTCTAATTGATTTTTACAACTTCCTAAACAGCTTTGATGTAAATACAGCTGCTTATTGCGAGAGAAGAGCTAAATGTTCCCGCAGCCGCAGCCGCAACAAGTCAATCAGCAGCGGGGCCAGGAACTGAAATTTGTCGGGAATGCGCAGATTAATGATGGTCTTGCCGGCCAGCTCCGGCCCGAATTTCGTCCGCAGCATATCGGCGTGGCAGCGCTCCATCACGAAAATAGCATCAGCCCAGCCAATGTGGCCGGCCTGCACGCGCACCCGCGTACCCGGCTCGGTGCCGGCCGAGCGGGCTTCGTAGTGCGGGTGGGCATCGAAAAGCCGCTCGGCCGTGAGGCTGCGCCAGCGGTTCTGGCTGCAGATGAACAGCAACTGCCGGGCGTCGGCAGGAACTAGCGCTTCTCTACTCAACGACCGAAACGCGGATTTTACGGCCTTTGATTTTGGCTCCCGTCACGCGGTTGGCCACTTCCTGGGCCTGCTCACGCGGCACGGCCACGTAGCTGTAGTGGTCGAATACTTCGATGTGGCCGACGGCGTCGCGCTCCAGGCCGCCGTGGGCCACGAAGGTGCCGACCAAGTCGTGGGCGCTTACTTTGTCGCGGCGGCCGGCCGATACGTGCAGGGTGGTGCTGGTGGGCTTGGGGGCTTTGGGCGCGGCGGGCGGCAGCTTGGGCGCGTACATTTCCTCCCACTTAATACCTTCGGCCACGGGCCACTTCTGTACGTGCTTCTGCTCGTGGGGGGTGGTCAGGATGTGAGCCACGCCCTCGGCCCCGGCGCGGGCCGTGCGGCCGGCCCGGTGCTGGAACGAATCGGCTTTGTCGGGGGCATCGTACTGAATTACCGTATCGAGGGCCGTTACGTCGAGGCCGCGGGCCGCCACATCGGTGGCTACTACTACCTGGCTCGAGCCGTTGCGCAGTTTCATCAGCGCCTTGTCGCGCTCGGGCTGGGGCATTTTGCCGTGCAGCACTTCGGCGGCTACGCCCCGGCCCTGCAGGAAGCGGGCCAGCTCGGAGCACTTCTCGCGGGTGTTGCAGAATATCAGGGCGCGGCCGGTTTCGGGCTGGTGCAGCAGGTGCAGCAGCGCGGCGGGCTTCTTGTCGATGGGGCCCACGTGGCCACGTAGCGTCAGGCTTTCGGGCAGGGCCGCCTCGTCTTCTCCGGCATTCACGACCCGGGGCCGGGTCAGGTTTTTGCGAATCAGCTCCAGCACCTTCTCCGACATCGTAGCCGAAAACAGCAACGTCTGGCGGCGGCGCGGCAGGCGCTTGATGATTTCTACCAGCTCATCCTGAAAGCCCAGCTCCAGCAGCTTATCGGCTTCGTCCAAAATCAGCACTTTCAGCTGATTCGGAATGATAGTGCGGCGCTCAAAGTGGTCGAGCAGGCGGCCCGGCGTGGCCACCACGATGTGCGGAGCTTGGTTGAGCGAGGCGGTTTCGTCGCGAAAGGCGTGGCCGCCGTAAAACGCTGCCACGCGCAGATTCTGGGTGTATTTGCCGAGCTTTTTGAGGGCGTCGCGCACCTGCAGGGCCAGCTCGCGGGCCGGCACCAGCACGATAATCTGGACGGCATCGAGCTTAAGATCTACCTGATGCAGCACGGAAAGGCCATAGGCGGCCGTTTTGCCCGAGCCGGTGGGGGCCTGCCCCACCACATCCTGCCCGGCCAGGGCCATCGGAATTACTTGCTCCTGAACGGGCGTAGGAACGGTAAAATTCAGCTCTTCCAGGGCTTGTATGAGGGAAGGCGCGAGGCCAAGGTCGGCAAAAGAGGGCATGCGAAACGATAAAGTACTTGGCAAAGGTACGCCAGATTTTGGCGGAAGCCGCAGGAAAGCGGCGCTGCCGGGGCGTAGGCGGGCGTGGCTATTGGCTACGGGTTGAGCCGATGTAGAGGTAGGGGCTCGGCCGGCGGCCGTTTTCAGCGCAGGAGCCAGCCAGTAGCTCCGCCCGGTTTACCACTGGCCGGAGGCACCGCTGAGCTTGGTCTCGGTCGGTAAATCAATCAGACGGTAGCGCACGGCGTTTTTCTTGGGCCGAATATCCATGCCCGCGTAGTGGGCATATACTTTCGTGAAGCAGGCCCCGAAGTAGAAAATCATGGCCGAGTAAAACACAAACAGCAGCACGAGCACGATGCTGGAGGCCTGGCCGTAAATCGGACCCAGGTTGCGGGGCACCAGCAAATGGCCCAGCGCAAACTCGCCCAGGTCGATGAGCACGGCCGTGAGTGCGGCCCCGCGCAGCACAGCTTTCCAGGGTACGTGGGCGTTGCTCAGGTTGCGAAACGTGACGCCAAACCACATGGCCAGAATCAGCAGCGACACCAGCTGGCTCAGGCCCTGAATGAGATAGAAGCCGAAGTTGGGGTCGAAATCCCGGATGTAGTCGGCGAAAAAAGCCAGCAGCGCGTCGCTCAGAAAAGCCACCAACGACAACACGGCCGTGGTCAGCAGCAGGCCCAGGGAGCGGCTACGCTCTTTGAGCATCTTGCTGAAGCGGCCCGTGGTGCGGTTGGAGCGCACCTGCCACAGCTCGTTGAGGGAGTTTTGGATGACGACGAACAGCGTGGTGGAAATGAACAGCAAAAAGCCAAAGCCCAGCCACGTCAGCAAGCGGCTGCGCTCCACGTTGGTTACGTTAAGCAGAATCTGCTCGACCAACTCGGCGGCCGAAGTGCCCAGCAGCGCCGACAACTTCTTGAGCAGCAGCTGCCGAACGGCCGAAGCCGAATACAGGGAGCTCAGCACCTGAATCAGGATAATGAGGATGGGCGGCAGGGCGAAGGTGGTGAAGAAGGCCGTGGCTGCGCCCAGCCGCAGCGGGTCGTGGGTGGCCAGCTCGCGGGCCGCGCGGCGGAGCAGCAGGAAGAAATCTGTCCAGACTTTGCGCCGGGGCTGCCCCGGCTGGCGTACCTTTGTCATTGGCTTGGCGTACGAACTTCGGCGCAACGCCGTTTGGTGCGAACGGCGAAGGTAAGGTGCCGGCGTCGTACTGTCGAGTCTCTCATTCCCTTGTTGCCCGTGTCTTTTTCTGCTCCACCCATGCTGCCACCTGTGCCGCCCCAACGCCCCGGCTGGTGGCGGCGTCGCATCGTAGAGCCGGTTCGTAACATTCTTCGGCAGGGCCTGACCCCGCCGCAGTTGGCCCTCACGGTAGCCTTGAGTGTGCCTATGGGGCTGGTGCCCGTGCTGGGTATCACCACGCTGCTGGCTACTTTCGCTGCCGTGCGCCTGCGCCTGAACGTGGTGGCCATGCTACTCATTAGTCACCTGATGAGCCCGTTACAGCTGCTCCTCATCATCCCGCTGCTGCGGCTAGGAGCCCGCCTGCTCGGCAATGGCCAGGGCCCCGAACTCACCCTTGACCAGCTACAGTATCTGTTTGCCAGTGACTGGGGTAGTGCTTTGGCGCTGCTGTGGCGGGCCGGAGCCGGGGCGGTATTGCTCTGGGCCGCGTTTTCGGTGCCCGTGGGGCTGGCGCTGTACTTCGGGCTGCGGCCGGTGTTTCGGCGACTGTTGAGACGGCAGGCTGCCGCGCTGCAGTAGCTGAGCCTGTAGTACATAAAAAAAGCCCCGACCGAAGTCAGGGCTTTTTTACGTGCGGTTTCGAAGCCGCTTAGGCTTCAGCACGCTTGTAGGCGGGCTCAGCCTGGAGGAAATACTGGTTGAGAGGTTCGTCCGAGGTTTTGTCCAGCACCATCACGTCCACGAGGTCACTCTCCTGGATGTTGCCCTGAATGACGGCACCCATTTCTTCCAGGAAAGCCGGGTCGTTGTCGTCGGTGTAAAACGCCAGCAGCAGGCGCGAGGGAGCATTGTTGTCCTGAAAATGCACCATGGCCACGTGGGCTGCTTCTACTTGGGGCTTGCTCAGGGCGAAGCCGCGCAGGGCCTCAATGAGGGCGGCGTGCTCTTCGGTGGCAGGGCCGAGCATCACCTGCATGTTGCCGGGTGCCGACTGGCCCATCGAGGTAGCAAGCAGCTCCGCAATTTCACTGGCCGGCAGCAGCTTGCCCACCGTCGAGAAGGGGTTCAGGGCGCATTCGGCTCCTTGCACCATCTGGAAAAAATCGAGGCCGCGCAGGCGCATGTAGGGCAGCGAGTCCTCGGCGGTGTCGCCCTCGAAAATCCGCTCTTTAGACGTGAAAACCGGAATCTTGCCGTCGTTCAGCACCTGAAGCTGAATTTCCATTCCTTCTACGGGCGTTATTTCTCCCAGCGGGCCGCCTTCTTTAGCAATGGTCACGACCAGTACTTCCTCGTTCAGCAGAGCTTGGTAAAAGCCAGGACGGAACTCGGGCATGGTAGCGGCATTGAGCAGCAGTTGCTCCAGCACGTTGTTGGGCTCGAAGTGCGGCATGGAGGGCAGCTCCGGAATCGGCATCTGCGGCATAGGCATTGGGGCGGGCACGGCCGAAACCGGGGCCGTCACACTGCTGCCTTTGTAGCGCGGCCCGGTAGCTGGCGCAGGTGCCGCCGCCGGGGCAGACGCGTCGGCCGGGGCCGGGGTAGCAGGTGCCTGGGGCGCTTGTTTGTTGGATTTCAGAAAGTCGAACAGACCCATACGTACGAAGTAGATTGAATTTGCAAGCTAGTGAGGTTTGGGGAAGAATACCGCCAAAAATCCCTCTTCCTATGACTTTTGTAGTAGCAATTTGGTTCCCAGTCCGTTCGTTCGTCGGTTAGCGCCCGTCGCTGCCGCCGCAGCCGCGCAGCTGCTCCGATACTTCCCGGATGGTGAACACCTCGCCCGCGTTGCCCCAGGAAGTCTGCACGAAATTCAGAATGTTGGTAATCTGCGAATCGGTCAGATGCGAGTCGGCCGGCGGCATCACTTGGTTGTAATCCACGCCGTTGACGATAATTTGACCCTTCTGGCCTTTGCGCACCAGGCACGCCAGCGCCGCCCGGTTTTTTAGCAGGTAATCGGCCCCGGCCAAGGGCGGAATCAGGCGCTTCAGGCCTTCGCCCTGGGTGCCGTGGCAGCTGGAGCAATGACTCTCGTAGAGGCGCGCGCCCTCGTTCTGCCGATTGGAAAAACACCCCACGATACTACCGGTCAGGGCTAGTGCCGCCACCAGGCGCAGGAGCTGCGCGGGCCGGGCCGGACTTTTCATTGGGCTTTTTTCTGCTTTTCCGCTTCTTCCCGCAGCAGCACCGGCAAATCCTGAATCAGCTTGTCGATCTGCTCCTTTTCCGTGCCGTCGTACACGCCCCGAATGTGACGCTCCGAGTCAATAAGGGCGAAAGCGCCGCTGTGCGCGTAGCCGCCGGGTACCTCGCTGTCTTTTTGCGCGGCCGTCATATAGCGGGGAGCCAGGGCAAAAATCGTGTCGTGGGGCGCCGTGGCAAAGTGCCAGCGGCTGGCATTCTCAATGCCCAGGCGCTGGGCGTAGTCGCGGAGCACCGGAATGGAGTCGTGGGCCGGGTCGATGGTGTGGGACAGGAAAAGCACCTGCGGATTGGCCTTGAACTTCTCGTACACCCGCAGCATTTCGCCCTGCATCTTGGGGCAAATACTGGGACAGGTAGCAAAGAAAAAATCGGCCACGTAGACCTTGCCGGCAAACGTCTGGTTGGTGATGGTCTGCCCGTCCTGGTTGGTTAGCGTGAAGCTGGGGATGGAGGCAAAGATGGTATCGGCCGGGCCACCGTCGGGGCGGGGGCGCACGTCCCGCTCGCCAATGTAGGGCAGCACCTGAGCCGTTTCGGCTTGGTTATCGGAGCAGGCCGGCAACAGAAAGATGCTGCCTAGGGCCAGCAGGCCGACAGGCAGAAGGCGGCAGAAAGCGGAAGATATCATTGAGCGGAAGAATGGGGCGAAGTGCCGGCCAGCTGAAGCACCAGCCGGGCCGAGTCGAGGCTGCGGCGCATAAGCCGGCCCACGGAATCAATTTTTTGCTGCTGAGCGGTGAAGTAGGCGCGCTTGGTAGTAACCGCTACACTGTCGGCGGGTTTGCGGTACTGATGCATCCAGCCCATCATGGCCGCGTCGGCCGTGAGCAATGCCCGGCGCTGCCGACCCACCAGCGCGGTGTCGGGCAGCGGGGATTTCTGCAGCTTCTGACGCAGCTCGTAGAGCTGGCCTACCTGGGCCATGAGGGTATCGTGGCTGGCCAGCACGGCCTTTTCGGCGGCAGCAACTTGCTGGGCTTCATCAGGAGCCGCGGTGCAGGCCGTGAGGCCGGCCAGGCCAGCGGCGGCCAGCAGAGTGAAAATACGGGAAGTGAGCACGGCACAAAGGTAAGGCACGCGGCTGGCAGTAGCACCGTCGGGCTACGCCAATGCTACTACCGCCAGTCCGCGCTAGCGGCTGGTCGTGCTCGTTCAGGCGGGAAGCTGTTTAAGGCTGTTAAAGCTTATTGGAAGTATTCCCAAGCCAACCGGAAAAGCCAGTAGCCGCCCCAGAGGATAAGTCCTCCGATGAGCAGGAAAAGGATGATTGCTGCTACAATCAGGCCTTTGCCGCTGCCCGTATGCCTGCCCTCGGCGTAGTGCCGGCGCAACAGTGCCACATTGCGCTCATTGCTCTTATAGGCGAAATCGAACAGGCTACCCAGCAACGGAATGGCTCCGATGACGGTGTCGAGCAGGATGTTGAGTACCATGCGCACTACCACCGCGCCGCTGGCCCCATGGCGCATCATGGTCAGCAGCAATGCTCCCGAAACGGCCAGCGTCGACAGGTCACCGACGACGGGAATCAGGCCCAGCAGCGGGTCGAGGCCGAAGCGGAAGGAGGTGCCCGGCAGCCGAAACTGGCTGTCCATGAGGTGGGCAATGCGTTCGACCCACCGCAGGCGCTCGTCCTGGTCGAAGGTGGAAGCGGGAGCAGTAGTACGGGTAGGGAGGGCCATCGGGAGGGTGTTTTCTGCCTTTAACGCGCATCCCGCCTAATATGATGAAGTCAGTTTCAGCCGCAGGCAGCCAAGCAGGCGGCCGGTGCGTAGGATACAAGGCTTGCTCGTTTTCTATCACCTCTACACTAGCTTATGGAAACTCGCATTTTGGGCCAGAACGGCCTGCGCGTATCGGCTCTGGGCCTTGGCTGCATGGGCATGTCCGATTTCTACGGGCAGCGCGACGACGCGGAAAGTACCCGCACCCTGCACCGCGCCCTGGAGCTGGGCGTTACTTTCTTCGATACGGCCGATATGTACGGGCCTTTTCTGAACGAGGAGATGGTGGGCCGCGCCTTCCACGACCGGCGGCAGCAGGTGGTTATTGCCACCAAGTTCGGTATTCAGCGCGACCCCAACGACCCCGCCAGGCGCGGCGTGAACGGCCGCCCCGAGTACGTGCGCCAAGCCTGCGACGCTAGCCTCAAGCGCCTCGGCACCGAGTATATCGACCTCTACTACCAGCACCGCGTCGATCCGGACACGCCCATCGAGGAAACGGTAGGGGCCATGGCCGAACTAGTGACGGCCGGCAAAGTGCGCCACCTGGGCCTCTCGGAGGCCGCGCCCGATACCGTGCGCCGGGCCAACGGCGTGCATCCTATTGCGGCGCTTCAAACTGAGTATTCGCTCTGGAGCCGGGAGCCGGAAGACGGCGTGCTGCCTATCTGCCGGGAGCTGGGTATCGGCTTCGTGCCCTACAGCCCACTGGGACGCGGATTTCTCACCGGCCAGATTCAGAAATTCGACGATCTGGACCCGGATGACTACCGCCGCCACACGCCGCGCTTCCAAGGCGACAATTTTCAAAAAAACCTGGATCTGGTAGCGCGGATTAACGATTTGGCGGCCCAAAAGAACTGTACGGCCAGCCAATTGGCACTGGCCTGGGTGCTGGCGCAAGGCGCCGATATCGTCCCGATTCCGGGCACGAAGCGCGTGCGCTTCCTGGAAGAAAACCTGGGCGCGCTGCACGTACAGCTACGTCAAAATGAGCTGGATCAGCTCAATGAAATTGCTCCGCTGGGTGCCGCCGCCGGCCTGCGCTACCCCGAGCAGATGATGCGTAGCGTGAACGGATAGCAGGTGAGGGAGTACCACTTCGTGATTCAGGGCGCTTCGTTCTGTTTCGCCCGGCATTGCTCACGTCTGTCATCTTGAGTCTGCGAAGCGCCTTCCTGACTTGCCTCACAAAGTACTCAAGCAAAAGTAACCGTAGCAAAGAGACGGTCATACTGAGCTTGCCGAAGCATCTCGCTCGCCTCGTCGGAGCCGTTCAACGACACGAGCGAGATGCTTCGGCAAGCGGCCGTTAGATAAGGCATGACACGAAACCGACCTCCTAAATAGCTTCATAAGGCTGGTATTCGAACAAAAAGCTCACTAACCCAACCACTGCTCCATCTCGTGGCCTTACCGCTTCACTGGTGGCAACAGGTCAATCAGGCCGTCTTCGCTGACGACCACGGCCAGGCAGGCGTAGCGGCTGCTTTCGACGTAACGAACGGCGGAGTTGTAGCGCGAGCCGCGCGAGGAGTCGCCCTTCTCGGTGGCTAGCCCGTCCAGAATAGCCCCGATGGCATAGCATACGCCGGTGGGGTCGATAAACACCGCGCCGTCGATGTTGGTAACCAGGCGCAGTACCGAGGGCGTCATGATGCGGGGCGTGACCCGGAAGCACTGCCGGGTGAGGCGCACTGCTTCCTGCGCGGCTCCTTCCGAAATCACCAGAATCGTCCCGTTGGTTTGCTTGGTCGCTTTTTGCGTTAGCTCCCAGAGGTAGGCAATACCGGGCTCATCGACGCCAGGAAAGCTGCGGTGCACGGCCCGGGCGAAATTTTCGGCATCGACGCGACCCTGCGGCAGGCGTGGCGTGTTCGATACCACCTTCATCATCACATGGTCGTTGTGGCTTAGCTCCCAGCTATAGTGCTTCGTGAAATGCACCGTAAACAGCGGCTCATAATGCGGGTCGCTGGGCTCCACGGCGTGGCCCAGGCCAAATACGTCGGAGGCATCGGTGATAAGGGACGTGCGACCCTCGCTCAGCTCCAGCAGCTTCCGGATGGAGCGGTGGTCCCGGAGCGGAATGGGCGTTTCCAGCGTCAGCACGGGCACTACAGCCGGGTGGTGGCGCCGGGCCACCAGCATCGTCCCGATTCCCTCGTCGCCCTCGTGGCGCAGGGCCGCTACGCCGTTGCAGGCATCGTAGAGGCCGTGGGTGCCGGCCGCGGCCCGCAGCATGAAGCGGCGGCCGGCCGCGCGCAGCAACTCATTATAGTCCCGGTCGAGCACGGGGCGGTCCTCATCCGTATCCGATTCGCGCAACGCGCGGGAGCAGTCCTGCAAAAACTCATGCACGGCCGCGTTTAGCAGCGAAGGCGAGCGGGTGCCGCGCTGCTGCGTTGGCAGCGCATAGTAGCTATGGTAGGCTTCGCTGGAAAGCTGGAGCACTACCACCACCAGGTAGCCGTACAGGCTCACGGGCAGCGAGCAGAAGCTGATTCGGTCTTCGCCGCGGTGCTCGGTCAGATTGGTCAGGAGCTGCAGCGTCGAGCGGCGCATCAGGTCGTACCAGCGCAGCTTCTCATAGCGGTCCTGGTCGGTCGAGTACAGGTGGTACACCATGTCGCGGGGCCCATCGGACTCCAGATCGGCGGCCAGGGCTTTCACGCTGGCAAAGTTGGCAGGGGAGTAGCGGTGGGTGGCGGGTTCGATGACGACGGCCTGCGGCTCGTCTGTTTCGCGGGCTGAAGCTAAGCCCAGCAGAAAAACTTCGGGCTTTAAGTTACGGTCGAGCAGGTTGAAGATGCCATCGGCAAATAGCTGGGCCGTGACACGAAAGAGGCTTTGGTGGTCCCACATGGACATTCGGGGGCGGGGCAAACGAGCGAGAGGAAGGGGCGTATGGCGGAAGGTACGGGAAAACGGCCCCGAAGGTAACGGCTGGGCGGCGTAAGATTCTGCCTGCTTTGCCCAACATCTACCGCGCCACAAGGTTAGACAAGGTATAAAAAGGCCTGCTTTCCCTTGTCAATCGGGCCGCAGAAGCGTAACTTAGGAAACCCAGTACACCCGCGCCTACTCGTGGTCAGCGCCTGACGGCTACCGTTATGTTCATCGATATACTGCTGGCCTTCTTCTGCGCCTTATCCTTTCTGCCGCTCACCACCGGCTACTGCGCCTATAGCTATGGCCGCTCGTTCTGGCTATGGTTTGTGCTGGGGTGTGTGTTGCCTATCGTCTCGTTCTTTATCCTGTTTGCCTTGCTCTACCGCAAGGAAATGGACCGTGGGTATCAACTGCTGGCCGAGGCCAAAGCCATTCTGGCTTCTGCGGAGGAAAAAGCCAAGAGCGTAAAAATAGAGGATCAGGAATAAGCGTAAGTCAGCGCGGTGCGCCGTAGGCGGAAGCATGAGCGCCTGAACAAATGAATAACGTGGGCTTAGCGTGCCAGCCACTGGTGCGCGCCGTGCGCAGCCCAGGCCCCGGTGCTCAGGCAGCCCTGCAGCAGGTAGCCGCCGGTAGGAGCCTCCCAGTCCAGCATCTCACCCGCCACGAAAACTCCCGGCCGGCGCGCCAGCATCAGGTTCTCATCCAGCTCGTCCCAGGCTACGCCGCCCGCCGTGGAAATGGCTTCGTCCAACGGCCGCAGTCCCCGCACCGGAATGGGCAGCCGCTGCAACAGCGCGGCCAGCGTTCCGGGCGAGTCACCGGCCGTGGCGGGCCCTAGCTCCCGCAGCAGCGTGGGCACGGGCGCACCCAGGCGGAGCGTTTTGTCCAGATAAACGGCCAGGGACTTGCCGTTGCGCGGTTGGCGCAGCTTCTCCAGCAGGTGAGCAGCCGAGAGGTCAGGCTTCAGGTTCAACAGCAGCACGGCCGGCGCTTCAGTGGCCAGGGCGGCCCGCAAGGCGGGAGTAAGGGCGTATACCGGTGTGCCTTCGAGCCCGTAATCGGTCAGCATCAGCTCACCCCGCACGGTGTGGAGGCCGCAGGTCAGGGCAATGTTCTTGAGCGGCACGCGGCCCACTTTGTCCCGGAAAAAAGCCGACCACGTCACTTCTGCTCCACAGTTGGCTGGCTCGAAGGGCACGCAGCGCACCCCGCTGGTGGTCAGGGCGGTGGTCCACTGGCCATCGGAGCCGGTTTTGGTCCAGCTGGATCCGCCCAGCGCCAGAATGGTGGCCTGCGGGTGCACTACCAGCTCTTGTCCCGTCGCATCGTCGCGCAGCCGTAAGCCATTGTCGGGCGTGAATCCCAGCCAGCGGTGCCGCACCCGAATGCCTACGCCCAGCGCTTCCAGGCGGCTCAGCCAGGCGCGCAGCACCTGCGCGGGCTTGTGGGCGGCCGTCGGAAATATGCGGCCGCTGGTACCCACGAAGGTTTCGATGCCCAGCGTGTGCAGCCAGTGGCGCAGGTCGTGGGGCGAAAAGTGCCGTAGGTAGCGCTGAAAGCTGGCTTGGCGGGAGCCGTAGCGCTGTTCAAAATCGGGGAGAGGCTCGGCGTTGGTCAGGTTGAAGCCGCCGTGGCCCGCCACCAGAAACTTGCGCCCCACCGTCGGCTGCGCGTCGTACACGACTACCTGGTGGCCGGCTTCGGCTAGGTGCTGCGCAGCCAGCAGGCCCGCCGGGCCGCCGCCCACCACGGCAATAAAGGACCCCATACGTTCAGTTGCCATCAGGCTGCAAGGTACGGCACTGGTTTTTGCGGACGCAGCGTAGCAGTAAGCACGACATCTGGTAAGCACGAAGCATACAGGAAAACGGCCCTGCACAAGGGTGTTCCACTAATCCGTTTCCTTCAGCAGTTGGCGCCGGTAGCTGGCCAGAATAGCCGCCTTGAGCACGAAGCCCACGTAGCGGCCGTTGCTGATAACGGGCAGCGCCCAGGCATTCAGCTGCTCCATGCACCGCAGAATGTCGAGCATAGTGTCGTCGGGGTTGACTACGGCGGGCGGTGGCGTCATCAGGTCACGCACGCGGGTGGTGTTGTAGTGCTCGTCGTCGAAAAGGGCGTCGCGCACCGTGTCCAGCGTGACGATGCCTACCAGCCGGCCCCCGGCATCGACGACCGGAAACAGGTTGCGCGTGGCGTGGCGAAATACCGTAACCAGCTCGCCCAGTGTGCTATCGGGCAGCACGGCCACGAAATCGGTGTTCAGCATCGACATGGGGTCGAGTTGGGCCAGTAGGCTCCGGTCGCGGTCGGCGTGCATGTATACGCCCCGGGTCACGAGCTTGCGGGTGTACACGGAGTAGGGCTCGAAGTACTTGGTGATGAGGTAAGAGCTGGAGCAGACCACCATCAGGGGCACAAACAGGGCGTAGCCGCCGGTGATTTCGGCAATCAAAAAGATGGCCGTAAGCGGGGCGTGAATCACGCCGGCCAGCGTGCCGGCCATACCCAGCACGATGAAATGCACCTCCGAAATCGGATAAAGGCCGCTGAGGTTAATGAGACGGCCAGCAATGAAGCCCACCAGCGCGCCGGCAAACAGCGACGAGCCGAACATACCGCCATTGCCGCCCGAGCCCACCGTAATACAGGTCGCGAATACTTTGAGCAGCATACTGGCCGCCGCCACCAGCAGCAGGGTCCACACGTTTTCGTCGCGGTACACCGAAAACAGCGAGGCATCGGTGAGGCGCTCGGGGTGGCCACTGAGCAGCAGCTGCACTACGTTGTAGCCTTCGCCATACAGCGGCGGAAACAGAAATACCATGATTCCCAGGGCCAGGCCGCCCAGCAGCACCTTGCGAAAAGTGCCTTTTTGCCGCTCAAAGTATTGGTCGGCCAGGAAGTAGATGCGAATCATGTACACCGACAAAAAGGCCGTGAGCAGACCCAGCACGATGTAGAACGGAATGGCCTGCACCGGCCAGCTATTGGTAATGAGCACGAACGGCTGGCCCGCATACAGCGACTTGGACACCACCGTGGCCGTAGCCGAGGAGATGAGCAGCGGAATAAAAAAAGGAGCCGACAGCTCCGACAAAATGACCTCCACCGCAAACAGCACCCCGGCAATGGGACTGTTGAAAATAGCGGCCACGCCCGCTGCCGCGCCGCAGCCCACCAGCAGCCGCCGCTCGCGCCGACCGACGCGCAGAATCCGGCCGAGGTTGGAGCCCAGCGCCGAGCCGGTTACCGAAATCGGAGCCTCCAGACCAGCGGAGCCGCCGAAGGTCACCGTCAGAAAGGACGTGATGAGCTGCGAATACAGCTTGCTGCGCGGCACAATGCTGCCCTGCCGGGCAATGTTGTAGATAATAGGCCCAATGCCCCGGCTCAAGGCTCCGTTCAGCGCGTAGCGCGTGAAAAGCACCGTGAGGCCAATACCAATAATAGGGTAGAGAAACAGGGCAAAAACCCGGTTCTGCTCGGGCACCCACGCATACAGCAGCTCCTGCGCGTTTTGTACCGAGGTCTTGAGCAGTACGGCCGCCAGTCCGGCCAGGCCGCCCACCAGCACGCTCACCAGAATTAGGTAGACCCGGTCGTTGACGTGGCGTAGTCGCCAGAGCAACAAGGGACTAAGTGTTCGGTGAAGGAGGGTTTTGGGCATTAGACAGGAAACAGAAACTAACCGGGGCCAGCGGGCCGTAGCACGGCTATTCTACCTCAACGCATGATAGTAAAAAACAGGTATTGACGGGCCGAATATCCCGAAAAAAACTATTGCGCTACGGTTTGTACGCTGTAGCTCTGCTCGGACAGCCGGTCTTTGACGCCCCGCATCAGCTCACTTTTCAACTCCAGCGTGCCCCGGCGGTAGTCCTCGGAATAGGTCCAGAAATACGTGCGCAGATCGGCGGTAGTCGCACCGGCTTTCTCCAGAATAACATAGGGCGTGTGCGGCTCTCCCGACTCCACGTGTTGGTTGGCCCGTACGTAGTGCAGCAGCAGGTCGGCGGCGTGCTGGGAGTTGCCATCGGGGCCCAATTCGACCGTAGTCAGGAAATCCTGCCGGATGTAGCCGTCGCGGGTATAGTTGATGAGCGGCTCGCGCAGCACCATGGCATTGGGCAGAAAGATATGCTTGCCGTCGAAGGTTTTGATCAGTGTCGTGCGCAAGCTGAGGTCTTCCACCTTGCCAATCAGGTCCTTGATCTGCACCGTATCATGAATGCGGAAAGGGCGGTTGAAGGCCAGGACGACGCCGGCCAGGAAGTTTTCGGCAATATCCTTCAGGGCAAAACCCACAATAAAGGCCGACAAGCCCGCCCCAGCCAGCAGGCCGCCCACCATCGTGTAGAGCCCCACGACTTCCATGGCCAGCACTACGCCGGCCAGAATCAGGGCCCACTTGCTGAAGCGGGTCAGAAAGTCGGCCATCAGCGGGTCGTGCGATTTGGCCCGCAGCTTGCCGCCGAGCAGGCTGCTAAGTCGCTTGGCAATCAACAGAGCCAGCAGCAGCACCACAACGGCAATCAGCAGCTTGGGCGAGATATACAGGAATTGTTGCCAGTAGGTATTCAGAACGCGCTGCAGATCGGTCAACATACTCCGGGGTTAGGTTTAGCTGGTCCGGCCCGGCAACTACCAGGAAAGACCCAAGCCAGCTTGTACGAGCCACCCGCAAGGCAAGGTTCGCAGCACCTCAAGCCGGGCGGTTCAGGCACCATCGGAAAAACAGGGTTCCCAGGCCATAGGCCGCTACATCGAGCAAGTCGGCGGTGTGCCGAGCAGAAAGCAGGGGCAACGCCAGCTCAAACCACAGAGAAACGTACAGCCAAGCCCCCACCAGCCAGGAATCGGGAAGCCTAAAGAGCGGGTTGCGCTGCACCCAGCGCCGTTGCACCACCACGGCCACGGTCAGAATAACGGGCAGGGCCAGCAAATCGGAGAGGTAGGCCGTGAGCAGCGGCGGCAGCGGCCAGTGGCCGAAGCGGGCGTTCAGCTGATACAGCAGATACGTGAGCAGCGGCAGCCAGAATGCCGGGCGGCGAAACTCGCGCGGCACGCTTGTTCTTAGCCTACCAATAGCGTGATTACCCACAGGATAAATGAAACCGTGGCGGCGAAAGCCAGCTGTCCGCCCCGCGCAATGTGCTTGAAAAACCGCGTTATCGGGCCATCTTCGGGCTTAAGCTCAATCAGCAGGAACTGGGGCAGCGGTGCCTGGGCCTCCTTTTCCCGGGCCTGCTCACTGCGGTTGCGCACGGGGTCCAGTAGCTGGCCGCACCGCTGGCAGGCATCGTCCGACTGCTGCTGCCACGGTGACCAAAACCCACAATGCGGGCATTTTTTGGAGGCGGAAAGCGGCGTGGCATCGGTCATACGGCAAAGGTAGTGTCTGCCGGGAACAGAAGCGGTCCACTCCGGTCCACATAATGATGTGGCGGGCCGGAGTGGGCCGACTAGGCAGCGTAGGTTAGTGCTTACAGCTCCATAATATCCTCGTTCCAGAGCGTGGGCTCGGCTTCGATAAACTCGGCCATCATCTGCACGCACTCGTCCAGATTCAGGTCGACGACTTCCACGCCGTGGCTTTCCAGAAAGGCCCGCGACTCGCCAAACGTGCGCGACTCGCCCACCATCACCTTCGGAATCTTGAACTGCACGATGGTGCCGGCACACATGTAGCAGGGCATCAGGGTGGTATAAATCACGGTGTCGCGGTAGCTGTGCTGACGGCCGGCGTTGAAGAGGCAGTCCATTTCGCCGTGCTTAATCGGGTTGTCTTCCTGCACACGCTTGTTGCGCCCACGGGCCACGATTTTGCCGTCGCGCACCAGTACCGAGCCAATTGGAATACCGCCTTCCTGACGGCCCTGGCGCGCCTCGTCGATGGCGGCCTGCATAAATTCGTCCATGATATTTCTTTTTTGTGAGAAAGTAGAGAGGTGACGCAGGCAAAAGTAGTATTCCTACCGGAGCTAACCTGCTGGCTGACTTCGTCTGTTGTATCGTCTCTCATCCTGAGCAGAGGAAGGTCCTTCGCTCTGCTCAGGATGAGAGACGATACAACAGCGGTCAAAAAGCTACCGCGCGCAAATGCCCCGGTAGGGACAGTACTGGCACCGCTCCAGGTCGTCGGTCTTGCGGATGGGCTCGGCGGGGTTCATTATTTTCTGGGCGAACTGGGCCAGCAGCGCTTCGCCTTTGGCCACGAACGAGGAGCCGTCTTCGGTCAGAAAGCCCATTTCGGCCGTCATGGGGCCGGCACTGAGGTTGCGCAGGGAAATGATGGCGGCATCGGCGGCGGGGCGACCAGCTCGTTCCAGCATGAAGCGGTAGAGCCAGAGCTGCCGCACTTTATCGGCCGAGGACGTCACGTCGGAGAGCAGGCGCTGGGTGGCGGCGGCGGCATCGTCGCCGCGCTTTTGCAGCTTCAGGTCGTAGGGCTGCACCAGGCCGGTTTTGTAGTCCACCACGCGCAGGCGGCCGTCGGGCAGCTCGTCGAGGCGGTCGGTGTAGCCGAAGACAATCATGTCCAGCGTTTCACCCGTGGCCAGCTGCACCGGCACTTTCGAGTCGAGAATCTTTTCCAGCGCTACCACGCGCAGGGGCAATGCGCCGGGCGTTTCGAGCAGGCCTTCCAGGTAGCGGCGCACCAGCTGGGCCGCTACCTGGCCCAGCACATGGTTCAGGCCCTCGTCGGGGCGGGCGTGGCGCTCGTCCTGCTCGTGGCGCAGGGCCCGCTCCAGCTCCTGCGGAATCAGGCGCACCAGCACCGGAATATCCTCGGCGGTTATGGCCTTCTGGGCCTCCACAAACGGCGTGAAGAGTGTTTCCAGGGTTTCGTGTACCACCGTGCCGAAGCTGTCGGCCCCCAGCTTTTCCTCCACCTCGTCGGCCTCCTGAAACTTGGCAATGCGGGCGAAATAGAATTGGAGCGAGCAGTTCAGGTACTGATTCAGGGCCGAGGGCGAAAGGCCGCGCTCCAGCACGCCACGCAGGGCGGCCAGCATTTCGGGGTCTTTTTCGAGCACCAAATCCCCGCCGTACTCGCGCCGGGCCGTGTCGGGCGCGTCGTCCAGCACGCTGGCCGTGAGGGTGCGCAGGGTCAGGTTGGGGCTTTGCGGCAACAGATCATTCTCAATCTGGAGCAGAAACCGGCTTCGCTCGCCGGTGCGGGCTCCGTCGCCGCCGGGCAGCACGTGCAGCAGGTCTACGCGGCGGGCGCGCTGCAGCAGCCGCCAAAACTGGTGCGCCGTGGCCGCTTCGTGGTCGGCGTACGTCGGCATCTTGAACTGCGTGAGCACGTCGTAGGGAAACAGCGACGAGTTGTTTTTGGGCGCCGGCAGCACCCGCTCGTTGCAGCTCAGAATAATGACGTGGTCGAAATCCAGGGCGCGGGTTTCCAGCAAGCCCATCACCTGCACATCGGCAATGGGCTCACCGCTGAACGGCAGACGAGTACGCGTCATCTGCTCGTAGAGAAACCGCCGGAACGAACGCACCGACAGCCGCTGCTCCCGGCAGTCGAACACCGAGTCGAGACGCTTCACCAAGGTGAAAAACAGGTACAGATATTCCGCCTCGATGGCCGAATGTTGATCCTGGTAGGCCTTTTTGAGTAGATCAATGAGCGTGTAGCAGGCCGCAATAATATCGTCGCAGGTGTCCCAGGTAGCAAACAGGGCCTCCACCAGCGGGTGCTGCTGGCCGATGTCGAGCAGCTCGGCGGCGGGCAGCAGCACGGCGTTGCGCTTCACGATCTGCTGGCAGATTTTGTCGAGCAGGCCGTGGTACTGCGTCTCGGGCTGCTTGTCGAGCCACTGCTGGTAGCGGCGCAAAAACGGGTGGCCCAGCAGCTTCGTGACGGCCAGATGGTGGTAGCGCGGCACGCCGTAGCCGGTTTCGGGGCTGCCCTCCCGAATGCCGGTCAGGTGCACTTCGAACAGCAGATCCACGAGGTTGAACAACGGCGTGCTCTGGAAGCTCAGACCCATCGTCACGTTGTATTCGGGCACTGCCTCGGGCGGCAACCCGTGCAGCACGGGCAGCAGCAGCGTTTCGTCGGGCAGCACGATGGCCACTTTGGCGGCCGGATTTTCGCGGCGCGACGCGGCCAGCAGCTGGCCCGCTACTTTGCCCTGCATGCTGGCATTGGCCACGCCCACAAACTGAATTTCGCGCTCCAGCGTCCGCAGCAGATTGGGCAGGCCGGTACCGGTGTCGCCGAAGGCTTCGGCCGGCAGCTCCCAGTTTTTGCGGTACTGGCGCAGGTGCTGGCCGGCGCGGTTGGGCGAGTCGGTTTCGAGGTAAAACGCGTCGCCGTCGAAGCGCACCTCGGCGCGGTTTTCCTTCAGCAGCAACTGAATCAGCCGCTGCTCGGCCCGGGAAAGGGAGCCCAGGCCCAAAAAAACGTGGTAGGGCAGCACCTGGTCGTGCTCCAGGCGGTTCTGCACCTTGTTCACGGCCAGGCGGTAAGCCAGGCCAGGATATGCCAGGTGCGTCTGCTCCATGCGCTTGCGCAGACGCCAGTACACTTTTTCCAGGTCGTCCCAGAAGCGGAAGTAGGCCGCCGTGGTACTGATTTCGGGGGGCGTGGCGGCCAGCTCCCAGCGCTCCAGGGCTTTGGCTTGGGTGAGGTACTCGAAGACTTTGGCCGGCGAGGCCAGGTTCTGGTCGAGGTTGGAAAAATCCTGCACCAGCAGCCCCGACCAGCCCACGAACTGGTCGAAATCGAGCTTGGGGTCAATGTCGCGCAGGATGTCGAAGAGCAGCAGCTGCAGGGCAATGGGCTCTTCGACCTGCACCCCCGACAGTTCCACCATGTAGTCTTCCATGGCCGCCACGCGCGGGCTCCACACCGCCGAGCCGGCTTCAGTGGCCAGGCTCAGCTCATTTTTCAGATACACCACCGCCCGCCGCGTGGGCACCACCACGACCAAATCCGACAGCTCCGCGCCCGGAAAGCGCGTGATTAAGTCGCGGGCGGCTTGGGAGAGGAAGGAATCGGTGGTTGTGATGGGTAGGGTAGAGGCGATAATAGACATACGAGCGGCTAAGAAGACCTAAAGTTACAGCCCAAATTTGAGGTTTGTATGAAAAACGGCGGCTTCCCGGCAGAGTGAAAGCGGGACGCTACGGCCGGGAGCGGGCATTTGTGACCCACGCGCCAGCTAGCGGCCCCACTAGATTTCAATAGCTCATCTTTTCTGAAATGAATGAGGCTGGTGTGGTGGCTGGCTGACAAAAAAGCCCCAATATTGCCTCTAGCCTGACTACTTATCGGTTTGCTTTATTATTCTATGAAAGCGAAGCATGCACTTATCCTATTGGTTCTGGGGCTATGCGCCGATTTTGTGGGTGCGCTGTTCAAAATCTCGCACTGGGAAGGAGCCAGTGAGCTGCTTATCGTCGGTATGACGCTCAAAGTCGTAGGCTCCTTGTTGATGCTGTACAAGCTGCTCACGCATCCCAGGGTAAAGGAATTTCTGAACCGGTAGGCCACGTTGTCGCCGAGGCGAAGGTGTTTTCACAAATCAAAAAAGCCTGCAACAGCTCAGCGCAAGAGTTAATGCCCTACGGCCACTTCCTCGGGCACTGCCACGGGCACCACGGGCGCTACGTAGTGGCGTAACGACTTCATGGCCAGCAGCGTGCTGATAACGGTGAGGACCGCGCCCGTTAGAAAAGCGGCGCCGGGGAAGTGCACCGGGGCCCTAGGGCCGGTGAAAAAGGCAAACAGGTTGGTCATCAGCGGCGGCCCCACGATGGAGGTCAGGCTCACGAGGCTCGTCAGCGCGCCTTGCAGCTCGCCCTGCTCGTTGGCCGGCACCTGCCCCGACATAATGCCCTGCAGGGCCGGCACCGCAATGCCACCCAGGCAGTAAGGCACCAGAAAAACGAACATGGCCCACCCCGTAGGAGCGAAGGCGAACAGCGTGAAGCCCACCGAATACAGTGTCAGCCCCAGAAAAACCGAGCGCTTGGCCCCGAGCCTGGGGTTGAGGTAGCGAATGAGCACGCCCTGCACCAGCGCCGTCAGCAAGCCCACCGCGCCGAGCGAATAGCCCACCCAGGCCTCGTTCCAGCCGAATTTATACATGGTATAATACGACCAGGTGCCCTGCGTGGCGTGCGCCGCGATGTAGACGAACACCAGCGACGACACCAGCCCCAGAATCACGGGGTATTTCTGCAGCTGCCGCAACGAGCCCAGCGCGTTGGCCCGGCGCCAGTCGAACTTGCGGCGGTGAGCTTTTTCGAGCGACTCGGGCAGCACAAAGTAGCCGTAGAGCCAGTTGAGCAGCGTCAGGCCGGCGGCGGCCAAAAACGGCACGCGCGGCCCAAACTGCCCCAGCGTGCCCCCGATTACCGGCCCAATGATGAAGCCCAGCCCAAAGGCGGCCCCGATCATACCGAAGTTCTGGGCCCGCTTTTCGGGCGTACTGATATCGGCAATGTAAGCGGCGGCCGTCGTGAAGCTGGCCCCGGTGATGCCGGCAATAATACGGCCCACGAACAGCCAGCCGATGGTGGGCGCGAAGGCCAGAAACAGGTAATCGAGGCCGAAGCCGAAGAGCGCCGTGAGCAGCACCGGCCGGCGGCCGTACTGGTCGGAGAGGTTGCCCAGCACCGGCGAAAACAGAAACTGCATGCTGGCAAAGGCAAACATCATCCAGCCGGCGTACTTGGCGGCCTCACTCAACGTGCCGCCGATGAGCTGGGTAATGAGCTTGGGCAGCACCGGAATGATGATGCCAAAGCCGATAACGTCCAGCAACAGCGTAATAAAGATGAAGCCGAGAGCGGCCTGGCGTTTGTCGGGAACGGGGGGCAACTGAGACATAAACGACTACAAATTGGGCCTTGCAAAAGTACCGGCTTTGGCCGGCGGGTTGCACCACAGGCTGGATACTTCAAAAATATTGCCCTACTTCGCGCCCGTTTCCATTTCTGTATATTTCTTTTCTAATACAATCCTTTGCTTTTCAATGAAAAAGCAATTCCTCACCCTAGCCGTTTGCCTCGTAGCTGCCTCCTTTTCCGGTGCTCAAGCCCAGCTAAAGCTCAACACCAAATCCATTGGGGCGGGGCTGAAAGCGGCCAAGGCCATTACGCTCAGCGACGAAGAAGTAATTCAGCACACCCAGGAATACGTGGCCTGGATGGATGCCAACAACTCCGTGGCACCTGCTACCCACCCGCTGGCCAAGCGCCTGCAGAAGCTGGTAGCCACCCTGGGTACCTACGATGGCATGAGTATGAACTACAAAGTGTATCTGGTGAAAGACGTCAATGCCTTTGCCTGTGCCGACGGCAGCGTGCGGGTATTTGCGGGCCTGCTGGATCTGATGACCGACCAGGAAGTGCTGGGGGTTATCGGCCACGAAATCGGCCACGTCAAGCACAAAGATTCCCGCGATGCTTTCCGCACGGCGCTGCTCAGTTCGGCCCTCAAGGAAGGCGTATCGTCGCAGGGTGGGGCCGGAGCCGCCCTGAGCGACTCGCAACTCGGCGACCTGGGGCAGGCTGTGGCCAATGCTTCCTTTTCGCGGGCCCAGGAAAGCAGCGCCGATGGCTACGGCTATGAGCTGCTGAAAGGCCAGAAAGTTAATCCGTGGTACATGGCCTCAGCTTTTGGCAAGCTCCAGAAGCTGTCGGAAGATGCGGGCCAGGCCAAAGCGTCGAAAGGAGCCCAGCTGTTTTCTTCGCATCCCGATACGGAAAAGCGTATGGCCATCGTAACGGAGCGCGCTACGAAAGACGGTTTCGCTAAGCCCGCTAAGTAGCCAGCCCGCAGTAGGCTATTGCTAAGGCGGCTTTTAGGTTTGTCGGCACCAGCTTAGGCGGCCGACAAACCTAAAAGTCGCCTTTTTCTATGGTCCTACATAGCCCTGGCGCGCTATACGCTTTGTGAGCAAAAGGTAAAAAGCAGCTTCGCGGTAGCGACGGCTAAAACACGATTACCTCCTCCGTGTCAAAGTAATAGAGCACGCACTGCACATCCGTATACCCCAGCTGCCGGAACAGGCCCGCGTACTGCTGCAACGTGCGGCGGTGCTGGGGCTCGGGGGGCGGAATCCGGAAGTCGAGAACCGTGACGCGGCCGGGCACGGGGCCCACGGCGGGCTCAAACACGATCCGGTCGGGCTTGTAGTCCTGCCGGCGGGTGCCGCCCACCAGAATTTCCCGCTCGGTTTCTACCGCCACGGCCGGGCTGAAATAGTGAGCCAGCTGCGGGTTCTCGACCGTGCGGCGCAGCAAGCTCACCAGCGTTCCTTTCTCCTTGCTGCTGACCAGGCCCTCGGCTACCAGCTGGGTGGCCACGCGCTCCACATCGGCGGCCACTTCGGTGCGGCGCAGGGCGTAGTGCAGCTTGCGGTTCCACTCGCGCTGCACCTGCTGATCATCGAAATCGAACACCGTATTGGCGTGGCGGCGCAGGCGCAGGCGCTCTTCCCAGGGCGTGCTGGTCAGGTTCGTGAGCAAATAGGGCTGCGTCGTGGCCTGCTGGGTTTTGAGCGGCGGCACCGCGTGGTGGCTGTCGGCCAGGATGTAGGCCGTCTGCTCGTCGTTCCAGTGCCCGGTTGCCAGCAAGTAGCGGTGCAGCAGCTCGGCCACGGTTTTGGCGGGCTCGGTGGCTTCGCTTAGCTCTGTTTCCTTGGCGACTTTGGTCGGCTTGGGCCGGCGGCTTAGTACGTATAAGCGGTGGCGCGGCCGGGTAAAGGCCACGTAGAGCATATTCAGGCCCTCGAGAAAGGTCTTCTCCAGCTCCTCGGTGTATTGCCGGGCCAGCGGGGTGCGCAGCAGCGCCTGTGTCTGACTCACCACGGCTATCGGCGGCATTTCGGGCACGGGCTTGGCATCGGCGGGCAGCTGGCCCCAGAGCAGCGTGCCGCGGTAGGGTGTCAGGCTCCAGTCGGCGAAGGGCACGATGACCACGCCGTAGGCCAGGCCCTTGGCTTTGTGCACCGTGGTAATGGTAATGGCGTCGCGGCCGGCCGGGGCGTTGATGCTGAGCGCGCTTTTCTTCTGCTCCCAGTATGTCAGGAAGTTGTTGAGGTTGTTGCCGAAGCGCAGGCTGTACTCCAGGGTGAGGTCCAGGAAGCGAAACAGGTACTCGCTTTCCTCGTTGCGCCCCAGCAGCTCGAAGGTGCCAATCAGCCGCTCGGTTAGCTCGTAGAGGCCCAGGTTGCCGGTCTCCTGCTCGCGCACGTCGTAGCCCAGGGCCCGTAGCTCGTCAAACATTGCCTGGGCCTTTTCCGCGTTGGCCAGCGTGGCAATGTGGCGCGCCCGCGCCGGGGTAGGGGCCAGCTGCCGCACCACCTTGTCGACCAAGAGCAGGGTCTCGGCCCGCGCCAGCGTGTCGGCAGGCTGGTTGAGCACCCGAAACAAAGCCACCAGCAGATTCACCACCTCGGCAAATTCCAACGACAGCGAATCGGCGGAAATAATGGCGTAGCCGCGCTCCTTCAGAAACTTGGCGACCTGGCGGCTGCTGTTACGACGACGGCAGAGCACGGCAATATCCTGCAGCCGGAACCCATCCTGCACGGCCTGCTCCACAAGCTGCAAGGTGAGGTAGAGCGTGCTGGCTTCGTAGTCGAATACTTCCTCCGGGCCCACGCCGGGGAGGGTTTCGGCGGTGTAGGCGCCGGTCGTGGGGTCGTAGCGGCGGGCCGGGGCGTCGTCCTCGGTGAAGAGCAGCTCGACGTGGCCGGCCTCCCCACCGGGTGTTTGCTGCCCAAAATGCTCGTCATAAATAGCCTGCACCAGCGGCAGCTGCGGGTGCGTGCGGCTCACCTCCCCAAAAAAGTCGTTGTTGAAGCTGATAATCTCCGGGGCCGACCGGTAGTTGATAGTCAGCTGCTCCGGCTGCAGGGCCTGATCGAGCGTGAGATACCGATCCTGCAACAGCCCGCGCAGCTCCTCATCGGCCACGCGGCCATACAGGTGCTCGGTCTGGTTCTGGTGCAGCCGCAGAATCTGCTCCATCTCGCCGCCGCGCCAGCGGTAGATGGCCTGCTTGGCGTCGCCCACGGCCAATGACAGATTGCCGGTCGATACGGCGTTTTCCACCAGCGGCAGCAGGTTGTTCCACTGCAGCACCGAGGTATCCTGAAACTCGTCGATGAGCAGGTGCAAATACCGCTCGCCCATGCGCTCATACAAGAACGGCACCGGCTCGCGCAGCACAATGCTGGCAATACGACGGTTAAATTCGGCAATAAGCACCACGCCCCGCTCCCGACTGAGCTGGTCCACGGCCTTGCTCAGCTCGCTCAGCAGCGACACATGAAACAGGTACGGCAGCATTCCATTCACCAAAATATAGTCGGAGAGGAGAGTGGCGCGCAGGTTTTCCAGCTCTTGGTAATACGTGGTTACAGCCTCTTTCACGGCGTCTACGCGCTGTTTGTCGGCCGCCGTTTTCACCTTGCCACTGTACCACTTGTCCTGCTCCACGGTGGCGCGCACGTAGCTGTTGGCTTCCTTGTCGGGCAGCAGGCGCTCTTCCCACTTCGTGAAATAGCCGATAATACCGTTTTTGCCCTGGTACAAATCCGCTTCCGTCACCCCGGCCGTTTCCAGCGCCACAATGGCCTGCAACGCCACCAGCTGAAACTTGCTTTCAATGACTTCCTTGCGCTTGCGCAGCGTTTCGTGCAGGCGGCGGTAGTCCTGCAACGACATTTTCTGGAGCTGCGTCACGGCCTCGTGCACCGGCTCGCTCAGCAGGAAGCGCCCGAACTGCACCAGCTCGTCGGCCAGGTTATTCCAGCTGCGGCCCTCGTCGGCCTTGCTCAGGGCGTAGTCGGCCAGCGAACGGGAGAGCAGCGCCGCATTCGGGTCGCGGTTCACACGGTCCAGCAGCAGGGCTACCGCGCTTTGCAGCACCGCGTCGCCGTCCAGCTCCACCTCAAACGTGGCCGGTAAGCCCAGCTCCCGCGTGAAAGCCTGCACGATGCGCTGCACAAACGAGTCGATGGTACTGACGCCAAAGTCGGCATAGTGATACAGCACCAGCCGAAACGTAGCCGCCGCCCGCCGCCGCAGCTCCTGCTGTTGTTCCTCAGGCGTTTCGGCGTGGCGCGGCAGCAGCCCTTCGTCGGCCAGTTCCCGGGCAATGTCGCGCAGCAGCGTGTCGTCCTGGTTGGCTTCGGTGGGATAGGCAAAGCGCCGCAACGCACCGATAATGCGCTCTTTCATCTCACCCGCCGCGTCGTTGGTGAAGGTAATAGCCAGGATGCTCTTGAAGTAGCTCGGGTCCTCGGAGCCCAGGGCCAGTTTCAGGTATTCCTTGGTCAGCTGGTAGGTTTTGCCGGAGCCGGCAGAAGAGGAGTAGATGCGGAACGTGGCAGGCATTGCGGGAGGGAAAAGCGGGGTGCAAGATAATCGATAAGTAGGGCTAAACCGGCCGCTTTAGGTAGATTGCCTAACGGAAAAGAAATGGTTGCCTTGTATTAAGAGCCTGTTAAAAATTAGGCGGGGCTAATACATCTGACCTCGAAACAAGCCAAAAACGACATACCTGTTGTTGGGCCAGCACAGGGCGGAAGGCGTGAAATTGCCCAGAACGGCGTTTTTGGAGTATCGAAAACATAGGCCACGCCTAATTTTTAACAGGCTCTTAATGATAATAATGGCAAAGATTTGTATTTATATATGAATGTCCGGCTTATTTATAAGAGGTGGTTCGAAACCGGGACGTCGAAGATTTTTGATGTTGTGGCTTATGATAAATACACCTTGTCGAGTGTCGTTTCAAACGAAATGGAACAACTCAAAAAAAGTGAATCTTTCTTCAGAAGATGCCTTCTGGGTAATGTGGTATTTTTTAGAAGAGTACTACGAGTTAACAGGAAGTATATTTGATGTTAGTGATATTATCAGCGCATCACAGCCAATAGAGTTTGATGCAGAGGGCCATATAGATAGCCAAATATTAGGCAGCAGAATTACTGCGTCGGCAGATAGCGGGATGATTAGTTTTTGGAATAACGCCATTGAGCGGTGTCTGAGTGAAGGAAAACCGTCAACAAAGAGGCTGGAGTAATAGGGGGTTTAATTACGAATGATTTAACCTGTTAACAAACTTTATGATAGGCTTAATGAGGATTGCGTTCGAGTTTAATGACCAATTTCCTAGCTTGAGAAAAGTGCTGATTGAAATTTTACGAACTCATAACGTGTAGATTATGCTGGCAATTAGTAATTATCTGCATAACACTGATGCTGGTGATATTTTGGAAACTAGTGAAATTGAAGACTTTTCTTATATGCTCTCCTACCCAAATAGTTCTTTTATTAATTCGATGACGATAAAGCGCTACTGTTCTATTGATTTGTTTAAAATGGAATTTGAAGGCCGGAAATTAGTATGGATTTTTGCTGGTGTTTGCTCAACAGAGCCTGTACTGATTGGAATGGTATCGGAAGCGTTACAAAAGCTTGGCGGAACAAAGACAGAGGATTAGTCTGATTCGGACGTCTGTCTACACCGCCACCCGCAGCCGTTGCTCCACCTCCGGCGTCACCCGCTTCGGGCGCTGCGTAGACGGGTCGAGTAGCACCCACTGGGTTTCGGCCTCGCAGAGCAGCACGTCATCGGCGGCCCGCTCGATGCGCACGAAGCGCTGCGACTGGGCCCCACGCACGGTGCCCACCCAAGTGGTGCAGCGTAGTTTCTCGCCCAGAAACGCGGGCTTGTGGTAGCGTACCCGGTGTTCCAGCACCACCCATATATAAGGCTCCCGTTCGCCCACCGGAAATGCCGCGTGCCAGTGCGCCGCCGCCGTATCCTGTACATACTGTACGTACTGCACATTGTTCACGTGGTTCAGCTCGTCGATATCAGTCTCTACCACCTGAAGGAGGCGAGAAAAGCGGAAGGAAGGCGTATGTTCAGACACGAAGGAGGAGTAGAGCGTGTTTGGGAAGTGGTGAAAACGCTGTTTGCGCCATGTTGAGCGGAGTCGAAGCATCCCTCCCACTTCGTAGCAACCACTCAACAGCGTGGTAGAGATGCTTCGACAAGCGGACGACAGATCAAGTAGGACCATTCCCAAACCCACTCTTACTGTATAAAGAAGATTAGTATCGGAACGTCATGCTGGGCGTGGCAGCGCGGAGCCGAAGTATCCCGCGTGCCACTGGAATCAGATACCGTAGCGGCCGAGCTGCTTCTGCCTCTTGACGCCGGATCAGGCACGACAGTCCTATAGGTTTCGGCAGCGGAAGCTTTGCGGCAAACGTAACGTCGGTACTACGCCGCTTGCGTTGTTGCGCCCGGTTTCGCCTTGCGTGCCCACACCCGCCCCAGGTATTCCCGAATAGCAAACGTCTGGCAGCTCGTGTCGCCGTGGTCGATAACGATGTCGCCGAGGCGGGCTGCCGCTTGCTCCACCAGCGCCCGTAGCATCTCCGACCGGCTCCCGATACTTATGAAAGCCGTGTTGATGGCTTCCTTCGCCCGGTTGGGAGCAGTCTGAATGGCGCGTTCCATCTGCACGATCTGGTCTTCGAAAAAAGCATCGGGCAGCAGGGACGCAGCCAATGCCAGCCGACTTACCAGCGAGTAGCCCACCCGTTGGAGCATTTCGGCGGGGGCCATTGTCCACTGCGCCACTTTGGCCTGAGCAAAGGACGTTTGGGCTACCAGCGCGGCCAGCAAATCGGCTAGGGCATAGTACTGAATATCCCGCGCCCAGACTTCGGCCTCCGCTTCGGTAAGCTGCTGCGGGTCGGCAATCATCGTAGCCAGGGATTGGGCGTCGATGTTCTGGGTGTGCCAGAGCTGCCGGGCCATGCCGTGCGCCAGTGTCTTGTCTTTGCCCCGCCCCACAAACTGCTTCTTCAGGACCCCATAAGTGGCGAAGCTCGCCCCGAAAACGTTGGGGCCGCTGCCGTGCCGGAGGTAGGATTTGCGGGTTTGCTCGGTGCCTAAAACCTGGAGCTGCGTAAAAATTTCTTCGAAAGTCATGAGGAAAATAGGGCTTTAGAGCCTGGAAAAGCTGGTTTAGTAGGAGAGGCCTCAAAAGAGCAAGCAGGTAAAAGCGGAATAATGCCAACTCATTCGCCGTAAATGCGTAACTTTGGACAAGTTTAAGAAAAAGTGCTTCATTTATATCTGCTGTACGCTCTACCAAGAGCCCAGCAAATTTTCTGGCCTCTTGACTTAAATGACATTCATATTTTACCAACATGCAGACAGGAACAGTAAAATTCTTCAATGACACCAAGGGCTTTGGTTTCATTAAATCCGACGAATCAGGTCAGGACATCTTCGTACACGTAAGTGACTTGGTGGACGAGATTCGCGAAAATGACAAAGTGCAATTCGACGTTGCACAGGGCAAAAAAGGCCTCAATGCCGTAAAGGTATCGTTGGTTTAGTTTGACCTTTCGTCTTCGGATGAAACAAAGAAGCTCGCAGCAGTGCGAGCTTCTTTGCGTTTACCCAGTGCCAGCGGTTGGCAGCCCGGAACCAGTGATAGACTACTACTCGTTGGTGACCTTTCGCTAGCTCAGAACGGCCCGGCCTATTTTGAGTATTTCAGCACTAGAACACCAGTCCCCTATCTTTTATAGCGGAAAAGCCGTACCTTTGCAGCCGCATTGAGAACGGCCATGTTCCGCGCAGCATAGGCTGCAGTAATCTAATAGGCTGGCCGCCTTCGTCTTCCGTCCGTTGCTTCCGTCGCTTGTCGTTGTTGTTGAGTGGGAGAGGAACGTCGCTGAATAAGCTGTTTTCAGAGCTAGTGTCTCCCATTCCATCAAACAAAGTCATGGAAAAAGTAAAATTTGAAGAGCTGAATCTCTCGGAAGAGATGATGCGCGCCATTTCGGACCTCGGCTACGAGGAAGCATCTCCTATCCAAACCGCCGCTATTCCAGTCCTCATGGCTGGTCAGGACGTTATCGGTCAGGCCCAGACGGGTACCGGCAAAACCGCCGCGTTCGGCATTCCCGCCATCGAAGGTGTCGACACCGACAGCCGCGCCGTACAGGTACTCATTCTGTGCCCTACGCGTGAGTTGGCGGTGCAGGTTTCGGGCGAAATCCAGAAGCTGGGCAAGTATAAGCGTGGTTTGGCCGTTGTGCCAATCTACGGTGGGCAGAGCTACGACCGGCAGTTCCAGGCTCTGGAGCGCGGTGTGCAGATCGTAATCGGTACGCCCGGCCGCGTGATGGACCACCTGGAGCGTGGTACGCTGAAGCTGGATAAAGCCACCAAGATTATCCTCGACGAAGCCGACGAAATGCTCGACATGGGCTTCCGCGAGGACATCGAGATTGTGCTGAGCAAGATGCCCGAGGAGCGCCAGACGGTATTCTTCTCGGCCACGATGAGCAAGCCGATCATGGAGCTCACCAAGAAGTACCAGAAAAATCCGCAGATCGTAAAAGTCAACCACCAGGAGCTGACCGTTACGAACATCGAGCAGATGTACTACGAGGTGCGCAACCCGATGAAAAAGGACGTGCTGTCCCGCATCATCGACATGTATAACCTCAAGTCGACCATCGTATTCTGTAATACGAAGCGTATGGTAGACGAATGCGTAGCTGAATTGCAGGCTCGCGGCTACTTCGCCGACGGCTTGCATGGCGACATGGGCCAGCAGCAGCGTCAGAATACCCTCGACAAGTTCCGTAAGGGCACGCTCGAAATCCTGGTCGCCACCGACGTAGCCGCCCGCGGCATCGATGTGGAGAACGTGGAAGCCGTCGTAAACTACGACCTGCCAGCTGACGAAGAGTACTACGTACACCGCATTGGCCGCACGGGCCGCGCCGGCAAGCTGGGCAAGGCCTTTACCTTCGTGAGTGGCCGCGACATCTACAAGCTGCGCGACATTATGCGCTTCACCAAAGCCAATATCAAGCAGGAGCGGATTCCGTCCTTCGAAGATGTGTCGGAAGTGAAAACCACGCTGTTCCTGGCTCAGATCAAGGACATCATTGAGAAGGGTAAGCTGGAGAAATACGTAACCCGCGTGCAGCGTTTGCTGGATCAGGAAGAGGATATCACGTCGTTGGACGTGGCCGCTGCTCTGCTCCGCATGACGATGAAAGAAGACAAGCAGGCCGAGAAAAGCCTCGAAGCCGGCCGCCAGCAAGGCGCCGTGCGCCCCGGCTTCACGCGCCTTTTTGTTACGATGGGCAAAAAAGACCGGGTGCATCCGCGCGACATCGTGGACCTGATTGCCGAAAACACTGCCCTGACTGGCAGCAAAGTTGGTGATATTGCCCTCTACGACAAGTTCAGCTTTGTGGAAGTGCCTTCGGAGTTTGCCGAGGAAATTACCACCAAGCTAGGCCGCTCTTCGATTCAGGGCCGTCCGGTGTCGTTCAATATTGCTACGCCCCGCCAGGAAGGTGATGCGCAGCAGGAAGGCAACACCCGCGGCCCAGGCGGCTTCGGCGGTGCCGACGACAATCGTCCCGCTCGTCGGGGTCCGGGTTCGTTCGGTGGTGAGCGTCGCGAAGGTGGCTTTGGCGGCAACCGCTCGGGTGGCAGCAGCTACGGCGGCGGCTACAAAGGCGGCAACCGTGAAGGCGGCAGCAGCTACGGCGGTGGCTACAAAGGTGGTAACCGTGAAGGCGGCGGTAGCTCCTACGGTGGTGGCTACAAAGGCGGCAACCGCGAAGGCGGCAGCAGCTACGGTGGCGGCTACAAAGGCAAGCGCGATGGCGAAAGCGGCGGCTTCCGCGGCGGCAACCGTAGCGAAGGCAGCAGCCCAGCGCCACGTCCGCGTCAGGATTTCGACGAATAGTCGGAACTGAACGAGCATAAAAAAGGCCCGCTGGAATTTCCAGCGGGCCTTTTTTATGTGCTACATATGTCCGTAGACAAAAGGAATTTACTTCTTGGCCGACGCATCGCGCAGGGTACGGATTTCATCGTGGCCCTGCTGTACGCCCTGGTACTGCTTTTCGATGACGGTCTTTAGGGCAGCGGGTAGGTCTTGGGCTTTGAGGGCAGTTTGGTACGCTTTCTTGGCGTAGTCTTCGCCCCGCTCGCACTCGGCCAGAATGCTGTGGCGGTCCTTGCTGGTGACGATGCTCTTCAGGTTGATGAAGGCCCGGTGAATAGTGCCGGTTACGGAGCTTTCCTCGTCGGGGTGCAGGTTGAGCTTGTGCATCTGGTCCTCCAGTTCAGTGATATAGCTGGAGCGCTGGGCCGCATATTTCTTGAACGTCTCTTTGAGGTCCGCGTCTTCCACGTCGGTCATGGCCTCGGCGTAGCCTTTCTGGCCATCCTTAAGAGTTTCGATGAGTTCGTTGGCGAGGGCTTGGGTGGCTTTGGCTTCCATAGGGTCGGTGGTCGTTTGGGGGTGAAGGAAAGAACTAGTGCCTCTCTTTACTCCCAGCGGACGGTTAGGGTTGCGTAGGACGAACCCGTAACCTGGTCCACCGTGCTATGGGCGTGCCCACCCCGCGCCTACTTATGCCCCCACAACAGGCGTGGTATTGAAATCCAAACCAGCGGCAGTAAAAGTCATGACCGCTCCCATGAATTGGATGCGACTTCTCGTGAACTTCACGCCCAGTCCTGTGAAATTGACGAGCAGTTGGATGAATTTTATGACCGGCCGCATCCAATTCACGGGAGCAGTCATGACTTTTATAGCTGGTCGCGTGAATCTTATGACAGCTCCCGTGAAATTCACGCTGGCTCCGGTTTGCCAGCAACAGGCTAAGCCGGTAGCGGAGCGGTGCTCATAGCCTGCCCGGCCAGAAAGCCGGTGGTCCAGGCGGCCTGGAAGTTGAAGCCGCCGGTGATGCCGTCGATGTCGAGTACTTCGCCGGCAAAATGCAGACCGGGCTGCAGTCGGCTTTCCAGCGTCTTCATATTGACCTCACCAAGCACCACGCCGCCGCAGGTTACGAACTCTTCCTTGAACGTGGTTTTGCCTCGCACCGCCAGCGGCATACGCACCAGCAGCTCAATCAGGCGGTTTTGCTGCTTCACCGGCAGCTCGTTCCAGCGCGTTTCGGGGCCTACGCCGGCCTGCTCGACCAGCGCCCGCCACAGGCGTTGCGGCAAACCAAACAAGGCATTCACCAGCACTACTTTACGGCCGCTATCGGCCCGGAAGGTCAGCAGCCAGGTGCGCAGCGAGTCTTCGCTATACGTCGGAATCCAGTTGACGAGCGCCGTGCCGGTATACTGAAGCTCATGTAAGCGGCGGGCTCCCCAGGCCGACAGCTTGAGCACGGCCGGCCCACTCACGCCCCAATGGGTGATGAGCAGCGGGCCTTCGTAGTCCAGCTTTTCGCCAGCCAGCACCACGCGGGAGTGGGGTACACTCACGCCCATAAGCTCTTTGAGCGGCGACTCGGGCACGTTGAAGGTGAACAGGGAGGGCACGGGCTCGGCAATGGTATGTCCCAGCGTCCGGAGCCAGTCGTAGCCCTCCGACTTGGGCACGCCGCCGGTGGCGATGAGCAGGCGCTGGGCGTGCAGGGTTTGGGCGTGCTGGCCGGTGAGCTGTACGCTGAATCCACCGGCTGGCAGCGGCTCGATACGCTCAGCCGTGGTGCTGAGTAGAATCTGGACGCCGGCGCGACGGGCTGCTTCCAGCAGGCAGTGCGCAATGGTTTCGGACGAATCGGTGGTGGGAAACATGCGGCCATCAGCTTCCGTTTTGAGCTCCACGCCCCGCTGCCGAAACCACTGCACGGTGTCCTGAGCCCCGAAAAGCTGAAACGGCTCCTTGAGCTTTTTGCCGCCCCGCGGGTAATGCTGCACCAGCTGCGCGGCCGAGAAGCAGGCGTGCGTCACGTTGCAGCGGCCCCCGCCCGATACCCGGACTTTGCCGAGGAGCTTGCCCGTTTTTTCAATCAGATAGACGCGCAGCTTCGGGTTGGCTTCGGCGCAGGCAATGGCCCCGAAAAAGCCGGCCGCGCCACCGCCCAGCACCACTGCGGTAGGTTTATTGGTATTCACGGGGCAAAGATACGGCACAGAACGCTGGTCTTGCCGCCGGGTTTGGCCGCCGGATCAGCAGTGGGGCAGGGCCGCTAGCAAATCGTCGTGCTGGAACTGGTAATTCAGCTTCTGGCGCACCAGTGTGCTGTCGATGGTTTTGCCCGCCGTTGATTCGGCCACAAAAACCGGCGGCTCCAACCCCAGATGTTGAGCCGCTACCGGGTAAAACTCCCGGCGCGAAAGGTGCTGGGCGGCACTGGCATTGAAGGTATACCCCCAGGCCTGCTGCCGGATAATGCTGGTCAGCAAGCCGATGCAGTCGTGCAGATGAATCAGGTTGACCGGCGCATCACCGTTGGGAAGGTCGCGGCGGCCCGCCAGAAAGCGGCCGGGCGGCCGGGCCGGGCCAATGAGCCCACTCAGGCGCACGACGGTCGTTTGCCAGTGGCCAGCCGAGGAAGTAAACTGGCCTTCAGCGCGCAGTAAGTCCGATGTCGCCTCGGCCGAGGCCACCGCATCGGCTTCCTTCATCCGGCGCGGCTCATCGGGATACACGCCCGTAGAGCTCACAAACAGCACGTGCCGCACGCCGGCCGCCAACACGGCGCTACCCACCGGCCGCAACAAGGCTGGGTAGCCTCCGGTGCCCGCCGTGCGGGGCGGAATATTGAGCACCAGCACATCGATGCCCGTGAGCAAGGCGCGGAGCGTGTCGGCATCGGTGGCGCTAAAATCGGGGCCCAGGCGCAGCAGATACGGCGTGATGCCCGCGTCGCGGAGGGTGAGCAACTGCTTGGGCGTGGTGGTGGTGCCGGCTACCGGATGACCGGCCCGCACCAGGGCCTGGGCCAGGGGCAAGCCTAGCCAGCCGCAGCCGAGCACCGCAACCGAGGGGTGGGAAGAAAGAGGAGGAACCGTCATGGGAGCCAAAGGTGGTGAAAAAACCTTCTTCTCGTTTTTTATGTGGGCAACGCCAACAAATCCCGTTCTTGCAGCTATCCAACCACTCCTTTCTTTTCCTGCTTCTCTATGCCTGCCTACACCCAACCCATGCTCCGCGACAACGCGCTCCAAGGCAAAACAATCGTCGTGACCGGCGGCGGAACCGGCCTGGGCCGCGCCATGACCACGTATTTCCTGCAGCTCGGGGCCAACGTCACCATCAGCAGCCGCAAGCTGGACGTGCTGGAAAAAACGGCCGACGAGCTGCGGCAGCAAACCGGCGGTAAGGTGCTGGCCGTGCAGTGCGACGTGCGCAAGTACGACGAAGTGGAGAACATGCTGCAGCGCACCATCGACGAATTTGGCGGCGTAGATGTGCTGCTCAACAACGCGGCCGGCAACTTTATCAGCCCCACCGAACGCCTCTCGCACAAAGCCTTCGACGTTATCGTGGACATTGTGCTGCGCGGCTCCTACAACTGCACGCTGGCCTTCGGCAAGCGCTGGATTGCCGACAAAAAGCCCGGTACCATCCTCAATATCGTCACTACGTATGCCTCCGTGGGCTCGGCCTACGTGGTGCCCTCGGCGGCGGCCAAAGCCGGCGTGCTGGCCATGACCCGCTCCCTGGCCGTGGAATGGGCCAAATATGGTATTCGTTCCAACGCCATTGCGCCCGGTCCATTCCCTACGGAAGGGGCTTGGAGCCGCCTGTTTCCGGCTCCTTTGGCCGCCAAGCTCGACCCGGCCGCTTCCGTGCCGCTCAAGCGCGTGGGCGAATACCAGGAGCTGGCTAACCTGGCCGCGTATCTGGTGTCCGATTTCTCCGCCTACGTCAACGGGGAAGTAGTGACTATTGATGGGGGCGAATGGCTCAATGGTGCCGGCGAGTTCAACAAGCTGGAAATGATTCCGGCCCCGATGTGGGACGAAATCGAAAAAGCCATGCGCCGCTAGACTTCCGGATTTGCTCTCACCCGAGCAAATCTTGCGGCGGATATCGTTAGCATACCTACCAGCTACTACAAACAGAAGCGGCCTTCCTGAGCAGGAGGGCCGCTTCTGTTTGTCGCTTTTTGCTTCAGAATATGGTAGGGATTTGACCACACCGCTTGGTTTTGGTATCAGGCTTCGACAAGCGTCGCCTGATACCTGGCAAACTCACTCCTAAAACTTATAGCCCTTGAAATCCTTCGCAAACTCAGCGGCCGGAATAGGCTGGTTGGCGACGACATCCGAGAACTCAAACTTTTCGAATAAGCCCTTGTCGTCGTTCACCTGCACAACGGCCGGCAGGAAGGTTTTCAGATCGACGCAAACGATGGTGCGGCGGCCGTAGCTGTTGGGCACCTGCAGCGTTTTGCCGGCGGGCACTAGTTCTTCCGCCGTCAGGTTGTTGCGTTCCATAATGCGGTATTCGCCGCAGCCAAACCGGTCGGCAATGCGGGCAATGGACTCCGGCTTGGTGGTTTTGTAGGTGATGTAGCGAAACTGCGGGAAGTCGGAACGAAGCACGTGGCAGGCACGGCCCCCCACAATGGAGTCGCCGGTGTAGCGGAAGCTGCGTTCGTAGGCGTGGTCCTGGCGCAGGCTGGAGCCCTGGATAAGATCGGCAAAGGTGCCAAAACCGGCATTCAGAACGCTGTGGTGCTGGTTGCGGCGCATCACTGAGCCGTTGGGGTCCAGGTTGAGCGTAACGTAGGGGAAGCTGTTGGGGTTGACCCAGGCATCGCCGCTGTTCTGGCCCGTCACCCAGAGTACTTCAATACCTTTTTGGTTGCGCAAATACACTTTCAGCGGGCTGAAGGCCATTTTCATGGCCGTGCGTGCCTGCTGATACTTGTTGTCGGCCAGCCGCTCCTGCGCCCGCACGTTGCAGCGCAGGGTTTTCAGGTTTTCGATGGAGCTGGTGAGGCGGGAGAGAACTTGTTCGGTGGTAGGCTTATCGGCGGGAGCCGGGGCGGCGGCCAGGGCAACCAGAAGAATGACCGCGAAAACCAGGAACCGGAGAGGGAAAGTCATGCAGGGCAGAAACAGGAAATACAGAAGGCTAAAAAACGCCTTTAGCTAAAATCGCGCCGGAGCTGCTGGCGGCTTTATAAAGGGCTTAATTGAGGCTGATACGCGGAAAGCGGGAGGCCGTGCTGTCGAATACGAACAGTTCATCAATCTCGACCTGCAGCAAGAAAGGGTAGAGCGGAAACTGCTCCACGGTGTTCCGGATAACCTCTTCGCTGCTGCCGTTCATCGTGACCCAGCCACGGGTTCGGTTGGCGCTGATGGCGTAGGCTTCCACCACATTGGACTCAATAAGCTGGTTGATCAGGCTCCGGTGCTCTGGAATCAGGGCAATGAACTCGGCATCAAAAGAATCCGGAAAGCGCAGGGTAACGACGAACTTAGCCATAGGGGAGAAATGGTAGTTGCTAAACGCCGCCGGGAGGTGGAAAGTTGGGCCGAGCGGGCCCGAAAGGCAACTTTTTGGCCGCAAAAGCAGAATAGTGGGTATCCATTTCGCCCTGATTACCCCCAGCCACAACCGTCGGCAGTACCTGCCCGAAGCCAGCCTCCAGGCCACTATCAGCGCCCCGCTCGATTTTCCCCGGGAGCATCTTATCTACGAAAACGGCTCGACGGACGGGACCACCGCGTGGCTGCGGGAAGCCGTCCGGCAGCCCGACCACGCCCTGCGCTACTGGAGCCACCCCGATACAGTGCGCGCCGGCCGGGCCCGCAACCGCCTCATCGAGCAAACCGATACCGGCGCCTGGCTCGTGCCTCTCGACGACGATGATGTTCTGCTGCAGCGCTGCCTCTACCACTATACCACTATGCCCGGCTGGTTGAAAAGAATCCGCAGCAGCCCTGGTTCGTGGCCGACTTCCCCCGCGTGGACCAGGATGGGCGCTACCTGCCCGGCGAGGATTATTACGCCTGGCACTTCGAAACGCCGCAGGCAATGTTGCAGGCCATTTTCAAAGCCGAGTACTTTATTCAGGGCAACGTGTGCTACAGCCGGGCGCTATTTGACCAGGTCGGGGGCTACGACGAAGAGCTGCCCATGGCCGAGGACCTCGACCTGTACGTGCGCTTTTTGCTGGCCGGACATTTGCCGGTGCTGTCTCCCCACATCAGCCACCTGCACCGCTTCCACAGCAGCAACGTCAGCATTGGCGTCGATGCCGGCAAGCACGGCGAGGACCTGCGGGTGATATATGATAAATACGCGGAGCAGCTGCAGAAACTGGGCGTGGAGCGGCCAGGGTAACTGGGGTCTTTGTAGTAGGCTACCTGTTTAGGTACAGCTACACAAACCAGTGCACAATCAACTCCGTAGGCTTAATATTCGCCGTCGGATACCCTTCGACCAGTGCTTGACTTACAACTTCGGCTTCTGCACTCCAATAGGCCACTTCTGAGTGAAGCGCTTCCTCCCACATTTGGGCACTGGCAATAGTGTAGGCCAAGTTCAATGCTGCCTGATAGACCGGCTCAGAAGTTAGTAAAAGCGAATCGGACAATTCTCCGCTTTCCCGCTGAATTCGATAGGTGGCTGGGAATACAAGTGCTAAATGACGCATCATCACTCGCCCAAAAGCGGTAGGCGTGAAGATGATTATCCGGTCTGCTAACGCCGGTCCAATCCCTTCCGCAATCAAATTCTCATATACGCTTTCTTCCGTAGCGTCTGCTGGCACGAAGTACAGGAGGCTCTTTTGAATGGCAGAGGTCAGATCAAAAATATCCATGTTCTACTTATCATTGGTGTAAACTACGCCGCCTTTCAGTACCAATTTTACCTGCCGCAGCGCGGTAATTTGCCGGGTTGGGTCGCCTGCCACGGCCACCAGGTCGGCGAGCAGGCCCGGCTGAATCCGGCCCCGGTCCTGCAGATGAAAAATGCGGGCATTGCCGCTGGTCTGGCCCTGCACTACTTCCAGGGCCGAGAAGCCGTACTTCTGCACCAGCAGCTCGGCCTCGCGGCTGTTGTCGCCGTGCTGAAACACGCCCACGTCGCCACCAATGGCTATGATGACGCCGCTTTTGCGGGCGGCCTGCATGCTCAGGCGCTTTTGCTCCAGGCGCTCCGGCATCGGGCCCTGGCCTTTTTTCCAGCCTTGGTACTGCGAAATTGCGTCGCCGGCGGCCACGGTGGGGCACAGGGCTACGCCGCGCTGCTTCATGAGCTTGAATATTTCCGGTGTGCCCCCGTCGCCGTGCTCAATGGTTTCGACTCCGGCCAGCGTGGCGCGGCGCATGCCCTCGGGCGTGGAGGCGTGCGCCACCACGGGGCGGCCGGCGGCCCGGGCGGTTTGCACAATCAGGGTCAACTCTTCCTGCGAAAACGTGGGGCGCGACGGCTCGCCTTTGCCCCAGCGGTAGTCAGCATACACCTTGATAAGATCTGCCCCCTTCCCGATTTGCTCCCGCACGGCCCGCACGATGCCATCGGTACCATCGGCTTCCTGTGCGCCCTGCGGCACGTCTACATCCACCGAAAGCTTGGGCCCATAGCTGCCCGTGGCTACGAGTGCCCGGGTGGCTACCAGCAGGCGGGGGCCAGGAATAATGCCCTGCTCAATAGCTTGTTTTACGCCCACATCGGCGTAGCCCGCGCCCTCCGAGCCCAGGTCGCGGGCGGTGGTGTAGCCGGCCAGCAGCGTGTGGCGGGCGTGAGCCGTGGCCCGGGCCACCCGCAGCGCCTGTGACTCCTGTAGCACCTGGTCGTTCCAGCTCGTTTCGTTGTAGGGGTGGAGCAGCAGGTGCGAATGGCCTTCAATCAGGCCCGGCAGCAAGGTTTGACCTGGTAAATCGAGGGTGCGGGCACCGACTGGGGCACTGATTGTTGCTGCCGGCCCAACGGCTTTTATTCTGTCGCCTTCCACCACCACCACCCAGCCCGCATGCAGAGTTTCGCCATCGAAAACGGCGGCGGGGCGTAGCAAAAGTGTAGCAGGAGCAGCGGGAGATTGAGCCTGCGCGGTAAGCAGCGTACTGCCCAGCAGTAGCCCTAGCGAGAAGCCCCGCAGCCGTTGGGGAAAAGAGAAACGTTTCATAAGTCGCCCAAAGAAACAAAAAGCGCCGCCTCCACCCGAGAAGCGACGCTTTATAAGTGGCAAATAGCCCCCGCTAGTTTACAGCGCCAGCTTTTTCCTTGCGTTTCAACTTCACCTTTTTTGCGTCTTTTCCAGCTTCGGGCGCAGCGGCGGTTGAAGCGCCAACTATGGTCATTTCCTTCACCAAATGGCCCGCACCAGCGTATTTATCGACCACAAACAGCAGGTAGCGCACATCGAGGGTGATATTGCGCACCCGGTCCGGGTCGAACATAATGTCGCTCATAGTTCCTTCCCAGTTACGGTCGAAATTGATGCCGATCAGCTCCCCATTCCCGTTAATGACGGGCGAGCCAGAGTTGCCGCCGGTGGTGTGGTTGGTGGCAATGAAAGCTACGGGTACGGTGCCATTCAGGGCGTAAGGGCCATAATCCTTCTTCTGGTAGAGTTCCGCAAGGCGAGCCGGTACTTCGAAATCGGGATTGGTGGGGTCGGCTTTTTCCATGATGCCGTCCAGATCAGTGAAGTAGTCGTATTGCACGCCATCGGCGGGCTCGTAAGCGGCTACCTGCCCGTAAGACACGCGTAAAGTGGAATTGGCGTCGGGGTAAAACTTGCGGTCGGTGTGCATCTGGCGCAGGCCGGCCACGTAGGTGCGCTGTAGCAGGGCAATATTGTCGGTATGTGTGGTGTAGGCCGGCAGAATAGCCGCGCGGTAATGAGTAATAATGGCGTTGGCCAACTGGGTGGCGGGGTCGTCGCGCAGGACGCGCAGGTTGCCTTTGGCTACTTCGTCGAGCACGGCCTGGGCGCTGCTCTCAGTTGTGAGCTTCGACTTATCGTAGAGGGCGTTGACGAACGATGCCCAGCCAGGTTTGCCAGGATACTGCTTCTGCAGTGCCTGCACGTAGCCGGGCAGCAGCGTGGCGGGCGTGCCGTCGGCGTAGAGCGGCAGCAAGGCGGCGGCTACTTTGCGGTCGGTGGCGGCGGAATAGTTACGGAAAAAGCCCGCTACCCCCTTTTTAGCCCGCGCAACGGCGGTGGCCACGTCGGCCGCCGGGGCTTTTTTCTCCACCATGTCCACCAGCGGCAGCAGGCTGTTGGCATACGCAATGAGCTCGATGCCCAGCGCGGCCTCGGTCACGTAGTCGCGGGCCAGGGTATAGTCGCGCACAGCGCGGTAGTTTTTTTCGAGCTGAGGCAGTAGGGGGGCGTAGGCGGCCTGTTGGGCTTCGGTACCGTGTTGTGCCCACTGCGTAAACTTGGCTTCCTGCTCCTGCTTGCGCGTCACAGCATCCAGTTTTTTGAGGCCCCGGGTTTCGCCAATCCACTTTTTCCAGTAGTTGGCAATACCCGCGTACTTAGCCGAATACTGAATCCGAACCTTATCGGAGGCTTTCATATCCTGGTCCAGGATGCGGAGTTTGGCGTCGCGCACCTTTATTTTGGCCGGATTTGAGAGCGAATATACTTCGTCCACCCCCCAGGAGGTGAGGTACTCATTGGTACGACCCGGAAAGCCGAAGACCAGCGTGAAGTCGCCGGGCTTGATGCCGCTGAGGGAAATAGGCAAATGGTGACGGGGCTTAAACGGCTTGTTATCGGCTGAATACGGAGCGGGCTTGTTGTCGGGCCCGGCGTAGATGCGGAAGATGCTGAAGTCGCCGGTGTGGCGGGGCCAGGCCCAGTTGTCGGTATCGCCGCCAAACTTGCCGATGCTGCTCGGCGGCGCGCCCACCAGCCGGATGTCCTGAAACACCTCCGTGATAAACATATAGTATTCGTTACCATTATAAAAAGGCCGAATAAACGACTGATAGTGCGTGTTCTGCACGGCTGCCTGCGCCACGCGCTGGATGTTGGTCTGCACCAGCTTTTCGCGGTCGGCTTCCGTGATGCTGTTCGTGGGCACGCCCGCCAGAATCTGGCTCGTCACGTCTTCCATCCGGACGATGAAGGTGGCCGTCAGGCCGGGGTTGGGCAGCTCCTCGGCGCGGTTCATGGCCCAATAACCGTTGGTGAGGTAGTCTTTTTCGACCGACGAATGCTGCTGGATCTGACCGTAGCCGCAGTGGTGGTTGGTGAGCAGCAGGCCCTGGTCGGAAACAATTTCACCGGTACAGCCGCCGCCGAACTGCACCACGGCATCTTTCAGGCTGCCTTGGTTTACGCTGTAAATCTGTTCGGCGCTGAGCTTGAGGCCTTTGCTGCGCATGTCGGCTTCGTTGAGCTGCTTGAGCAGGAGCGGCAGCCAGAGGCCTTCATCGGCACGGGCCGTAGGCAGGCAGCAAAAGAGGGACAGGGCCAGCAGCGCCAGCCGGGTAGTGATGCGCATAGGAGAGAAACTGGGAGCAAATAAGCCACGACAGCGGCGGGTGGCGCAAATTTCGCGGATTTTGGCGACGTTCACCATTCCGGCACGGCCACCAAAACAGAAACCCCGACACGGCTGGTCGGGGTTCATAAAGTATATTGGTTGCAACGGGTTCTGAACCAGTCAGCTTTACTACGAGTGGCCCAACTCGGCCACGGCCGGCGTAGCCAGCAGCTCAGTGGTAGCTTTGGCCACCGCCGGTAAGTCCTTCGTAGCTTCGGCGGCCTCATCGGCATGGGTCTGTTCCCACTCCCGGAATTTGGTGATTTCACCCTGGAAGCTGCCCACAAACCAGCTCATCAGGCTCAGATCATCCAGAAAGCCAACGACCGGAATAAAGTCGGGCACCAGGTCAATAGGGGAAAGGGTGTAGAGCAGCACGCCCAGGCCCGAGAGAATCGTCTGGGTTTCAATCTGGCGGTAGGCCCCGCTGACGTAGCTTTTCACCATCCGCACCACGGTCAGCATCACGCTCAAGAGCTGCTGAAACTTGTTGTCGCCGCTTTTTTTGTCGGCCAGCTTGTTGGCTACCTCATTGAGCACCAGCACCACTTTGAAGGGGCGACCCAATAGCCGGCCCGCCCGGTTGATAAATACGCTGAACAGCGCGTTTTTGGAAATGGAAAATCCTTTTTCGGCAAGTGACGACATCGGAAAAGAGTTAAAGGAATAATTGGCCCGTGTACGCAGCCACGGCCCGGGAAGTTGGTTACCTTCGCCCCGACACCACGCCTTTTTGTCTATGTCAACCCTCACCCGCCCCATTCCCGGCCAGTATCTGCCGTATTACGATACCTACATCCGGCACGTACCCGTGGGTGCCGACCCGCTGGAATTGCTCACGCAGCTACCTACGCAGCTCATTGGGCATTTCACCGATGCGCAGGCCCGATACGCTTATGCCCCCGGCAAATGGAGCACTAAGGAAATGCTGGGCCACATCATCGATACCGAGCGGATTTTCTCTTACCGCGCCCTGCGCTTTTCCCGCAACGACCAAACCGACCTGCCCGGCTACGAGCAGGACGACTACGTGCCCGAATCTGGTGCCAACGACCGGCCGCTGAGTGATATGCTGGCCGAATATGCCACCGTGCGGGCTGCTACGCTTTCCTTGTTCCGTTCCTTCACGCCCACCCAGCTCGACCGGACCGGCACGGCCAACAACGGCCCCAGCGGCGTGCGGGCGCTGCTCTACGTCATTCCCGGTCATGAGCTGCACCATATAGCCGTGTTGCGGGAGCGGTACCTTCCTCAGCTGTTCTAGAGCCCGTTTTCATACAACACCCACGCACTTCGTTGCGTTACGAGTACATCATTTAGTTTCTACCCAAACCCCGCTGCGTCATGGCTAAAGCACAAGAACCCCGCAAAGAAAAAAAGAAGGAGCCTGCTAAAACTACGAAAGAGAAGAAAGCAGCCAAAGACGAGAAGAAGCGCGCTAAAAACAGCAGCAGCGAATAATCCGAATTTATTATCGGTGCGTTTGCCGCCGCTTTCTTGCCACCGGGCCTTATCATCCTCATACGTCGGGGCTGATAAGGCTCGATTGGTTTAGTGGGTTCTGGCGAGCCGCAACAAGCAGCGGTTATCCATTGGCCAGAAAAATCAGAGGGTGTAATACGGCTCTTTTTCCTTGTCGTGGTGGCGGAGGTATCCGTGCAGCACAAGCTTAATCAGCGTTTGGTACGCCCTGCGCTTACCCAAATTGCCGAGCTTCATGAATTGGGCCAGGGTAATACGCGGCTGCTTGCGCAAATAGTCCATTACGGCCAGTTCGTGCCGGTTGAGCGGAATCTGCTCGAAGCGTGCGGGCTCCTGGCGTTCCAGCACGCGCTCCGTTAGGCCGCTGGTTTGCACGCTTTCGTCGCGCACCCGCACGTAGCCGCGCCAGTCGCCTTCCGCTACCTGGGCGCGGTGGGGCTTGCAGGTGCTTTCCGCTACCACGACAATGAGCACCGTGCGGTCGTCCTCTTCCAACTCCGTAAAAAGCAGTGCAATGGGCGGTTGCACATAGTGCTCGGCCGCCAGGCGCAGCAAATACCTTTCCTCCTCCGCATCGCGCACGCCCACAATCCGGCCGTCGTCATCGACGCCTACCAGCACGCGCCCGCCCCGGGTATTGGCCAACGATGCCAGCGTGCGCGAAATGCGGGTTGGATGCGTGGTTTTCTTCTTGAATTCCAGCTGCTCGCCTTCCCCTTGCTGGATGAGTTCCTGTACTTCCGACATGCTAAACATGGAGCTGCGGCAAAACGTGAGGTCAGAAATAGAATTATCAGCAGTTGCCAACCGAACGGAAGCAAGGTATTATAACGCTGTTTCCTCCTCCGAAATGCGCCACAGCCGGCTGGCCTCGGCGCGATTTTGCGCGGTGCCGGAAGTGCGGGCTGGTTTGCTGTTCTTGAAATATCGTCCGCTAATGGTGGCTACTTGTGAGGCCGTAGCCAGATAAATGCTCGTCTGAGCACCTTTTTCGGCCGTTATCATTAGGGGCCGGGCCAGCAGCCACATTAGTTTCAGCAGCCGGGAGCTGCGCGGGTTTACCAGTCCCGTATCTACCACACCGGGGTGCAGGCAGTTTGCCGTAATGCCTGTCAGCTCCAGTCGATGGGCTAGCTCGTTGGTAAACAGGATGTTAGCCAGCTTAGAATCGCAATAAGCCGTGAAAGAGCTGTACTTGTCGGGGGCGTTGCGCAGCGTTTGCGCGGGTTCGATTTCGCCCAGCCAATGGGCTTCCGACGCCACGGAAATAATCCGGGCCTGGCCGGCCGCTTCCAGCTGGGGCAGGAGCAGGTTGGTCAGCAGAAACGGGGCCAGATGATTGGTAACCCAGCTCAGCTCGTGGCCTTCCGCCGTAATAGTTAGCGGGCCCGGCATAATACCCGCGTTATTGATGAGTACATCCAGCTTCTCGTAGCGCTGCGCTACAGTGGCGGCCAGAGTCCGCACTTCGGCCAGCAGCGAAAGGTCGCACAGCAGAATATCGGGCTCACTGGCGGGGCTGACCTGCTGAATCAGGTGGCGGGTGTGCTCGGCGCGCTCCTGGTTACGGCATACCAGAACAATATGCGCCCCACGCCGGGCCAGCTCCCGTGCCGTAATCTGGCCAATGCCGCCCGAGGCACCGGTGATGAGTATGGTTTTTCCAGTAAGTAGTTGGTTTTCAGAAAGCACGGCCATGAGAAGGCAGAAGATAAAGCAGGAGAAACCGAAAATCAGGCTCTGAGTAGCAAGAGGCTGCTGCTAGGTAAACGATAAAAGGATACCGGGGAGTTTTACCTTTTACCAGACAAAGCCTGATACGCGCAATGCCACCCAAAGGAAGGAGTTCACATTGCTGGGATGCCTTTTTCTCAGATAGGGATTGGCATACGACTTCTTCTGAAGCCAAAACGGGAAAGCTCTACATGCAAAACGGAAGCTGGAGCCCCGATGGGAGTTCCAGCTTCCGCCTTAGCAAGTACCGTAGCAACGGCGTTCAACGATGCTTAGAAGGGCAGGTCGTTGTCGTCGTCGCCGGCGATAGGAGCTGCGGGAGCAGCCCGCAGGTTAGGGTTCTGGTTTTGAGCCGGAGCTGCGGCACGTGGAGCAGCCTGTTGGTTGTAGCCACCGCCAGCGGGAGCGCCGCCGCCCATGCCAGCCTCAATCTTCCAGGCTTCCAGGTTCGTGAAGTACAGCATCTGGCCGTTCTTGTTGAAGCCGCGACCCCGCAGATTGAAGGTTACCTTCACTTCATCACCTACTTTGAAAGTATCGATGAGAGCTGTTTTGTCCTGGACCAGCTGAAACTTGATGTGCTCAGGGTACTGGCCATCCTGAACTTCCAGCACAAATTCGCGCTTGCGGAATTTCTCACTCACCTGCTGTTCGTCAAAAATCTCGTGCAGGCGGCCGGTAGCGTCGTAAGCCATAAAAAAAATAGTTAAGTGGGGAAATCGGTAGTTCAAACGTACGAAAAAAAACGCGTTATGGCTACGGAAGCCGCTCAAAATCCGGACCGCCGCGCTGCGTATCTTTGCCTTTCGTTCTTGCCCTCAGCCCACTAAAAAGCCTATTACGCATGGATTTTCCTTTTGCCTTAGCCCTGCACGGTGGTGCTGGTACTATATCTCGCACCCTGATGACGGCGGAGGCCGAGCAGAACTATCGGCAAGCGCTACAGCTTGCTGCGGAAGCGGGCTACGACGTGCTGCGCCACGGTGGAGCCGCTCTCGATGCAGTAGAAACGGCCGTCGTGAGCCTCGAAAACTGTCCGTTGTTTAACGCCGGGTGCGGCGCGGTATTCACCCACGAAGGCCACCACGAAATGGATGCGTCGCTGATGGATGGCCGTGACCGGGCCGCTGGCGCCGTGACCGGAATCCGGAGCGTGCAGAACCCCATCAGGGCGGCGCGGCTGGTGATGGACAAAACCGAGCACGTACTGCTGGCGTATCCCGGCAACGAAGAGCTGGCCCGCGAATTTGGCCTGCCCCAGCAGCCGGCGGAGTACTTTTTTACCCAGCACCGCTACGACCAACTCCAGCAGGCCCTCACGGAAGGCCGCATGCGTCTCGACCACAGCGAAGCCCAGGCACCCTTGGCGGAACCGGCGGCTTTCGTTGATGAAGACCCCAAGAAAAAAATGGGTACGGTAGGGGCTGTGGCCCGCGACCAGCACGGCAACCTGGCCGCCGCCACCAGCACCGGCGGCATGACCAACAAGCGCTACTCCCGCATCGGCGACTCGCCTATCATCGGCTCAGGTACCTTCGCCGACAACCGGACCTGCGCCATCAGCTGCACCGGGCACGGCGAGTTTTTCCTGCGCGCCGTCGTGGCCCACGATATTTCCTGCCTCATGGACTACCGGGGTCTGAGCCTGGCTGAAGCCTGCCGCATTGTGGTGCACGAGAAACTGGCCCCGGTAGGAGGAGAAGGGGGGCTGGTAGCCATCGACGGCACCGGCCAGATTGCGCTGCCTTTCAACTCCGATGGGATGTACCGCGCCAGCCTTAGCTCCACCGGCTCACTTTACGTGGGCATCTATAAAGACTGAGCTACTCTGTGTGAGGAGGAGTAGAAGCTTGGTGGCAAAGATCAGATGCGACTGGCAACTCTCATAAAATCCAGTGTTTTTGACTCCTTATATATAAGGAGTCAAAAACACTGGATTTTATCCCCGAGAATAAACGCACAGCGCCGGCCCCAAGTAAGGAAGCCGGCGCTGTGCGTTTGAAACCAGCCGGGCTATGCCGTAGCTGTTGTAGCGGTTTGTGCTTCGGGAGAAACGGTCGGTGCTGATTTCGTTTTATCGACGTAGAACTTGCGCTCCTGAATATCGTAGGTGTTGCCCTTGGCCAGCACGTGGAGGGTCATGTTCTCCATCGACAGTGTGGTGCCTTTCTTGGCCGATGCGGCGTTGTTATGCTGCAGGTTGTGCCCGTCCATGATGATAACCAGGTTGGAGCCGATGGTCTCAATCAGGTTCCCTTCCGTAATCAGGACGCCCGTATCTTCCCCCAAGCCGATACCGATGATCTTGGGATGCAGCCCCACGGCTTCCATGAGCCGCCCAAACCGGCCGCGCTTCACGAAGTGCGAGTCAATTACTACGTTGCGAATCAGGCTCAGGCCAGTGCCCATCTTCACGGCTCCCTTCATGAGAGCGTCCGGAACGCTGCCGCCCATAATCATGATGTGCGACATGGCCATGGCCCCAGCGCTGGTGCCGGCAATAACGAAGTTGGGTTCGGTGAAATAGCGGGTCGTCAGGCGGTCCAGAAACTCGCTTTCGCCGAACATCATTTTCAGACGCGACTGGTTGCCGCCGCTCATCATCACAATGTCGGCTTCGAGCAGGCGGGCCAGGTACTCTGGCTGTTGCGCGTCTTCGGGGGTGCGCACATCCAGAATGCCCACGTTCAGGCAGTTGAGCATCGCAAAGGATGAGACGTAGATGCGGGCGACTTCCTCCGGAATCATGGAAGCCGTCGTGATGACCTCAATGCGCGGATCGGTCTTCCCCGATTCGGTCACGACGCGCTTCAGAATACCGAGCTCAAAAAAGTTGAGGTAGTATTTTTTCTTGGTGCGCGGGTTAGGGTAGGTGCCTTTATCCTCATTGCCCCCAATGGCAATTAACTTCCCGAGAGGTTTTAGTGCTTTCAACGCGACAAATCAACTTTAATGAAAACGAAAGAAAAATAACTACTGTCCGGCAAGCAAGGTTCACGCCATTCCTGCCGGAGCTGAGCAGTACTTTACGCGGGCTGGCCCACCAGCGCATCAAAAGTAGTGGTTGCTACTGAATGATAGTTGGGCCGGGCCTGGGCATAAATAGTTTGCGCCCGCGCCTGACCACCGGGCACGGCCAGCAGTGCCTTGTAGATTGGCACCAGAAATTTGCGCCGCCCCACTTTTATCAGAAATTCCTGCATCGCCTCATCGGCAGGGTGGTAGCCGGCAGCCAGCGTCAGTGGAAACCAGGCCGACAGAATTTCGGCATTTCCCGACCGGGTAAACCCGAAGGCGGCGTCCAGCTCACCGAGGGTAGCTTCCGTCATACTTTTGGGTAAGCCGTGCAGAAAATGCACCCATTCATGGCTGCTCCAGTCGGCGGTGGTCAGCACGGCAGCGGGGGTGCCGGCCTGCCAGTTGTGCAGCGCGGCCTCCACGGCAGCAAAACGAGCCGATGCCACCGGGGGAGCTACCGATGGAATACCGGGGCCGTTCACCCAAGCATCGAGCTGCAGCTTTTCTTCCAGGCCCGGCTCGTGGCTCAGCAGTTGCTGGCGCAGGTAAGCCACAAACGACACTGTGTCCATCGACTGGAAACTGAAGCGGGCGAAGTACTCCGTAATAAAGGCGTCCAGTTTGGGCCGGCCTATCAGCTGCTCCAGGGTCAGCAGCAGGTAGTCGCCTTTTTCGTAGGCAATTTCAGTGAGCCCTTCATCCGGGTCGCGCCCAGCCAAGTCGAGGTGAAGGTGCGTGTCTTTGCTGTCGGCACCAAGCTCGGTCACGGCGTGCAGTAGGCCGGTGTGGCCCAGCACCTGCAGCATATCGGCGTAGGGACGGCCATATAGGCGTTCCATAATGCGGCGCTCGAAGTACACGGTGAAGCCTTCATTCAGCCAGAAATCATTCCAGGTAGCGTTGGTTACCAGGTTGCCCGACCAGGAGTGGGCCAGCTCGTGGGCCACCAGGCTGGTGAGGCTCCGGTCGCCGGCCAGGATGGTCGGTGTTACAAATGTTAAACGAGGGTTTTCCATACCCCCAAACGGAAAGCTCGGCGGCAGCACCAGCAAATCGTACCGGCCCCAGCTGTACGGGCCATATAATTCCTCAGCGGTAGCCACCATTTTCTCCAGGTCCACAAATTCGTCGGTAGCGCTGGGCAGCGTCACGGGCTCGGCATAGATACCCGTGCGGGTACTCAAGGGCGTGAACTCCACGTTGCCCACGGCCAGGGCCATGAGATAGGCTGGAATTGGCTGCTGCATCCGGAAAGCATAGTGGCCTGTTGAGCTGAGCTGCTGCGGATTTTCGGCGCTCATCAGCGCGAGCAGGTGGGCTGGCACCCGCACGCTAGCCTCATAAGTGAAGCGCACGCCGGGCGAATCCTGACACGGAATCCAGGTACGGGCCAGAATAGCCTGCGACTGAGTGAACATAAATGGCAGCTGGCGGCCGGCCGTCTGCGCAGGCTCTAGCCACTGGAGCGCCGCCGCGCCAGGCGAGGTCTGGTAGCGGATGGAAATAACGGTGGTATCGGGGCGAACGACAATGTGCAAGGCTTGGCCAAGGATGGCATCGGCAGCACCGAGCGTGAAAACAGCTAATTCGCCCTCCGGGCCGCCGAGCAGCACTGCTTCGATGGTAAGGTCGCGGGCATCCAGCCATAGCTCGGTGGCCCCGGTATGGTTGGTGAGCTGCCAGGTAGCCAGACCACGCAGGGTGCGGGTTCCAAAATCAACCTGCAGGTCCAGCGCCAGGTGGCGCACCTGTACTTCGGACGGACGGGCGTAGCTATGGGGGTCGGGAGTGAACATAACAAGGATGGGGCCGAGGGAAGGAATACTAGCAAGAGCCTTTACGGCGAACTAGGCGAAAGCGGCAAATATAGCCGAACCCCAGGGTTGGATTTAGTCGAAATTCGTCGGAATGCAGTAGCCGCAAAACTAGTAACTTGCAGCGTGGTGTCGTTCTGCTTTCCCGGCAACCCCAAGGGCCGGAAAGCAGTAAAACGCGCAGAATGCCGCGCCGGCAGGTTGGTCAGCTTTTTGCCGGGCCTTGTTCGGTAGCAGCCATTTCTGCCTTTCTCACCACGACTTACCTACATGAAGCAAGCAAATCGTCCGGCCTTTCTCACCGTCCTGTTGTTCTGGCTTATCAGCCTGGCAATGATGGGCTCGGCGTGCAGCCAGGATCAGAAAGACAAAATACAGGATGCGCTGCCCGGTGGCCTTACCCAGGCTGGCGGCGCGCAACCCACCCTCGACAGTACCTACATTATCCGCTACATGAAGGCCGTTCCCGCATTCAAGGATCAGCTGGAGTGGGGCAAGAAGTTCTACCGGGAGCGGGAGTTCCGCCTGGGCTGGTTTCGCAACCACGAGCTGGTACCCCAGGCCAAAACCCTGCTGGGCGTTATCAACAAAGCCGCCGACGAAGGTCTCGATCCTAAGGATTACAAGATCAAAGACTTCGATAAGCTCTTCGCCGAATTTGATAAATCTAAGTCGGACTCTACCAAGCGCAATGCGCTGGAAAAAGAGATAGATGTAGCTCTGTCAGGTACTTATTTCAACTGGGCCTCCGATTTTTATCGGGGCACGGTAAACCCACGCGAAGTCAAAAGCATTGATTGGAACGTCAAGCGCAACAAGATTAAGCTGCACAAAGCCTTGTTGACTATCCTCAAGGAGCGGGAAAGTACGTACCCCTATTATGAGTTCGAGCCTCTGCACCCGGAGTATGATCGGCTGAAAAAGATCCTGGCCGACTACCGGGGCATTCAGCGCAACGGCGGCTGGCCCGCATTACCAGCTACCACCAAGCTTAAGCCCGGTGAGGCTTCCCCGGCGGTAACGCTGTTGCGCCAGCGGCTCTTAGGGGGCGCGGCTCCGGCCGCGGCTGCCATCTCTGCGCCCGTGCAAGCTACGGCTAACTCTACACCCGCTGCCGCTCCGGTCGAGAAATATGAGGGCCCGCTGGTGGAAGCAGTAAAGCACTTCCAAGACTTGAACGGCCTAAAGCCGGACGGCATCGTGAGTGGAGAAACCTTACGGTATCTCAACGTTCCGGTGTCGGCGCGGGTCGACCAGATCATCATGAATATGGAGCGCTGGCGCTGGATTCCAAAGAAGTTTGAGCCGAGCTATCTGCTGGTAAATATCCCGGATTACAAGCTCCATGTGGTCGAAAACAACAAGGAGGTTTTCGACATGCGCGTCATTGTGGGCAAAACGCTTAATGCTACGCCCGTGTTCAGCGATAAGATGGAATACGTAGTTTTATCGCCCTACTGGAACGTGCCGTGGAGCATTATTGAGAAGGAGCTAGGACCGAAACTGGCCAACAATTCGTCGTACCTCGACCGGCTGGATATGGAAGTTGTGAAGGGGTCGGGAAAGAAAGCCGTAGCCGTTGACCCCAACTCTATCGACTGGTCGAGCATCTCGCAAGAGACGTTCAAGTACACCGTGCGCCGCCGGCCCGGCCCGAAGAATGACCTCGGGGAAGTGAAGTTTATCTTCCCCAACTCCAATGACGTGTACCTGCACGATACCCCGCACGATGAGCTGTTCAGCCAGGCTAAGCGGGGCTTTAGCCACGGTTGCGTCCGGGTGGCGGAGCCCTTGAAGCTGGCCGAGTACCTGCTGCGCGACAAGCCGGGCTGGGACCGTCAGACAATTCAGGACACGATCAACAACCGTAAGGAAAAGTACATTGCGCTCAAAGAGCACATACCGGTGTACTTGGTTTACTTTACCGCTTGGGTGGACGAAGCCGGCGAGGTGCATTTCCGGGATGATATCTACAATCACGACAAAGCCTTAGCCCGCGAATACTTCAACTAAGCGGCTCTGCCCTTTAGCTCTGGTTGGCCTTTCGGCTGGCTACCCTTACATCCTGGCTACCGGCTGCATCAGCCGGTAGCCAGTTTTTTTATGTTTGTAGCCTGGGGCAAGAGATTGGCAAGGAAGGATAAAAAGCAGGCCCTCACCATCAGCAATGATTGCTAACCAGCTACCGGAAGAGGGAATAGGAGGTCGAAATAGATTTGCTGTCAAATAGGAGGCCCATCTGGTTGAATTACTTTTGTTATCATTTTGTTTCGTTGAATCTGCTTATATTACAAAGGTAAACACTTTCGGATAGCCTTGTTACATGTGTAATCAATTAAGATTATCGGTATTCCCGCAGCCTGCTTCGTACATTTGTAAATCACAGAGTGTTCTTCTATGGTTGAGCGAATTCGAACGTTGCTGCAGATCTGGCAGCTAACCCCCACGCAGTTTGCCGACGCTATTGGGGTAGCGCGACCTATTGTTAGCCACATCCTGAGTGGGCGCAATAAGCCGAGCCTGGAAGTAGTTCAGAAGATTATCGGAGCCTACCCCGATTTGTCGCTGCCCTGGCTGCTGAGCGGTACTTCGCCTATGCTGGCTGCCGCAGCTTCTGACAGCACTCTACGTTCTATGGGTACTACCGTGCTGCCTGAGGATTCTAGAGTGGCACAGGCAGCCACAAAACGCGCCCAGGTTCCTGCTGACTTTGCCCCCGAACGTAGTCGCAATGAGCCTCAGCCTACCCTCAGTGTCGAAATAGCACCCTCTACCGAGCCAGCACCTCTGATTGAGCCTTCGCCGCCGCTAGTGGTGCCTGTTGCTCAGCCGGCCCCAGTAGTCGCCTCTGACCACACGCCCAAACCTGTGCAGAGTCCGCCCATTACCACTAGCAGCCCCATTGTTTCCTTCGCAGAGCCTGGCAAGAAAATCAGGCGCATTGTCATTTTCTACCAAGACGGCACGTTCGGAGATTATCAACCGGAATAGGGCAGCAGGAGCTTTGCCATCGTGCCTCCCGATGCGAGCTGGTAGGTGGGTACGGCTGTGAGTGCAATTTGGCAGAGTAAGAAAAACCGACTGGTAGAGAATGTCTGTAGAAGGTGCCATGGCTCTTGCAAGACTATGTGGCTTGTGCGAATGCCCACTAAGCTTATTGATTTAATTCTATAGTCGCAAACAACTTAGTAGACGGTCTTTGCTTTAGTAATTTGTTTTTTATATAACTGTATTTCAGATTATTGTGTACATATATGTGAAGTGTTGATATTGTAAAAGTTAGTCGTTTGTTAGTGATTTTTCCAACAGATTTACTTCTACTTTACTGAGCTCGAAATCGAGGGCTCAGCGCTGAAATTACCCAGATTGGTTTACTAAGAGCGTTGTCACAAGAGCACAGTGGAATAAGTCAAAAACGAGTCGATTCGTAGTGGCTAACAACGTTAGCCCAGCTGCGCATCGACACCTCTCCACCTCTGACACTTCCTCAAGGGGGCGGGTTACACAGATTATTGTGATAAGTAGGATATTACTATTGCTGTACCTGCTCTACGGAGTGTTGTCAAATGTAATAAAGAAATTAGCCTGCAGCAGAGTGCTCAAAGCTTGATATTCATGTTACATTTCTAACATGTAGCGTAAGCTGAGCTGCGGTCACAAACCTTGCGCAAGAGATGCACCGGAATGCTTGGCCGTTTTAGAGGTGGTGCTTACCTTTGGGATATGAAAAAGTCCCGTCTGCTCATTCTGTTTTCTGCCTGCGCCTCGCTCTTGCTCTCATCCTGCTCGCAAGCTCCCGACGCCGAGAAAGACCCCAACGCCGATGCTGCCTACAAGCGCAGCCACCGTACCGAGATGTACCGCGAAGCTCAGCGCAGTAACGTTAACTAACCCGCATTAATCTGCATCCTAAGGCGGCAGCACCACTGCTTTAGGATTAGGACGAAGAATATAAAAAAAGCCCCGCTCGACGCAAGTCGGCGGGGCTTTGGTATTTCTATTGAAACCAATGGGCGGGCCCGGTCAAAAAGTTACGCCGGAGATAATTCGCCGACCAGCACCACCTCCCTGGGCCGGGCCAGGTCAGCTGGGAGCTGAATATCGTTCAGCAATTCGTTTTCCAGCAGCTGAGCCCACGTCCGGAGGTAGAGCACTACGTCGTCGCGCTGGTTGTGGCGTAGCGCGTTGCGGCGCTCGAAGGGTAACACGGCCCGGATAGTCGGGTCCGAGAGTTTCTCGAGGTGCGTGAGGTCGGCGCGGGAAAAGCCTAAAGCCAACATTTCATCTATCGTCTGGTCGATGGGCAAGCCGCTGGTAGGGCAGTAGTCGATGAGTTGCCGTTCCCAGTCGCCGTAGCGCTGCATGGCGCGGGTATGGATTTCGGCCTTTGTCAGGTGGGTAACGGTTTGGGCCAGGTGGCCGCAGTTGCAGCTACCCATGTGTCCCCATTGGTAGGGAGCCTGCGTAGCAAGCCGCTGAGCTGTGTCGCGCAGCGCCTGGATTACGGGAAAAGTACTTTTAGCCATACAGAACAAAGTTGCGGACGAGGTTAAAAAATGATAACAGGTGACGCTGTAATAAGCGGGAAGTAGTTTTTTTGTTTCAGCCCAAAGCCCATCAATACAGTAAAAAGTCGAATGGCCTCTGCGGCGGCAATTCCTGAGAAAACGTATTGTCTCTTGCCAGCAGCTTTTCGCCTAGCACCGCACAAAAAGGGCCCGAACGTGCGTCCGGGCCCTTTCTACCTGTACTTGGAATGCACTACAACAGCAGGTTATTGACCAGTGCCGTCGTTGCGGAAGCGCCGCCGTGGGCTACTATTGCCGCCGCCACTGCTAGCGGGCCGCCCGCCCGCGGGGCGGTTGGAGTTGGCCGACGTAGAGCGGCCGCCACCTGAGGCGGGGCGCGATTCACTACGGCCTGCTGTGCTACCTGCCGAGCGGGCCGGACCGGCACCACCCGTGCGCGGGGCGCGGGCATCACCACTCCGCGAATCACCACTGCGACCATCACGGGCGGGCCGGGGAGCCCGTCCTGCCGGGCCTTTGGGCCGCTGAATGGCCGGACCGCCGGTGAGCGGCACGGGCACTACGAACATACTAAAATATGGGTGGTCGGAAACCACGGGAATCTCCCGCCGAATCAGCTTCTGGATATCCTGCAGATAAGCGCGCTCTTCCTCGTCGCAGAAGGTGAGAGCCTTGCCATCGGCCCCGGCCCGGCCGGTGCGGCCGATGCGGTGCACGTAGGTTTCGGGCTCGTTCGGAACTTCGTAGTTGATAACGTGGGTCAGCTCGTCGACGTCGATGCCCCGGGCAGCGATGTCGGTAGCGACTAATACGCGGGTGTTGCCGGCTTTGAAGTTGGAAAGAGCCCGCTGCCGGTGATTCTGCGACTTGTTGCCATGAATGGCTTCGGCCGGAATATTGGCCTTGGCCAGCGTTTTAACGACCTTATCGGCACCGTGCTTGGTGCGGGTAAAGACGAGAACCCGCTTGATGGCTTTGTCCTGCAGAATATGCTCCAGCAACTCAGGCTTATCATTTTTGGGCACCATATACACCGATTGGGTGATGGTGTCGGCCGTGCTCGAAACGGGCGTGACGGCCACCTTCACCGGGTTCGGCTTCAGAATGGAGTTGGCCAGCTCCTGAATTGTGCCGGGCATGGTGGCTGAGAAAAACAGCGTCTGGCGCGAGGTCGGCAGCTTGGGCAGAATGCGCTTGATGTCGTTGATGAAGCCCATGTCGAGCATGCGGTCTGCTTCATCGAGCACGAATACTTCGATGTGGCGCAGATCCACGAAGCCCTGGTTCATCAGGTCGAGCAGGCGGCCGGGCGTGGCAATGAGTACTTCCACGCCGCGCCGGAGGGCATTGGTCTGGGGCGTTTGGCCGACGCCGCCGAAAATAACGGTATGGCGCAGGGGCAGGTGCCGGCCGTAGGCCGCAAAACTTTCCCCAATCTGGATGGCTAGCTCGCGGGTTGGCGTGAGCACCATGCAGCGAATGCGGGAGTGCGAATGGTTTTCCAGCTTGGCCGTCTGGCTCAGAATCTGGAGAATAGGGACGGTGAAAGCAGCTGTTTTGCCGGTGCCGGTCTGGGCTACGCCGAGTAGGTCGCGGCCGTCGAGCACATGCGGAATGGCTTGCTGCTGAATGGGAGTGGGGGTGGTGTAGCCTTCCTCGTGCAGGGCACGCAGGATAGGCTGAACCAGATTGAGTTCGTCGAACGTCATCAGAAAGAAAATGGGAAGAAAAAAGGCCGCGGCACTACTTGAAACGGCCGGTTGCAGCCCTTTTTAAAAGGCAGGCTGCGTGGTAGGCGTAAAAACTTAGGAAAGAGACAAAAGTAGAAGAAAAAAGGCTCCGGTGGGGCCGAAACCAGTTGGCCGCGTATAAACCAGGAAGTAAAGCAGCCGTTGTACGCGCTATTTTGCGAAAAAGCCACCAACCTCGACGCCTCATGAACATCACCGACCGCAAAATCCTCCACGACGGCCACTACAAACTTAGTCAGCTGCTGGTGCAGCACGGCGGTCAGCAGCTCCGGCGGGAGCGGTTTGAGCCGGGTCAAGCTGTGGCGGCACTGGTATTTGACACCCAGAAGCAGCGTTACGTGTTCGTGCGCCAGTTCCGGATCGGCTCCGAAACCGAGCTGCTGGAAATCCCGGCCGGAATGCTCGACAAAGAGGGCGAGAGTCCGGCCGATGCCATGCGTCGCGAAATCAGGGAGGAACTGGGCTACGAAGTCGACAAGCTTACGGCCATCACCAACTTCTATTCCTCACCCGGTGGCAGCGCCGAGCAGATTTGGCTGTACTATGCGGAGGTAAGCCACCAGAGCAGCCCCGGCGGTGGGGCCATCGACGAAAACGAGAACATCGAAGTCGTGCTGCTGAGCTACGAAGACCTTGTGGAGGAGCCTTGGCAGGATGCCAAAACCTTAGTGGCGGTGCAATGGGCGCAGCTGCACTGAGCCTGGGCAGCCTTCTTACAACAGGTTTGTACAGGTTGTAAAAGCCTGCTGCCAGCCAGCCAGGTGGAGCGTAATGCTACCCTTGGCTGGCTGGTGCTAGCGTTTAGTGCGTCGGCAAAGAGCTCGCTACTGAACGTTGATGATGTACTCGAAATCCTGTTTGAGCTTGGCATCGGTGATAATCAGGGTCAGCGGCTGGGGCATTTCCATTTTCACGAATGGTATCGTCCGCTCGCTCTTGTACTGATCCTGGTTCCAGAAGCGGCCCGAGCCGGCCGTGAGGGTCTGGGCAAATACTTCCTTGCCTTCTTTGGTCTTCGCCGATAAGGATAGGGCCGAAGGATCGGCGTTTTGGGCGCCGCGGCGGTACATCGTTACCTGCAGCTCGCCGGCGGGAGCCAGGTTTTTGAAGCGGCTCTGGTAGGTGCTGTCGGCCCAGCGGTTCATTTCCCGCATGGCGTCGAGCGCCGTCAGCAGCTCGGCATACGGGCGGTAAACCACGCGCGTCATCGACGCATCTTTCTGGGAGTCCTCGTCGGTGTTTTTAGTCACGTTGAATACCAGGGCGCATTCTTCGTCCTTCTTGGGCCGCATGTAGCGCTTGCGCTCCGGCGTGACCATTTGGGCCGAAGCGGCCAGGGAAGTAAAAAGAGAAAGGAGGAGGAAAATATGTTTCATCAAGCAACTAAAAAGTGTCGTGTCGTGGGCGGGCCACCGTTCAGCAAAGATAGGGAAGTGGCGGGGAGCGGTGGCGGGGCCTTCGCTCAAACCCCGTGCCGGAACGGTGCAGGCCCGGAATAAGGGGGCCAATTGAAACATGACGCAGCCGTAACGCACGGGTAATGCCTGCGTCACAGCCGGAGGCGACCTTTGTGCCGGGTCAAACGTCCTGATTCTATGCACGCTCCCCTTGCTGTCGCGGCTGGGCGCCGTTTGGTGCGCTGGCTGGCTTACACGTTGTTTCAGCTGGCGCTGGTGCTGGCCTTCCTGCTGCATTCCCTTACGGGGCTGTGGTCGCCTTTCCGCCGCAAAATCAGGGAGGCAGAGCCCCCGGCCGCCGCGCACCGCCTAAGCCTGCCGCGCAGTGCCTAAGCCCAAGCTCCCCCGGCGGCGCACGGTAGAGGTTGTCGTCATCTCCGACGTGCACCTGGGCACCTACGGGTGCCACGCGGCCGAGCTGCTGCGCTACCTGAAAAGCATTAAACCCAAGACTGTAGTGCTCAACGGCGACATCGTCGATATCTGGCAATTCAGTAAAAACTACTGGCCTGCAGCCCACATGCGCGTCGTGCGCCACCTGGCGGGGTTGGCCGCCAAGGGCACCCGCATTCATTACCTGACCGGCAACCACGACGAGCTGCTGCGCAAATTTGCCGGTACCCGCCTGGGCAGCCTGCGCATCGATAATAAGCTGGTACTGGAGCTGGCTGACGGCAAGGCCTGGTTTTTCCACGGCGACGTATTCGATGTGACCATGCAGCACTCGCGCTGGCTGGCCAAGCTCGGGGCGCAGGGCTACGACCTTCTCATTTTGCTGAACCGGGTCGTGAATTTCCTGCTTCATAAGCTCAACCGACCCCGGGTGGCCTTGTCCAAAGCGGTGAAGGACCGGGTGAAAGGAGCCGTGAATCTGGTCAGTGACTTCGAGCAGACTGCCGCCGGTATTGCCGTGGAGGCGGGCTACCGCTACGTGGCCTGCGGACATATTCACCAGCCGGAGATAAAAACCGTGACTACGCCGCACGGCGAAGTGCTCTATCTGAACTCCGGCGACTGGGTCGAAAACCTGACGGCGCTGGAATATTCGGCCGCTACGGGCTGGCAACTCTACCGCTATGCCCAGGACGTGGCCATGCAGCAGCCCGCGCCCGAAGCCGATGCCGCCGACCAAGCCGCCGACGCGCCCGTGGCAGCGCTGCTGAGCGAGCTGCTGGCGGAGTTTCAGCTCCACAAGAAAGACGAATGAAATCCAACCTCTGACCCGGCCCGGCGTTGATGGTAGTCTGAAGTCAAGCCACCGCTCAATAGTCCTGAATCTTAGTTTCTACTACCATAAATGCCCCGCATTCTTTACGCCATTCAGGGTACCGGCAATGGCCACCTGAGCCGCGCCCTCGACATCATACCCTTATTGCAGCAGCGCGCCAGCCGCCTGGATGTGCTCATCAGTGGCCCGCCCGCCGACCTCACGCTACCCTTCGCGGTGCGGTACCGTTGCCACGGCCTGGGGTTTATTTTCGGTAAAAAAGGCGGCGTCAACTTCGTCAAAACCTTCTGGCAGCTTAACTCAGCCGCTTTTATGCGCGAAGTCCGGCAGCTGCCGGTCGAAGCCTACGATTTGGTTATCAGTGACTTTGAGCCCGTATCGGCCTGGGCTTGTCAGCTGCGCAAAGTGCCCTGCGTGGCCCTGAGCCACCAGAGTGCCGTGCTGAGCGAGCAGGCCCCGCGCCCCGCCCGGGAAGACCTGATCGGGCGGGCCGTGCTGCGACATTACGCGCCCACCACGGCCCAGTACGGCTTCCATTTCGACCGCTACGAGCCCGGCATTCACACGCCCGTTATTCGGCGGCAGGTGCGGGAGCTGGCTTCCCGCAATGAGGGCCATTATACCGTCTATCTGCCGGCTTTCGATGAGGAAACGCTGGTGAAGCGGCTGCGCTACCTGAGTGCGGCTACGCGCTGGGAAGTGTTTTCCAAGCACAGCGTTCAGGAATCGGAACACGGCAACGTGCTGGTCCGGCCCGTGAGTGGGGCCGCCTTTACCGATAGCCTGGCCCGGAGTGCTGGCGTGCTGTGCGGAGCCGGGTTCGAAACCCCGGCCGAAGCATTATATCTGGGTAAAAAGCTGCTGGTGATACCCATGAAAAACCAGTACGAGCAAACCTGTAACGCGGCGGCTCTGGCTCAGCTTGGGGTACCAGTGGTAAAAAGCCTCAAGGATAAGCACCTCGACGCGCTGGATGACTGGCTGCGGAAGGGCAGGGCCGTGCCCGTACAGTACCCCGATGAAACGGCCGCCGTAGTAGATAAGCTGCTGCTCGAACAGTTGCCGCGCCTCGTTCGCTAGCGGCTGCGCGGCGGTTACCCTTCCTAATACCTTTTCTCCGCATGCCCGATTCGCCCACTGCTCTGCCCGCTGCTTTTTTTCCGTCTACTACTCCCACTCCGTTTTCTCGGGCCGATTTCGGCCCCGGTTTTCGGTGGGGAGTGTCGGCGGCGGCCTACCAAACGGAAGGCGCCTGGAACCTGGATGGCAAGGGGCCTAGTATCTGGGACGAGTTCGTGCGCCGGCCTGGCAAAATCCGGCGGCGCGAAACCGCTGACGTAGCCTGCGACTTTTACCACCGCTGGCCCCAGGATCTGGATTTGCTGCACCATTTGGGTATACCGGATTTCCGCTTTTCAGTAGCCTGGTCGCGGGTGCAGCCGCTGGGGACAGGCGCCATAAATTCCGCCGGCCTCGATTTTTATGACCGGCTCGTGGATGGCTGCCTGACGCGGGGTATCACGCCCTGGGTTACGCTCTACCACTGGGATTTGCCGGCCGCCCTGCAGCGCCGGGGCGGCTGGGCCAACCGCGACGTGGTGGGCTGGTTCTGCGACTACGCGCAGCGCGTGGCCGCCCGCCTCGGCGACCGGGTAGCGCACTGGATGGTGCTCAACGAACCCATGGTGTTCGTGGGGGCCGGACAGCTGCTGGGCCTGCACGCGCCGGGCTGCCGCAGCCTGGGCGGATTCCTGGCCGCAGTGCATCATGCTGCCCTGGCGCAGGCTGAAGGCGGGCGGGCATTGCGGGCAGCACTGCCGGCCCCGGCTCAGATTGGGACCACCTTTTCGTGCTCCTATCTAACGCCCTGGCGGCCCGACCGCCTGCGCGACATCCGGGCCACGCGCCGCGCCGATGCCCTGCTGAACCGCCTGTTTGTGGAACCGGCTCTGGGCCTGGGCTATCCCGCCGCCGACCTGCCCGTGCTCAACTGGCTGGACCGCTACATGCTGGCCGGCGACGAGGCCCGGCTTCCCTTCGCGTTTGACTTTCTGGGTGTGCAAAACTATACCCGCGAGGTGGTGCGCTATTCGCCCTACGTGCCCCTGGCCTGGGCTACGCTGGTAGGGGCTAAGCGCCGAGGGATGGAGTATACCCAAATGGGATGGGATGTGTATCCGGAGAGTTTATACCATATGTTAAAACAATTTGCGGCTTACTCCAATGCTCCCCGGCTGCTGGTAACGGAAAACGGCGCAGCCTTTCCGGACGCAGGCCCGGTGCAGGGGCGCATTGCTGACCCGCGCCGACAAGCGTTTCTGCAGGCTTGCGTGGGACAGGTACTGCGGGCCAAGCGGGAGGGAATACCGGTTGATGGCTACTTCGCGTGGTCGTTCACCGATAACTTCGAGTGGGCTGAGGGCTACGAGCCCCGCTTCGGTCTGGTCGGGGTGGACTTTGCTACTCAGACGCGCACGGTGAAAGACTCCGGCTTGTGGTACCAGGAATTTCTGGGTGGCGAGCAGAGCCAACCAGATCTATACTACCACCAGACTATGGGCAAAATCAACTTTTGATAGGGTGTATGTTCATTTGGGTAAAAATTCCCTCTCGATTGGAGTGATGATTCGGTAACTAATTCATAAATATGTCATAACAGACCACCGGTAGCTTGGGTACACACACTAACTACCTGTCTGGATGCATCAACAACTATACGCGTTAACGGCCGGCACTCTGGCCTTACTGAGCCTGACGGTGGGAGCCGCTCAGAGCCAGAACCTGCGGCAGGGCTTCGAAAGTACCAGCGCCGAAACCTGGGCTTTTACGCCGACGCCGGCCACCTACAGCTTCCCCGCTCTCTTCGACATCTGGGCGGCCGTGCCCAGTGTGGGTGCCACTAGCGGCACGACCAGCACGCAGGCCACTCCGGCCGCTGGTGCTGCGTTATGGGGAATGCAGGACTTGCAAAACTCCGTCACGAACGATGCGGCCGTCTGGCATTTCCTTGATTTTGCCCCCATAGCGCTGCAAAGCGGCAGCACGGCGGCCAATACGGTTAGCTTAAAATATTTCTCCAATGCCTTCGACGGTCCCGATTCTCTGGCGTACGTAGTTCAGTACGACAACGGCACCGACTGGCCCGCCACCAAAACCTACGTCCAGCTCGGGAAAGACACCAGGGCCTACCAGACGGTAACCGTTGCAATTCCGGCCGGCAGCACCCATGTGCGGCTGCGGCTGGCCGCCAAGCAAAACGGCAACGACGACTGGGCCGCCTAGGATGAGGTGGAACTAAGCCGCTCCGCTACGCCCATTGTGCCAACCATCCGCCTGAGTGCCAGCACCGCTGTAGTCAACGAAAACGCGGGTACCGCCACGATTCCGGTGAGCATCCAGAACTCGGGCCCGGCGGCCAGCACCGTGGACGTAGCCCTGGTAGCAGGTCTGGGGACGGCCACGGCGGGCTCCGACTTTACCTTCAGCAGTCCACAGACCCTCACCTTCCCGGCTGGCTCTACTACCGATCAGAACCTGGTCCTTACCCTCACCGATGATGCCTTGCCGGAAGGCGCGGAATATTTCACGCTGCGTCTGCAAAATCCTACCAATGGCACGTTGGCGGCGGGAGCCACCGAGTATCTGGTCTACCTCAAGGATAACGATGTGGCCGTGCCAGTGCAGTCGCGCTCCATCACGCTGAGCCGGCTGGGTAGCTACCAGAACGGGGCGGCGGGGACCAACTCAGCGGAGATAACCGCTCATGACCCCACTACGCAGCGGCTTTACGTGGCCAACTCGATAGGAGGAAAGCTCGACATTCTGAGCTTGACGGGCAACGGGACGCTTACGCCGGTAGCATCCATCAATATTCTGCCCTATGGCAATATCAACTCGGTGGCGGTGCGCAATGGCATAGTGGCCTGCGCAATTGAAAATACGGCTCCGCAGCAGAATGGCAGCGTGGTGTTCTTCGACCAGAATGGCGCTTTCCTGAAGCAGGTAACCGTGGGGGCGCTGCCCGATATGATTACGTTTTCTCCCGATGGCCGCCTGCTTATCGCGGCCAACGAGGGCGAGCCGACGACGGATTATGCCCTCGACCCCGAAGGCACGGTATCGATAATTGACTTTGCGGGCGGCGTGGCGGGCCTCACGCAGGCCAGCGTCACTACCGTGGGCTTCACTGTCTACAACGGCCTGGCCCCGCAGCTGCGGGCCGATGGCATCCGGATTTATGGCGGTACCGCCACCACGCCCAGCACCGTAGCCCAAGATCTGGAGCCCGAATACGTAGCCGTTGCCGCTGACTCCCGCACGGCCTACATTACGCTTCAGGAAAACAATGCCATTGCCACACTCGACCTGACGACCAAGCAATTCACCAGCCTGCGCTCCGTTGGGTTCCAGGACCACCGCCAGCCGGGCACCGCCCTCGACGCCTCCGACCAAACGCCGGATGTGCTGCTGGCCAACTGGCCCATTCGGGGCCTGCGCCTGCCCGACGCACCGGCGACCTTCGACGTAGGTGGGCAGCGCTACCTGCTGACGGCCAACGAAGGCGACGCCCGCGAGTATAGCGCCCTGACGGAGGCCGTGCGCCTCGGCGACGCGGCCTACCCGCTGGATGCCACGGCTTTTCCCCAGGCTGCCCTGCTTAAAAACAGGCAGGTGTTAGGCCGGCTGAACGTGACTAACAAGCTCGGTGACACCGATGGCGACGGCGACTTCGACCAGATCTATGCCTTCGGTGGCCGCTCGTTTAGCATTCTCAATGCCACCACCGGAGCCCTCGTGCACGACAGCGGTGATTTATTAGAGCGCGTAACGAGCACCGATGCCACGTTTGGAGCCATCTTCAACGCCAGCAACACTACTGGCAACCCCGCCCGGAAGAACCGCTCCGACGACAAGGGTCCCGAGCCCGAGGGCATTACGACGGGCATCATTCGTGACACCGTCTACGCCTTCGTGGCGCTGGAGCGCATCGGTGGCCTGGCCGTTTTTGATGTGAATAACCCCGCCCAGCCGCGCCTGGTGCAATACGTAAACAACCGCAGCATCACCAGCGGCACCGGCGACCAAGGTCCCGAAGGCATCGTATTCGTGTCGGCGGTCAACAGCCCGACCCGGCAGCCCCTCATTATTCTGGCCAACGAAGTAAGCAGCACGGTGGCCGTATACGGCATCCAGGTGCGGGGTACGGTCACGGCTACTGCCGCGCCACAAACGGCGGCGGTTCCCTTGTATGCGTATCCTAACCCTACCTCGGGAGGGCGGGTACACCTGAGTCGGCCTATATCGGGCACCGTGGCGGATGTGGTGGTCCGTCCGGTGCGGGAGCTACGCCAAACGGCCCAGATCGAAACAGCGGGCCTCGCGCCAGGGCTGTACGTGGTGCGCGCCCAGGATGGAGCCACCACGAAGCTGATAATACGCTAAAAACGGCTATTGCACCCGCTTACGAACAGCGCCCCGGCTTACCAAAGTTGGGGCGCTGCTGCGTAAGGCTTACGCAGAATAAGGTGCCTCCCGCTACATAGGGCCTCGAAATGGCCAGCGTGGGGGCGGGGCAGAAAAAAGCAAAGGCCCCCCAGATGACTCTGAGGGGCCTTATGCGGTCCGGACGGGACTCGAACCCGCGACCTCCGCCGTGACAGGGCGGCATTCTAACCAACTGAACTACCGAACCAACAACTCAAGAAAACCGGGCGTTTTCCGTTGAAGTGGTGCAAAGGTAAGAGTACGTTTGGGATTTGCAATCATAAAAACCGCTTTAAAGAATAAAAAATGACGTTTTCTCAAAGTGAGATGGTCGCGCAGGCCGCATTCAGTTGATAATCAAAGCCTAGACGCTACTATCCCAAAGCATACTTATTCAGACGGCAGCTCGTTGGCCCGCAGACAAGTTGCGCTAGGTCTGCTGCGTTTTCTAGTGGGCGAACCCCAGTTTATGCGTATAAACGGCAACCGCCTGCCGATAGTGGGAGCGTGGTGTTAACCCTTGCTTTTGTGCTGGGTTGCCCTGTGCCACTGCCAAGTCGCCAACCGTATCGTGACTGGCTGATAAAAAATATCGGCAGTGTCGGCAGTTTGCCGGAGCGGCGTCTTGGCTTCGACGAGCTAACCTTGCTGCAGATGCAACGTGGCATAGTTAGTTTTAATTGCCCGGAGCTTCTTCTATGGATGGTACGACTAGCCTGGAAAAAGCAAAGGCCCCCCAGATGACTCTGAGGGGCCTTATGCGGTCCGGACGGGACTCGAACCCGCGACCTCCGCCGTGACAGGGCGGCATTCTAACCAACTGAACTACCGAACCAACAACTCAAGAAAACCGGGCGTTTTCCGTTGAAGTGGTGCAAAGGTAGAAGGACGCGCCAGATTGCACAACACTGACCCTGCTTTTTAGTGAAATAAACGCCCTGTTACGAGCTTTCTGGCTGTTTTTCAGAGACATTGTTTTTTCAAAAAATCATTCCGGACCGGTGGCGGCACGGATGGAGGTGTTTCGATTACCTTTGCTTTCGCTGGGACTTCTTCCTCGTCCTGCCGTATTCCCATTTCTGTCACTCTGACGCATTCACCCCGGCAATGCTCCTCGATTTCGAACAACCGATTGCTGCCCTCGAAGGCAAACTCCGCGAAATGCAACAACTGGCTCTCGACAGCCAAGTCGATGTATCGGAGGCCGTAACCGCCTTGGAGGCCAAAATTAAAGCGCTCAAAAAGGAAACCTACACCAACCTGACGCGCTGGCAGCGCGTGCAGCTCTCGCGCCACCCCGACCGGCCCTATACCTTCGACTATATTGAGGGCATGGCCACCAAGTTTGTGGAGCTGCACGGCGACCGGACCGTGGGCGACGATAAGGCCATGGTGGGCGGCTTTGCCGACCTGGCCGGCCGCTCGGTCATGTTTATTGGGCAGCAAAAGGGCCGCAACACCAAGGAGCGCCAATACCGCAACTTCGGCATGGCTAACCCGGAAGGCTACCGCAAGGCCCTGCGCCTGATGAAGCTGGCCGAGAAGTTCAATAAGCCCATCGTGACGCTCATCGATACGATGGGCGCTTTTCCGGGTCAGGAAGCCGAGGAGCGGGGGCAGGGCGAAGCCATTGCCCGCAACCTGAAGGAGATGTTCATGCTGAAGGTGCCCGTTATCTGCGTCGTCATCGGCGAAGGCGCTTCCGGCGGGGCTCTAGGCATTGGGATTGGCGACCGGGTGCTGATGTTGGAAAACACCTGGTACTCGGTGATTTCGCCCGAATCGTGCTCCAGTATTCTGTGGCGCTCCTGGGACTACAAGGAGCAGGCTGCCGAAGCACTGAAGCTCACCGCCACCGATATGCTCACGGCCAAGCTCGTAGATGGCATTGTGAAAGAGCCGCTGGGCGGAGCCCATACTGCTCCGGCCAAGATGATTGAGATGCTCAAGAAGACGTTGATTAAGACGCTCGATGAGCTGGAGGCGGTATCCGCCGAGGAGCGCATCAGCCAGCGGATCGACAAGTTCTCGGCCATGGGCGTGGTGGTAGAATAAGCCTTGCCTGGTAGCAAGCGGTACATGAGTGGAGGGGGAGAAGCGTTGCTACTGGTTGTCGACGTTCAGTATTAGCCCTTACAGCTTAAAATTCCGAAAATGACCCTTCACACGATTGATACCGGCCTGTTTAAACTTGATGGCGGCGCTATGTTTGGCGTGGTGCCTAAGTCGATGTGGCAGCGACTGAACCCGTCCGATGCCAACAACATGTGTACCTGGGCCATGCGCTGCCTACTTGTAGAAGACGGCAAGCGGCTGATGCTTATCGATAACGGTATCGGGGAAAAGCAGGACGAGAAGTTTCGGGGCCATTTCTACCTGCACGGCAACGACAGCCTGGAGCAGTCGTTGCGCCGGCTGGGTTTTACCTCGGCCGATATCACCGACGTATTTCTGACGCATCTGCACTTCGACCATTGCGGCGGCTCCGTAGTACGCACCGCCGCCGATAAGCTAGCGTTGGCTTTCCCGAATGCTACGTACTGGAGCAATGAGGCACACTGGGAGTGGGCCGTGCAGCCCAATGCCCGCGAAAAGGCCAGCTTTCTGAAAGAAAATATTCTGCCCATTCAGGAAAGCGGCCACTTGCGGTTTGTCACTGCAGCCGAAGCGGCCACGGTCCTGCCGCAGTTTCGCGAAATCATCTTCGCCGACGGTCATACCGAGAAAATGATGGTGCCCGTGCTGCAATACAAAGGCCGCAAGCTGGCATTTATGGCTGATTTGCTGCCCTCAGTGGGCCACATTCCGCTGCCTTATGTGATGGGGTACGACATGCGCCCACTGGTGACGATGGCTGAGAAAGAAGCCGTGCTGCGCCGGGCCGCCGACGAAAACTGGGTGCTGTTCCTCGAACACGACCCCACCGTGCCCTGCTGCACGGTGCAGCACACCGAAAAAGGCGTACGCGCGGCCGACACCTTCCGCCTCGAAGACCTCTAACTTATAGTGTGGCAGCAGTGCGGAAGCTCGGACTAGCCCTGTCAGGTGGCGCGGCGCGCGGTATTGCTCACTTGGGCGTGCTGCAGGCCCTGGATGAGCTGTGCTTGCCCATCGGGCACATTGCGGGCGTGAGTTCGGGGGCCATAGCGGGTACTTTTTACGCGGCTGGTTTCCCGCCCCGCGAGATTTTTCAGCTGGTAACCGATATCCGTTTCGTGCGGCTATTGCGGCCGGCTTTCCGGCTCGGGCTGGTCCGGCTCGATCTACTGGAGAAGCTCTACGAGCACTACTTGGGGCCGGACCGCACCTTTGCCGAACTCACCACGCCCCTCACGCTGGTAGCCACCGACCTAGCGGCGGGCCAACCTATCTATTTTCAGGAAGGCCCACTGGTAAAACCTTTGTTGGGAGCATCGGCGGTGCCGGTGGTATGCCGGCCCGTGGAGTGGCAGGGACAGCTGCTAGTGGATGGCGGCGTAATGAACAATCTACCCGTCGAGCCGTTGCTGAACCAGCCCGGCCTGGTACCGGTAGGCGTGCATTGCAATCCGCTGAGTACCGAAACGCCGCTGACCACGCTGCGTGCCATAGGGGAGCGGACGGCGTATCTGGCTATTTCCATGAACGTGCGACCTCGGCTGGCACAGTGCCGCTTGGTGCTGGAACCACCGGAATTGCACCACTATCGGGTTACCGATTTGCGCCACGCCCGCGAAATATTCGATATCGGCTATAAGTACACTCTGCTTCAGGCTGAGACCTTAAACAGGCTTCTGCAGGAGGGGTAAACGGCGAAGCAGGATTGAAAATTCTTTAGTTTTACCCTCTGACTACTATCATTTCGGCAGTAGTCGCTTACATTTTCATGGAAAAAGCACGAAAGACCTCTCCGTTCTGGTATCAGTTTTCTCGTTTCTGGTTTTGGATAACAGGCTGGCGGCTAGGGCCGGTAGTGCCGCCCGGGATTCCGAAAAGCATGATGATTGCGGCCCCACATACCAGCAACTGGGACTTCATGTTTTCGCGGGCTGCTTTTTACCTGATGGATGTGGACGTGCGCTTTACAGTGAAAAAATCGTGGGTGGATATTCCGGTGTTGGGTAAATTAATGCTTTCTCTGGGTGCGCTGCCCGTTGATCGGCAGAAAAATAATAGCCTCGTGGATGGCATGGTAAATCTGTTCAATGAACGGAAAGAGCTGGTTATCCTGATTACTCCGGAAGGGACGCGCAGCTACCAGCCCCGCTGGAAAAAGGGTTTCTACTTTGCCGCTATGGGGGCTAACGTACCGATTCTGCTGGGCTACTTAGACTACAAAAACAAAGAAGCGGGTGTGGGCCCGGCCTTCTGGCCTACCGGCAACTACGAGAAGGACCTGGAAGAAATCAAGGCCTTTTACCGCACCAAGCAAGGACGTTTCCCGGAAAAGGGCGTGCGGTAGCCGGCGGCGCAACACCAGTGTAAAAGACAGAAGAGGTACGTCCGGAAAAGGCGTACCTTTTCTGCGTAAGACTGTAGCTGTTACACCGTGGAAAAACTACAAACTCTGGGGCTGATTCTGCTGGGGCTCGCCTTTTTTGTGTGGCGCATGATCGGGAAGATGCGCGAAACGACCCAGCAGGAGCTGCAGGAGCGGCCCGTCACGCAGGTTCCGCTGCCCAGCACCTCCTTCGATGATCTGCTGAAGCAGATGCAGCGGCAGAACAACCGGGGCAACGGCCCTGCCGCGCCCACGACTACGCCCGGTGGCCGGCAGCTGCCCCACGAAGAAGCCCGGGCTGCCCGGAGCCTGGAGCAGCCGGCCGCGCGCGCCGTGTCGCAGGAGCGGCGCGTAACGAACGTGTCGCTGGAAAGGACGGCTCCGGTAGCGCGACGCGGTACGGGTATGCAGCACGATAAGAAAAGCAGCCCGCCGAAGCCGCCCACACCCGCCGCTGACTCTTCCCGCCGTTCTTCCCTGAATGCCCGGCTCCGCAGCCCGGCGGAGCTGCGAGACGCGTTTGTATTGAGCGAGATCCTAAAGCGGAAGTTTGAGTAGAAGTGGCTGGGAGGAAGTCAGCCTGCAAAAAAACCGTGCGAAGGCGGCGGAACACAAGACAAGCCATGAGGCGCTGCCGAATGAACAGAACCGGTCTATTTATAGATGGATAGGTTTGTTACAACGCTAACTCTTGGTGTTTTTTCAAAAATTATCGAATCATTATTCTAGTAGGTATATTTTCCTTAACTGTATTTTTTTAGATCCTATCAGCTAAATAATTGCTTAAAAATTTGGGAATAATATGGTAAAAAAATAAATTAACTTATAATCAATCGAAATATTAAGGACGTGTTTGGGAATTAGCGAAAACCCCATCAGCGTCATGCTGAGCTTGCCGAAGCATCTCTCCCGCTTCGTCGAAAAGCCGCTGACGAAGCGGGAGAGATGCTTCGGCAAGCTCAGTACGACAATTCCCAAACACGCTCTAAGTATTGAAAATAAAATACTACTTCATTTGTGATCTAAGAAATTTATTTAATAAGATTTAGTTTGACTGATTTTTTGTATTTGTTTCCACTTTCTGTTGTGCCCAAACCGTATGAATCAAGCCTGGTTTTTGTCATGCCATTTTTAATTGAAAAATCACAAAGAGTTGGCGTCCATGTGTAAGCAGTATAGTCGAGTGCATTTATAGAAAATATATATATATATATATATATTATCATTGTAATATTCTGAGTAAGTAGATCCAATATTACTTATAATAAATTTTTGGTAGCCATTAATAATTGAATAAGGGGCTTAGGAAGCACATCGAGCTTAGAGGGGCCGTTGGCGAAGTTCTTTGAGTAAGACTTTATACACGTTTTCGTAGCGGTGGTTGAAGCGAAATTCACATTCTTTCAGATGCAAGATAAATGTGT
>NZ_SRLD01000015.1 GCF_004745955.1 Hymenobacter elongatus | reverse complement strand
CAACGGCGCACAGCGGGTCTTGACCTTGCGCGTCTGCGCGATGAGTAACCGATGGCAGCTGGTACGCCAACACATTGAACCCTTCAACACGGCCAGGGCGGCGTAGCGACAATTTGGGTTGCACCCCAGTGCTCTTCTTAGCGTCCCTTCCATAGTGGCACCTTCCGCTTTTCCAGTACTCTACTTCATTACAACCGTCTTTGGATAGCAAGGAGCTGGTACTATTTGCCAAACAGTTTAATGTGGTTGCTCTGCTTACCTACCTGCTACCGCTGGGTATTGGTTTGCACCGCTGGCGCTCCTTGTTACCTGCGTATCAGCCTTTGTTCTGGTTTATCGTACTACCCGGCTGCCTGCTGAACGGGGCACTAGCCGAATTTGGCCGTCATGTGCTGCACAATAACATCCTATTTCTAGAGCTGGCAACACTTAGCGAAACATTATTTCTCAGCTGGGCCTACTATAATTCCTTTCATTCGGCACAGAGCCGACAAATTCTGCGGGCTGCGTTGGGGCTGTTCTTGGCCACCTATATTTTCGAATCACTGTACCTCAACGGGGGCTTCAGTACCTCCCAAATTATTTATACGCACGTCGCACAGAGCATACTACTGGTCGGCGTCGCGGTAGCCTACTTCGAGCAGACGCTGCGCGAGCTACGCAATATCGATTTGGGCCAGGACTCCATGTTCATGGTCAGCGTAGGCTCCATTCTGTATTACGCCGGCACGCTGATGGTTTTCGTGCTGGAAGGCCAGCTGCAGGGTCAGCCCGACCTGATCTGGATAATGTACATCATCCAGTTCGTGCTGCTCATTGTCTTCAACCTATTTCTAAGTATCGCGCTTTGGAACGGCCACCGGCCCATCGAGCACGTTGCGTTTCCCGAAGGGTGGCCACTACTGCGCAAGTAGCCTGGCGCTGCGGCCAGGTGCGCCTATACCTTGTACTTACTCAGTGGTTTTAACCAGGATTTTGTACTTTCCTCGCGCCGCGTCTTCTACTTCCCCACCTTTGCCACGCTCTGCATGCACATTCCTTCGTGGCTTCTCACGTTTTGCGAATACCTGGAGCAGATGGCCAGTCTGGTGGTGTTGGTTCCGCTGGGGCTGGCCTTCTGGCGGTGGCCCCACTTGCCACCTCCGCTGCGCCTCCTGACGGGCTCCCTGCTATTTACAGAGTTGGTTTTGCTGGCTTCCGGCCTCGTGGAGCTGTACCGGCCGGGGTGGAGCTATGCCGTCTGGCATGTTTTTACGCTGGTGCAGACGCTGCTGTTTTGCCGCATCTACTACCTCACGCTTGTATCGCCCGTTGTGCGCCGCTTGCTGCGGCTGGCGGCGCTGGGGTTCACCGTTTTTGCCTTCTGCGACTCGCTGTATCTGGAGGGCTTCCAGCAGGTGAATGCCTACACACACGTAGCCCAGAGCGCCTTGCTTATCGGTTTGGCGCTACTGTATTTTGAGCAGCTACTCAATGAGCTGCACATCATTCGACTGGAACAAGACCCACTTTTTTTGGTAAGTACCGCTATTGTGTTGTATTTTTCGGGTACTGTATTGTTGTATGTATTTGTAAACAAGCTTTCGGCTACCACTGACCATGCCAGCCATCAAATGATTTATACCCTGAATGCTATGGTCAATCTGATTCAGTATATGCTGTTTGCGCTGGCCTTTTGGTACGCGGACCAGCTCCTGCCTTCGCCCGCCCGGTCATGAACAACTGGCTGCTTCCCGTTATGCTGGCCACGCCGGTGCTGCTACTACTGGCACTGGGTATCGTGGGGTTTGTGCTGCGCTACCAGCGGCGGCTGCTCCGCCAGCAGGAGCAGCTGCGCCAAGTGCGCGACGCCTCGCAGCAACAGGCACTGGAAGCGGCCTTGCTGGCGCAAGAAGAAGAGCGCCGCCGCATTGCGGCCGATCTGCACGACGGCGTAGGCACTACTTTAGCCATTGCCAAGCTGCACTTGAGCGCGCTGGGCCAGCCCAACTTAACTGAAGAAGCTACCGCTTTGCTGGACCAGGCAATCGGAGAAGTGCGGCGTATTTCCCGTAATCTGCTGCCGGCCGCGCTGCAAAAGTTCGGTCTTCCGTTTGCCCTCGATGCGCTGGCCCGAACCGTGCCGGCCGACGGGCCAACACATGTCACGATTGAGCAACGCGGCCAGCCCCGCCGCCTCGACCCCAAGCGGGAGCTGATCGTATTTCGGGTGGTGCAGGAGCTGCTGGGTAACGGCCTGCGACACGCCCATGCCGAGACGATTGAGGTGAGCGTTGACTTTGGCCCGGACTACCTTTCACTGCAATACCGCGACAACGGCGTGGGCTTCGACCCGGCCGCCGGCGACTTGCCCCCCGCGCCCGGCGCCCGCTCCGGCCTTGGACTCACCAACCTGCGCAGCCGGGTGGCCGTGCTGCAAGGCACCCTGCGCCACGACTCGGCCCCGGGCGCAGGCAGTAAAGTTTGGATTTCCTTCCCTATTCCGTATCTTCCGGTCGATCAAAAACCCGCCCTAACTACCTCTATATGAGCACACCTACAATACGTTTAGCCGTCGTCGACGACCATATTCTCTTCCGCAAAGGCTTGCGCGCCCTCATCAGCGGCTTTCCCGACATGGAAGTCCTCTTCGAAGCCGGCGACGGACAGGAGTTGTTGGAGCATCTCGACCAAGGCATCGTGCCGGATGTGGTGCTGATGGATTTGCAAATGCCTACGCTCGATGGCCTGCAAACGGTGCGACTGATGCGGGCCCAATACCCCCGCGTTCGGGTCGTTATCATTTCCATGCACGACGAGCCCGAGCTGATTGACAGCCTGCACACGGAAGGAGCCCACGGCTATCTGCTCAAAAACGCCAATCCGGAGGAAGTTCGGGGCGCTATTCTGGCGGCCGCTGGCCACGTGAATACCCAGTCCAACTTCGTGGTAGTATAGTCGCTTCGGGTACCTATCGCCTAGGGCCACTGCCAAGCAGTGGCCTTTTTTGTGTCCAGAGCAGCACGGCAGGTAGAGTTTTCTGGCGGCTTGTGCTACACCACTTGGCTAAAGTCTTTTGGTGGGCTCAGCTTTGCTGTTTAGCTTTGAATCTACTCCTTTATCCATGAGCTTAAACCTACGGCTGCTTCTACTTTTTCTCCTTAGTATGAGTGGAGCTTCGGCTCAAACACCTATTTACCAGGTGAGCCTACGGGAGCAAAAACTGGTAGTTGACAACGCGGCTTTTCACATCGTGGAGGTGCTCGACCTACGGCGGCAGCACCAAACTATCGGGTGGGTTCAGCGTGGCATGAGCAATATACGGGTGCCGGCCGATATAGCCGGTGGCGTGCGGGAAGGCCTGGGCAACTGGCTGCAGGTGCAGCTGCCGCCAAAGCCGGGCAGCCGCCCCGTGCTGTTGCGGGTGCATGAGCTGCGCATTGCGGAGCAAACCAAGGCCACTTCCGAAAAAGCCACGGCTGATGTGGATATAGATTTTGTCTGTCAGCAGCCTGATGGCAACTATTACGTAGTGCAGCGCTACAGTGAGCAGCAAGAAGCTAAAGGACTGGAAACCACGTCCTATCACGATGACAATATTGTAGCCTGCCTCCAGCGGGCCTGTACGCAGGTGAACACCATTGACTGGCAGCAGCGCCTGCGCCTAGCCACCCCACTAACCAGCGAACAGGTACGCTACCGGGGTGGCCACAAACCAGTACCCTACGACTATCCCATTCTCACGGCCTCACACAAGCCAGAAGGAGTGTATCGCACTTTTCTCGATTTCCGCAACAACCGGCCGCAAGCCGTACCGGGGTTGATAGTAGAGAAGGTAGCCTCCCCCAACCGGCCCATTACAGACGAAGTAGAAATCTACCGCCCTACCGAATCGGGCCGGGAGGTGCTGCGCGACGTATGGGGCTTTTCGGATGGACAGCGGGCTTATGTGTTGCGGCAAAAGCATTTCTATCCTTTAAAGCGAGCAGGCGACGACTTTACCTTCGCTGGCTGGGCCAGTGCTGATCCGGGAGCTATGAGTACGGCGGCAGTCCTAGGCGGCGCGGCAGGCGCGGCCATAGCTGCCGTCACTACGCACGGCGAGCAGCAGGAGTACACGCTGGACATGGCAACAGGACGGGTGGCCGACTTTGATTACATGGATCAGCTGGCTCGCCACGATACGGCGTCGGTGGTTGTATACCGTCGGCCGGGTGGCCCACAAGCGCCGCTGCTGGTGCTTCTCAACGGACAGGAGCTAAAAACCCTGCCCGCTAATGACTTCATCCGCATTCCATGGACCGACAAGGCCCATGAGGTTACGTTGTGTCTGGCGGGCTCCGAGCCGCAATGCCTGTCCTTCATTCCCGTGTTTGGTACTACTCTATACGTAGAGCTCAAGGCCCGCTCCGAAGGCGAAACCCCTTCCCTACAGTATGTACCCGTTAAGGAAGGCGACTATTATGTCAAGAAGATGCGGCGGCGCTAGCCCAGTTCCGTGCTCGGGTCCCAGAATAGCGCTTTGAAGTTCTGTACTTGGTCATCTACTACCCGGGTTCCCTCGGCCTCCAGAAACTCCTGCATGGCCGTGGGCGTAGCGAAATGCTGCCGACCCGTGAGGAGCCCCAGCCGGTTGACGACGCGGTGCGCCGGCACCGTGCCCGGCCCTACTGCCGGGTGAGCGGCCATCATTGCCCAGCCCACCATGCGCGCCCCGTGCCGGGCCCCAAGGTAGTGGGCAATGGCGCCATACGTAGTGACGCGCCCGGGGGGCACGAGCCGGACCACATCGTGCACGTCGCGAAAGAAATTGCGGTGGGCTTCGGTGGGCTCTTTGGGAGTTGTCATGAGGGTGAAATACGGCAAAAAGCCGGTAACAGGCTATGCTACGCCAAGCTCAGCACTAGCAAAAAGGTGAGGGCAAGCATCATCTTTTGCCGTTGGCGCTCGTAAGAACGAGCCGGTTGACTTACTGGCCAACCGGCTCGTTCTCACCTTCAACCCAACTACCTACTCTGCTATGTTCGACAAACTGAAAACACTGGATGATCTGTATGAGATGCAGCTCAAAGACCTGTACAGCGCCGAAAAGCAATTGGTGAAGGCGTTGCCTCAAATGGCCGCCGCCGCCAAAGATGGTCGGTTGCGGGCGGGCTTCGAGCACCACCTGCGCGAGACGGAAAACCAGGTAGCGCGCCTCGAAAAAATAGGCAAGGCAATGGAGCTTGATCTGGGAGGCCACACCTGCAAAGCCATGCAAGGCCTCATTGCGGAAGGCCAGGAAACTATGTCGGAGCGCGCTACCGATGAGGTAATGGACGCGGCCCTGATTGCGGCTTCACAGCGCATCGAGCACTATGAGATTTCGGGCTACGGCACAGCCGCTCACTTTGCCGAGCGCCTTGGCCACAGCGACGCCGCCACGCTGCTACGCCAAACACTGGCAGAGGAACAACTCACTGATACTAAACTTAACGAGCTGGCTAAGAACTATATCAACCAGAAAGCCATGTAGGCCCACTGCCTTTTAATAAAAAAAGCCTGCAACTAGCAGGCTTTTTTTGTGTCTTACACCTTATACCGAACCGACCCCAACCGTTTTGGCAAACCCTAACCAGGCACCTGGCGTTGTTGAACCCTGGCTGCCTACACGTTGGGTAGCCCAGCCTGATAGTGGCATACCCTCCCCCATTGCATGCAATACGAAGAAGAAACGACAACAGCATCGCGCCCCGGGCGCACCATCTTATGGATCGTCATATCGGCAGCCATAGTAGCGGCCTTGGTGTTCGTTAAGATTAAGTATTTCCCCTCTCCCACTGCTGACGCGAAAGGCGGTGGCGGTGGCCGTGGTGCAGCCGGTAGTGGTGGCAAAGGTGGCCCGGGGGGGAAGCCAGGGGGGCAGAAGCTACCCGTGCAGGTATATCTGGTGAAGCCCACGAATCTTTCGGATGAAGTGGCAGCTACCGGCTCGGTGCTGGCCGATGAGTCGGTGGTGATTAAAAGCGAGTTGTCGGGCAAAATCACCAGCCTGGCAATCAAGGAAGGTCAGCCGGTGCGCAAAGGGCAGCTATTGTTCAGTATTAACGCCGACGAAGCGCAGGCCGCCATCAACAAGCAGCAGTACAATATTCGGCTCTTCCGCGACCAGGAAAAACGCCAGCGTACGCTGCTTGATAAGGAATATATCAGCGCCCAGGAATACGAGCAGGCCAACAACCAGCTGCAGACGTCGCAGGCCGACCTGAGAGCCTTGCAGGCTTCGCTGGACAAAGCCTACGTGCGGGCTCCTTTCGACGGCGTACTCGGCCTGACGACTGCCACGGTGGGCACCTACGTAAGTCCCGGCACCGAAATAACGACCCTTTCACGCGTGCGGCCCGTCAAGATTGACTTTGCCGTGCCCGGGCGCTTTGCTTCTATGGTGCGGGTGGGCGATGTGGTGAGCATTACCGACGAGGGCACGAATAAGAAATATGACGCCAAGGTGTATGCCATCGACCCGCAGATTGACCCCGTGAGTCGTACCCAGCCGGTGCGGGCCCGCTTCGCTAACACCAGCAACGAGCTGCGCCCCGGTGCTTTTGTAAAGGTGAACCTGCAGCTCGGAGAATCTACTGACGCGCTACAGGTGCCAACCGAGGCCGTAATTCCGGAGGCCAGCGGCTACAGCGTATACACGGTGAAAGGCGGCAAAATGGTGCCGAAGAAGGTAAAAATCGGCATTCGCTCCGATAAAGTGATTCAGATTACCGACGGCCTGGCCGTCGGGGATTCCGTGATTCGGACGGGCATACTCCAGGTGAAGCCAGGAGATGCGGTACAGGTGATTCAATAGATTTCACGCGGCACCGCGCGGAGGAAGGCGTGCTGATTTGTGAGGAATCCTTGCCTGCTTCGCTTCGCCAGATACTGCGTCTTCCACTGCCTGCAACAACCCTATGAGCTTATCTTCCACCAGTATCAACCGCCCCGTTCTCGCCATCGTGATGAGCCTTGTCATCGTGATTTTCGGCGTTATCGGATTTCGGTATCTCAGCGTTCGGGAGTACCCCAGCGTGGACCCACCCATTATTACAGTGTCGGCTTCCTATACCGGAGCCTCGGCCGACGTAATGCAGGGCCAGGTAACGGAGCCGCTCGAAGAAGCCCTGAACGGCATTGCGGGCATCAAAAACCTGACCTCCAACAGCCGCGACGGCCGCACCCAGATTACGGTGGAGTTTGACCTCGATGCCGACCTGGAAACCGCCGCCAACGACGTGCGCGACAAAGTATCGGGGGCGCAGGGCCGCCTGCCGCGCGATATTGATCCGCCCATCGTGAGCAAGGCCAATGCCGACTCCCAGCCCATTGTGATGACCTACCTTAGCTCTAGCCAGCGCACGCTGCTTGAGCTGACGGACTATGCCAACAACACGCTGAAAGAGCGCCTCCAGACAATTCCGGGGGTATCGGAAGTGCGGGTGTATGGGGAGCGAAAGTACTCCATGCGCCTCTGGATGGACCCCGTGAAGCTGGCCGCGCTGGGCGTGAGTCCGGTAGACGTACAAACTGCCCTGACCCGTGAAAACGTGGAGCTGCCCAGCGGCGCCGTGCAGGGCCAGAACACGCAGCTCACGCTGCGCACCATGGGCCGCCTCACATCGGTGGAAGACTTCAATAACCTCATTATCCGCAAGGAAGCCGCCTCGCTGGTGCGCTTCTCCGACATTGGCTACGCCGAGTTGTACCCCGAAAACGACCAGACTATATTCAAAGTGAACGGCACACCGATGGTGGGTCTGGCCGTAATTCCGCAGCCGGGCTCCAACCAGATTGACATTGCCGACGAGTTCAACCAGCGCATTGCCCTCTACGGCAAGGATTTGCCGAAGGACCTGGTGCTCAAGCCGGGTTTCGACAACTCGGTGTTCATCCGCAAATCCATCACCGAAGTACAGCATACCATCATCGAGGCTTTCGTGCTGGTGGTTATTATCATCTTCCTGTTTTTGCGCGACTGGCGCTCCACTATCATTCCCGTGGTGGCCATTCCGGTGTCGTTGGTGGGTATTTTCTTCGTGATGTACCTCCTCGACTTCTCCATCAACGTGCTGACGCTACTAGCCATCGTGCTGGCTATCGGCCTGGTAGTCGACGACGCCATCGTGGTGCTGGAGAATATTTATTCGCGCATTGAGGAAGGAGAAGACCCCAAAACGGCGGCCATCAAAGGCTCCGAAGAAATTCTGATGGCTGTTATCAGCACCACGGTGGTGCTGGCGGCCGTGTTCCTGCCCGTCGTGTTCCTGACGGGTATCACGGGCCGCCTCTTCCGGGAGTTTGGCATCGTGGTAGCCGGCTCGGTCCTGATTTCCGCCTTCGTTTCGCTGACGCTGACGCCCATGATGTGCTCGGTACTGCTCAAACGGCAGGAAAAGCATAACTGGTTTTACCGCAAAACCGAGCCGTTTTTTGTCAGCATGATTAGCGGGTACCAAGGCAGCCTCCAGACTTTTCTGCGCAACCGCTGGCTGGCCTGGCTAATGGTGGTGGGTACGGGCGTGGGCATCTGGTTTTTCATGAAGGTGATTCCTTCGGAGCTGGCTCCGGTGGAAGACCGCAGCCGCATCAACGTGAATGCCACGGGTCCGGAAGGGGCTTCATTTGAGTTTATGGATGCCTACATGACCCAGGTTTCCCAATTGGCCCAGGACTCTTCGGGCAGCAGCCTGAGCAGTGTTTTTGCCGTCACGTCGCCCGGCTTCGGTGGGGGCTCCAACTCGGGTATTGCCCGGGTGCTGCTCGTGGAAGCCGATGAGCGGGGCCGTAGCCAGGACCAGGTGGCCGCCGGCCTCAGCTCCGGCGTGAAACGCCTTTCCGCCGCTCGTACCTCCGTGTCGCAGGACCAGAGTATCGGCGGCGGCGGCGGTGGCTTGCCGGTGCAGTTCGTAATTCAGACCCAGGATTTCGAGAAACTGCGCGCGGCCGTACCTAAGTTTCTGGACGCAGCCCGCCAGGACCCCACCTTCCAGTTTGTGGACGTGAACCTGAAATTCAATAAGCCCGAGCTGCGCGTCAACATCGACCGCGAAAAGGCCCAGAGCCTGGGCGTATCGGTGCAGAGCATCAGCCAGACCCTGCAAGCGGGCCTCAGCGGCCAGCGCTTTGGCTACTTTATCCGGGAGGGCAAGCAGTATCAGATTATCGGGCAGGTGGCCCGCGAAGACCGCAACCAGCCGCTGGATGTGCGTTTGCTGTCGGTGAAGAACAACGAAGGCCAGCTCGTGCAGCTCGACAACGTGATTCGCCTCACCGAAAGCAGCACGCCGCCCCAGCTCTACCGCTTCAACCGCTACAACTCGGCTACGTTCTCGGCCTCGCTGGCCCCCGGCAAAACCCTAGGCGACGGCATCGCGGCAATGGAAGCCCTGGCCGAAAAAAATCTTGACGATACGTTTTCAACCGAGCTGTCGGGCGCTTCGCGCGACTTTCAGGAAAGCTCCTCCTCACTCCTGTTTGCCTTCGGCCTGGCCCTGGTGCTGATCTATCTGGTGCTGGCGGCACAGTTTGAAAGCTTCCGCGACCCGGTAATCATTATGGTAACGGTGCCGCTGGCCCTGTCGGGAGCCCTGCTCAGTTTGTGGTACTTCAACCAGTCGCTGAACCTCTTCTCCCAGATCGGCATCATTATGCTGGTGGGGCTGGTGACTAAAAACGGCATCCTGATTGTGGAGTTTGCCAACCAGCGCGTGGAGCAAGGCGTGGACTACATGACCGGCCTCGTGGAAGGTGCCACGGCTCGCTTCCGCCCTATTCTGATGACTTCGCTATGCGCCATTCTGGGCATTTTGCCCATTGCTATTGCCACCGGCGCGGGGGCACTGAGCCGGCGGGCTATGGGTATCGGGGTGGTAGGCGGGCTGTTTTTTGCTACCGGCCTCACGCTCTACGTAGTGCCGGTCATGTATTCCTATTTCGCCACGGCCAAGAAGCACAGTAAGAAGAAGGACGAGCCCCAAGAAGCCGTAACGGCGTAAGCGGCGCTTTTCCTCGCTCCAGAGGGCGCAGCCGCACCCTACCTCTAGCCCTTCCTTATCTGGGGAGGGGAACTAGCCATTTAGCTCCAGCATAGTTTCCCGAATGCAGTTTCGATCCTATATCTCCCGGTTGCTGAGTGCCGCTTTTCTGGCGCTTCCATTTGCTTCCATGGCCCAGCAGCCCGTGCTTATGCCGCGGCAGACCGCCCAGCCCCAGACGGTGGCCCCCGCCGCGCCGCTCACGTTGGCGCAAGCCATCCAGATTGGGCTAGAAAACAACTATAACATTCGGCTTTCGCGCACCGACGAGCAGATTGCGGATAACAACGTGACGCGCGGCAACGCCGGCCAGCTACCGGTAGTGAACGGCAACTTCAGCCGTAACTTCAACCGTAATAATATCAGGCAGCAGTTTGGCACGCGGGATTCGCTGGGCAATCCTAGCCCGGCCCGCGTCGTCAATGGCGGCACCAGCAACCAGCTCAATGCCAACGTGGCGGCTACCTGGACCATCTTTGATGGCTTTGGAATGTTCATTGCCTACGACCGGCTGCAGGCCCTGAACCAAAGCCAGCAGCTGCTCACGCGGGCCACGCTGGAAGAGACGGTAGGCAGCATCACCGACGCTTATTTCGCCGTCGTGCGCGAATCAGGGACGATTAAGTCGATTGAGGCAGCCTTGAAAATCGGGCAGGCCCGCATCGACCTCACGCAGGCTCGCGTGGATGTGGGCGTGAGTGCCAAAGTAGAAGTTCTGACGGCGCGCGTCGACTACAACGCCGACCAGTCGGCGCTGATTCAGCAGCAGGAAGCCCTGACGACGGCCAAAATCAACCTCAACAATCTGCTGGGCCGCACCCCTTCCCTGGATTTCAGCCCCGCCGACTCCATCGTGGTGAGCCGGAACTTGGAGCGGGACGCTATTGTGCAAGCCATCCGGCAAAACAACCCTCGCCTGCAACGGGCCAAAACGAATATTGAAGTAGCCACTTACGACCGGAAGCTGGTGCGGGCGTCGCGGTTTCCGCAGGTGGGCCTCACCACGGGCTACAACCTCAACCGCAACATCAACAACGCCGCTTTCGCCGGCACGCAGCTCACCTCGAGCACCAACGCTACCCGAGGCCTCAACTACGGCGTAGTAGCTTCCATTCCCATCTTCGATGGCTTCAACCGTACCCGCCTCGAGCAAAATGCCCGCATCGGCGAGGAACAAAGCCAGCTGCTGCTCGACCAAACCCAGCTGCAGCTCGACGCCGACGCCGAACAGGCCTACGCCCGCTACCAAAACCGCCTGCAGCTGCTGGATCTGGAAGAGGCCAATATCCTGCTGGCCCGCGAAAACGTAGCCATTGCCCTGGAGCGCTACCGGCTGGGGCTGCTCACACCACTGGTGCTGCGCGAGGCCCAGCGCACCCAGCTCGACGCGGAAGTACGCCTGCTTGACATTCGCTACCAGGCCAAGCAAGCCGAAACCACGCTGCGCCGGCTGAGTGGCGGCCTAGTGCAGGAACCCGCCACTCGCTAATCCGTTTCGGGCAGAGCTGGTCCTAGCTAGTACCACAGTCAACTTCTTGTGCCGCTTAAGTTGCGAAAGCCGCCTACCTTGCGCACTACTTCCCTTATCCCCCATGCGCGCCCCCGATCCAACTGTTCTGACTCTGCAATTTCGCGCCGACCTGGGCATTCTGACGGCGCGTTGGCTAGGCGCTGCGCCACTGGCAGATCTGCAGGCGGGGCACCACGCAATGCTGGATGCTGCGCTGGAACACCAGATGCACCGCTGGCTGATGGACCGCCGCCGCTCTACTCCCGATGTGGCTATTGCAACCTGGGTCAGTCAGGAGTGGCTGCCGGCTGCGGCTGCGCAGCTCACAAGCCAACTGCGGCTGGCATCTCTGGTTTCGCCGGAGCTATGGCAGGCCATCAGTAGCCAGGCGGGCCTGCGGGAGGCGGCGGCCCTGGTGCTTAGGCCTAATCAGCCTTTTCTGGTGAAGGTATTTACCGACGAAGGAGAAGCCGTGCGCTGGCTGATGGAAACCGGGCTGTAAGCCTACGAGGGTGCTCCTCAAACAGAACCAGCTATTTCACTGCCGCCGCCCGCAATTGTTGCAGGGCTGCCTGGGTTTCCCTCTGTTTGGCGGCTTCTTTCTCGTCTTCGTCTTTGGGCTGCTTGGGCACCGAGCCGAAAAAGCCTAAGATATTCTGCTTTTGTGGCCCGCTTACACCTTCAAATTTACCTTTGGCAAGTTGTCGCACCCATTCGCCGTAGGTTTCGTCGGCTAAGGCGTATTCGCCGGCCTTAGTTTCGTGGCCGGTGTCGAAATCGGCGTTGACCAGCAACGGACTGGCAGCAGTAGTATCCTTGGGCTGCTGCTCTACCAGGGCACAGTAGTTCACGATAACTTGTCGGAAGCTGGCCTTGAATAGCTCCTGCGCTTCGGGCGTGGGGGGCCGGAAAGCAAAGGGAGCCAGCGGCCCTATTTTGGGCAGCACCCGCACAAAATACGACAGCACCCGCGCCCCGGTGCCGGGGTGCTCATAGGCCGTGCCATATTGCTTCCGAAACTGCCGCTCACTCTCGGTATACACATATTCGCGCCTCCGCGCCCGAGGGCTCAGCTCCCGAATCTCCTTCTTTTGCGAATGCCACGCCGCCCGGCTGGCCACCGGGATGAGCTGGCGCACCGCAAACCGAAACGAGCCGATGCTCAAATCGACATTGAAAATCACTTGGCCCAGCTCCAAGCCGTAGGTTTTCTTGAACGCCGTTTCGAGCACCCGCTTACTCACCTGAAACCCCACGGCGCGCTGGTAGTCGCTGGTGCGGTAGCGGCCGGCCGCCACCTGCACTACATCGAAAGCAAACTCCAGCTGGGTATGCTGCTTGGGCGCTTCGACATAGGTAATAGTTTTGCCAAACTGCTTACCCAGTTCCGGATATACCAGCGGCATGGCTTTGTTGGTCCCGGCCGGATGGCCACTAAGGTCGGCGGCATAGTGGGCCAGTGCGCCCAAGGCAAATGCGTATTCGTTGGAGTCCTGGGCCTCGTCGAGCAGGTTGCGCACAAAGTCGCCGCTGCGCACGTAGTGGGTCAGATTGGTAAAAAGCTCCGAACCGAAGGGATAAAAGCCCATATCCTGGATAATGGAGCCCCCATAGGCGTACGATTTCGCTTCCAGCACCTGTTCATCAGTAGCGCCGGGGTAGCGGCGCTGCAGCAGCGGCGCCAAGCAGCGCTTCCAGGTCGAATCGATAGTGGCTTGGTGCGTGAGCACTGAGTAGCCGGCAGCGGAAAGCGGCGCGAGCAGCAGGGCCCAGACGCTACAAAAGACCCATTTGAGCATGCAATAGGAAGCCTCCGCGCAGGACGACGGTGTCGGGGTGGGAAGCCTTGACTGTACGCGAAAGCTGAACCGGAGTTGTAGCCGCGTCCGCCGGAACCGGGGCACTTTTCAAGCAGAAAGGCAACGACCAGGGGCCGTTGCCTTTGCATTCCAAACCCAATCGATTCCTGCGTTTCAAGTAGTGCGCCCCGTGTAGCGTGGCGCTGCTACTTACCACCAGCGGGTAGCATCACCTTCAGCTTCACCGAATAGAGCCGCCCGATGAAAGGAGAAGCCACAAACTCCCGCACCTTCGAGTCGAACAGGTTGCTGACCTGGAGCGGTTGGCGCGGTAGCCGGCACGCACGTCCACGGTGGTGAAACCTGCGAGCGGGCCGTAGTTCCAGGCGCGGCCGTAGCGGGCGTTTTCCTTGAGTTTGAGGTCCGCGTTTTCCGCCGCCGCCACGTTGATACCGGAGAAGAAATCGTAGGCCTGCACCCAGCGCGTAAACACCGAGCCGAAGAACTTTTTCTGGCTATAGTTCACGGCCAGACTCATCTTGTGGGCGGGTGTATTGATGGGCAAATCGACCTGGGCCTGCACTTTTCCGTCCTTGTTGCCGTCGTTGCGCAGGTCGCCGGTATCGAGCTTGTAGCCAAACCAGGAATAATTCAGGGCCAGGCTCAGCGCGTTGCTCAGGTAGTAGCTCAACCCCAGATCGGCACCTTAGGTATCGACTTTGCCGAAGTTGACATAGGTCAGCACGGTGGCGGCCCCGGCCTCGGGCGTGCCGGGCACCACGTCGCTCATGGGCGTGTTGCCGCGCTTGGTTACGGTAATCTTGTTGGCTGCGGAAGCAATGTTAATGGCCGGACTCAGAAAGTTCTCCGACACGTTGTAATAGGCATTGGCATCGACGAAAAACTTCGGCGTCACCCGGCCTTTGTAGCCCACTTCCACCGAGGTGCTGGTTTGCACCTTGAGCTTTTCTATCGTGGTGCCATTGCTGAGCGTGAAGCCCTCGGCGTTGCCCAGCAGCAGCCCGCCAAACAAATAGCCGTCGAGGTTCAGAATGGTGGGCGCGGCAATGCCTTTGCCGTATGTCAGGCGCAACGACTGCTCATTCTTGGTCCAGACCACGCCAGCTTTGGGAATGAAGTTGAAGCCGTAGCGGTCGTGCTGGTCGGCGCGGGTGGCCCCAATGGCTTTGAAGCCCGCCCCCAGCACCCGCTCTATCTGGGTATAGACGCCAATCTGGTTGATGATGATGTCCCCGTCGCGGTCGAAAAGACAGGTCTTGCGGCTGTTGGGCATGTCGCGCTGGTATTGGGTGCCCACTACCACATCGAAGCCCTTAAACTGGTTATTGTACTGCAACTCCCCGTTGATGCGGCGCGAGTTATCCTTAAACACGGCCCCACGCTTCAGGGCTACGCCCGAAGTCATCGTCGTTCCGAACAACTGCTCTTCGTAGGAGCGGCGGCGCGCCTCTTCCTCGCCAAAACCGGCACCCTTGAAGCTCAGGTAGTTTTGGGTGCGCTGGTTGATGGCGTAGGTATCGTCGGTGATGCTCCAGGCATGATATACCTGCGCGAATACCCGTGGCGACACATAGCGGGCGTGCAGGTAGTGCACCTGCCAATCCTTGATCTGGTTGCGGCCGGCGTTGGTCTGGGCCACGTAGCTCGATTGGTTGCCGCCGTAGCTCAGTATCACGTCGGCCTTATTGGTGAGGCTGTAGCACATGGCCGCTTCGCCGTGCAGCGACTTAAAGCTGCGGTCCAGCTCCAGTTCCTGCTCAGCATGAAAGCGGGCCGGGACGGCCGGCGTAGCGGGCGTGGCCGCTTTGGCAAACGCGGTGTTGTTGTAATAGACGGTATCGACGTAGTCGAAGTCCATGCCCTTGGTGTACTCGCCAGTTACCTTAAACGCCAGCTTCGGGCTCAGCACCTGAGCATGCCGTAGCCGGGCCGAAAACACGCTCTGATTGCCCAACCCCAGCGCCACGGTGGTGCCGGCCGAGGTGCGCGGGTCTTTGCTGATGGTGTTTACGAGGCCGTTGTGGGCATTGGGGCCACACAAAGCCGCCGACGGCCCCAGCACCACTTCCACGCGCTCAATATCCTCCTTCACCACGCTACTCAGCGGCCCCAGCGGCAAACCGGTGGCAATGAGCGTGGAGAGGCGCGCATCGTTCATCTGCAGGTTTTTGGGGTTGAAGGCGCTGTTGAAGCCCCGCACGTTCAGGCCCGCGCCCAGCACGCCGGTCCGGATGTAGTCGACGCCTTTCTGGCGGGCCAGCAGTTCGCCCACGTTGAAGGACGGCAGCTCCGAAATCTGGCGGGAATTAATTACGCTGATGGTAGCCGCCGCCTCGGTCAGCTTCTCGGGCCGCCGCGACGCCGACACGACTACCTCCTGCATACCCACCGGAGCCAGACTCAAGCCCACCGTGCCTAGGTCGACAACATCGGTACCTATAGTCACGGTTTTATCGGTGGCCTAGTAGCCGATAAACGAGAAGCGGAATGTCTGCTCACCCGGCGTGAGGCCGGTTAGCTCAAACGCGCCATTGGTGCCCGCAGCAGTGCCTTTGCTGCTCCCCACCAGAATGACGGTGACGCCCGCCAAACCTTCGCCGGAGGCACCATCGGTGATGCGGCCCCGGATGCCGCCACTTTGTGCCACTGCTCCCCACGCTGGGGCAAGAAACAGCAAAATGAGTAGAAATTCAGTGGCCATGTGCTCGTGTTTAGGGGGGATTTTTGCGGGTGTGGAGAGTGTAGGATGAATCTACACGGCTCGCCTACCAGCTGCTTCCCAGCACAGCAGAAAACGAAGGTGAACTTAACCTCTATCCCTTGTTCAACACGAATACAAATACTTTAATATCAATTACTTACTTCCTTTTTCAGCAGCCTGGACTTTATCCGAACGCTTAGGTGCGGAATGCACGACTTCACTTCCTGCAGCAAATCCAGCAACAGCCGCTGCTTGTGCGGATTGCCGAAATGTGGCTGGCCCGAGCTGACCATATTCTCCACTAAGTGGTCATCGTCAATTTCGTTTTCTACGTACTGGCTCACGTTGTAGTACCACTGCAGCGTGGGCAGGTAGTTGGGGCGCGTGCGGTAGTCGGCTTCCTTTTGCAGCAGGTGAAGTTTACGGCAGGTTTTGAGCAGCTTATCATATTTCTCCTGCAATACCAGCGCCTGGAAATACGCCACGAAGAAAATATGCCAGCGGTGGGCCAGAATATCCTTGCTGTTGTCGCGCAGGAAGCTGTCGGCCAGCTTTTCGCCGTCGGCAGGCTGCCCGTTCAGGTTCAGGCACTTCACGTAAAATGACATGAAGCCAATTTTATTCCGCAGGTTATTCGTGTGCTTTAGCGCCGGAAACGACTGCTTCATCAGGCAGAGGGCCTCGTGTATTTTCCCTTGTCGCAGCAGAATAGCACTGTAGTTATTGAGGTAGTGCAGGTGGTCGTTATTTTTCTGCTTAATCGACAAGTAGCCATACTCTTCAGCCTGCTGCAGCACGTCAAATTTGGAGTGCAGCAGCACGCAGTTAGCGCAGTAATTAAACAGAATACGGCGCGAGTAAAATACGCCCTGCCTCAGCAGCATATCCAGCGCGTCATACACGACCTTTAGCTTATCGAAAGCCGAGTAATTAAAATATAAAAACGTAAGCCGCACCACGGCGAAATAGCGGTTCAGTCCATCCAGCGGCTCGTCATAAAACGTATCGAGCAGCCACTGCTCCCACTGCCGGCTCTCGGTCGTATGCTGGGCATACTGCGTGGTGATATCGAGTGTGGCATCATGAATCTTCTGGCTGACGGCGCGGCTTTTCTCGGAGCTACCCCGCTGCCGCTCAATAAAGTGCGACACCGTCTGGTAGTCCTTGTAGCGCATCCGGATGAGCAGAAACTGCCGGTAGCTCAGTGTCAGCTCGTAGAATTTGATAAAGTAATAATCGGGCTTTTCATAGCGGGCAATGGTTTGGAGCAGGGCCTTTTCCTCCCCCGGACTAATGGAGTCGGTCATGATTTTCTGGTCGAGCTGATTGATATGCACCAAGTGCTTATCGACGTCGATGCTGTCCAGGTGCTGCTGTATCCACTGTTTCAGGTTGGAATACTTCCGCTTGTCGATGGCCGTGCGAAACTCGGCGGGCGTGCGCGGGTGCTGGCAATTGTGGGCAATGGTCTGCAGAATCTCGCGGTTGTCGGCATCCTGAAATTACTGTATTTCCGTGAGCCACGCTATTTCGTGGAGCAGAATATCGGAGGCGAAATCGGCGAATTTCTCCAGTTTCTTTTTCATTGGAAACGCAGGAATCGGGTGGAACAGAGCGCCTTCCAAGGCAGTGTTTTCAACAGGTTTTTAAGGGCGTTTTCCCGTTGATCAGTACCAATAAAAAAGAACCGGATTTCGCCGTGCCCGTTTGCCCGAACCCGACAAAACCCGGCGAAAAAATGGCTTATTGGAAATGATATAAAAACGTGATAACCCCGCTGTAAGCAGGTTTTTTGACGTCCTTTATTTCCATCGTGACGTCGATACGTGCTTTGGCAATGCCGCGCAGATCTTTCACCGATAGCAGCTTGGCCCGCAACCGCACTTCGCTGTTCACCGTCACGGCCTGGTTGAAGCGTAAGCTTTCTATTTCATAGTTCACCTGTATTTTCAGGTTTTCTATCTGCACGATCTGGGTCCAGAAATACGGCAGCAACGCAACCGTGAGGTAGCCGTGCGCAATGGTAGCGCCAAAAGGCGACTCAGCCCGGGCCTTTTCCGCGTCGGTATGGATCCATTGGAAGTCCAGCGTGGCGGCGGCAAACTGGTTTATCTGCTCCTGCGTGATGGTGTGGTAGTCCGATACGCCCAACTCCTGGCCTTCGTATTGCTCCAGCTCCTTAAGGCTGGTAATGGTGACGCTGCTCATGCGGTAAGAATAGGTGAAAAAGACGATACGCCTACAAGCGGGTCGTCGTTGAACGGTAACCCGGGCGGTAGGGCCGGATTATTCGCCGACGCAGCGTAAAGATGCGTCTCTACGCTCATTCTATCACTTCATAAACCCTTTTACCAACGCATTAAACTCCGGTGCTTTCTCGTAGTGAGCAAAATGCCCGGCCTGCGGCAGTAGCACCTGCCGGGCGTTCGGCAGCCGCGCCACCCCCGCGGCAGCTACGGCTGCCGTGGTTAGTTTCGGGTGCAATGCCCGGTTCGGAATCAGGAAATCATCGGCTCCGAAGACGACCAACACGGGTTGAATCACCTGCGGCAACCGGTCAAGAATTGGCCCATCGAGCATCCCCGACATACTGTTGACGACGGTTTGGGCATACTGCTCGAAATCGGCGCACCGCATCATGGCCAGCCGCTCCTGTATCCAGAGGTCCAGGGCGGCGGGCATCTGGTAGAAGTTGTACTTGTGATTCATGCGTACTTAGGCTTCGGGCGTATTCCGGATGGATTGCACGGTGTAGAAAGTGCGCAGCAGCTGCTTTTCGGGAGCGGTGAAGGTCTCAAAACCGGCCGGAGCCACCAGCACCAGCTTCTCTATCTCCTGGGGGTATTTCAGCGCCGCCGTCACCGCTATTTGCCCGCCCATGCTGTGGCCCATCAGCGTGACGTGGCGCAGGTGCAGCTTCTGAATAAACTGGTGAAGTACCTCAGCGTAAAATTCCATCGAGCCGGAGTAGTGGCCCTTCGACGAATTGCCGTGACCGGGCAAATCCAGGGCCAGGCAGCGCGCACCCTGGCCAAGCGCCGGAATCGTGCGCTCCCAGGCGCGCACGTAGCTGCTCAGGCCATGAATAAAGATGAGCGTCTTTGGGCCCCGGCCGGCATCTACGTAGGCCACCTGCAGCGAGTCGGCTAGCGTGATGCTGTGCTCGGGCAAGCCGTAGGAGCCAATTACCTGGCGCATCGGAACTGGTTCTTCCGTCTGGAAACTCATGGCCGGGGTGCGGGCTAGAAGTAGAACGACAACTGCGAACAGAAAGCGGGCGACAAAGCTCATACGCTGGCTTTGAGTACTTTTTTATTGATTTTACCGGTATCGTTTTTGGGCAGCTCGGCTACCAGCTCCACGTATTTCGGCACCTTAAAGCGGGCCAGGCTGCCGGCACAATACGCCAGCAGCTCATCCGGGGAAATAGCCGGTCCCTTGGTCACGATAAACGCCTTGCCGACCTCGCCCCAGCGCGCATCAGCCACCCCGACAACCGCCACTTCCGACACACCCGGAAACGTGAGTAAAAACCGCTCGATTTCGGTCGGATACACGTTTTCGCCGCCCGAGATGTACATATTCTTAATGCGGTCCATCACGAAGAAGTAGTCGTCCTCATCCCGTCGCAGCAGGTCGCCGGTACGAAACCAGCCGTCGGGAATGGCTTTGGCGGTGGCTTCGGGGTCGCGCCAGTAGCCGGGCGTCACCACGGGGCCGCGCAGGCACAACTCGCCTGCTTCATTGGGGCCGGCTTCGTGGCCGTGCGCATCGAGTAGCTTGGTTTCGACGTAAAAATTGGTCCGCCCAATGGAGCCAATTTTGCGGATAGCGTCGTCCTGATGCAGGGAAAACAAGTTGGGACCAACTTCGGTGAGCCCGAAGCCCAGGCGGCGGAACTCGTTTCGGCAGCATTGTGCTTAGCAGGTAGCTTTACCCACGTACCCGCCGGCTTGTCCCCGCCGATTGTCGCCCTGCTGGTTTCTTGCCGCCCTCCATGCCCGATATAACAACTGCCACCGATTTACGCCTCCTCGTCGAAACCTTCTACGCCCAAGTGCGCCAGGACGACCTGCTGGCCCCCGTTTTCGCCAGTCGCATCTCACCGCACACCTGGCCCACCCACCTCGACACCATGACCCGCTTCTGGAGTGCGGCCCTACTGGGACAGGCCAGCGGCTACCGGGGCAACCCCGGTGCCCGCCACCTTGCCTTACCCATTGAGGCACCTCACTTCGCCCGCTGGCTGCAGTTATTCACCCATGCCGTGGACGAACTGTTTGCGGGCGAAAAAGCGGAAGAGGTCAAGCTACGGGCAGCCCGTATGGGTGAGATGTTCCAGGCTAAAATCGCTATGGCACGGCAAGGACGCGGTATTCCGTTGCTATAAGCACGACTTCACGAGTGGCATAGGATCGATAAACTAACAAACGTTTGTTTATCTAAACTAGCATCCTTACTTTTAGTAGCCTATTGCCAGAAGTTGCCCCTCGAAACCGCGCAGGAATTCAACCTGACTCTGATTTGGTGTAAACCAATGATTGCCAACGGCGGCGTACCATTCCCCCAGCTGAATGACCAAGAAAGTCAAGAACAATAAGCGCCAGCTGATTCTGGAAGAAGCGGCCAAGCTGTTTAAAGCCAAAGGCTTTGGCGGTACGTCGATGCGGGATCTGGGCGCGCAGGTGGGCATGGAAGCGGCCAGCATGTACAACCACATCAACTCCAAGGACGAGATTCTGGAGCTGATCTGCTTCCACGTCTCGAACACCTACGTGTCGCAGCTGGCCCAGATTGAGCAGACTGAAACTTCCTACGTCGAGAAGATCAAGGCCCTGATTCACCTGCACATCCGGCTCATGATTGAGGATGGCGCGGCCGTTTCGGTGGCCAACAACGACTGGAAGTACCTGACCAACGACAAGCTCGAAGCCTTCAAGGAAGCCCGCAAGAACTACGAAAAGGGCTTTGCGGCGCTGATTGAGCAGGGCATTGCCGCCGGCGAGCTGCAACCCGTGAATACGTCGGTAGCGCTGTTCACCATTCTGTCGGCGGTGCGCTGGGTGGAGCTGTGGTACCGGCCGGGCCGGGGCATCACGGCCGAAGAGCTCGAAGAAAACATCATGACCCTGCTCCTGAACGGAATAGCCAAATAGCGGCTGGTTTTTGGTTGATGGTGTTTGGTTTTTGGCTCCCGATGGACTGCAAATGCAGCCGGCTGTACCAGAATACCACGAGCCAAAAACTAAGAACCAAAAACCAAAAACTACATGAGTCGATTTCATAAAGTCAAGATCAAGCGCATTCAGCGCGAAACGCCCGACGCGGTAGTCGTGTCGCTGGACGTGCCCGCGGAGCTGCGCGACACGTTCCGGTTCACCCAGGGCCAGTACCTCACGTTTCGGCGCGAGCACAACGGCGAAGAGCTGCGCCGCTCCTACTCCATTTGCAGCAGTCCGCTGGAAAACGAGTGGCAGGTAGCCATCAAGAAGGTGCCCGAGGGCCGCTTTTCGTCGTTGGCCGTGGATAGCCTGCAGGTGGGCGAAGAGCTGGACGTGATGCCGCCGGCCGGCCACTTCCACACCCCGCTGCACCCCGACCAGGCCAAGCACTACGTGGCGTTTGCGGCCGGCAGCGGCATTACGCCGGTGTATTCCATCATCAAAACGGTGCTGCTGGCCGAGCCCCACAGCCAGGTGACGCTGATTTATGGCAACCGGGGCCGCAACTCCATCATCTTCAAGGAGGGCATCGAGGCGCTGAAGAACAAGTTCCTGAACCGGCTGAGCGTGTACCACGTGCTGAGCCGGGAGCAGGGTACCACCGATCTGCTGTTCGGCCGCATCGACCAGCAGAAAACCGAGCTGTTTCTCGACAAGATTCTGCCCGCCAGCCAGATCGACGAGTGCTTTATCTGCGGGCCGGAGGAAATGATTCTGGGCGTGAAAGCGGCCCTGACCGACGCCGGTGTGGCCCCGGAGAAGATTCACTTCGAAATGTTTACCTCGGCCAGCAGCGGCAAAAAGGCGGCGGGCCCGGTCCGCCCCCACCCCGCCGGCGCCGACGACAAGCACAGCCAGGTAACCGTGCAGCTCGACGGCACGACCCGGGTGCTGGAGATGTCGTACTACGGCAACACTGTCCTTGATGCCCTGCTCGAAACCGGCGTGGATGCGCCTTACTCCTGCAAAAACGGCATGTGCAGCACCTGCCGCTGCCGGGTGGTGGCAGGCACGGTGGAGATGGACGTGAACTACTCCCTCTCCGACCGCGAACTAGCCAAAGGCTACGTCCTCTCCTGCCAGGCCCGCCCGACCTCGGAAAAGGTGACTGTGGATTTTGACCAGTAGCCGGACCAGTATTTCGTTGAACGTCATTCCGAGCGCAGCCGAGGAATCTCGCGTGCCGACGGTGGAGGGGTAAGCCAACGACGCCAAGCGAGATTCCTCGGCTGCGCTCGGAATGACGTTCTGTCTGGGTTGAGCGTATACAATAGAGTAAAGCCCAAATTTTTCCTTACTTTTAACTAACGATTGTTAGTTAAACATTGTTGAAAGCGCATGGAAACGGTAGAAATCAACCTCGAAGAGCAGTTTCAGGCCCGCATCGACGCGGACATCAGCATTGAGCCCAAGGACTGGATGCCCGATGCGTACCGCAAGACGCTGGTGCGGCAGATTTCCCAGCACGCCCACTCCGAGCTGGTGGGCATGCTGCCCGAAGGCAACTGGATTACCCGCGCCCCCTCGCTGAAGCGCAAGTCCATTCTGCTGTCGAAGGTGCAGGACGAAGCCGGACACGGCCTTTACCTGTACAGCGCCGCCGAAACCCTGGGCACCTCCCGCGACCAGATGCTGGCCGACCTGCACTCGGGTAAAGCCAAGTATTCCAGCATTTTCAACTACCCCACCCTGAGCTGGGCCGATATGGGTACGGTGGGCTGGCTGGTGGATGGCGCGGCCATCCTGAATCAGGTGCCGCTGTGCCGTACCTCCTACGGCCCCTATGCCCGGGCCATGGTGCGGGTGTGCAAGGAGGAAAGCTTCCACCAGCGCCAGGGCTTCGAGATTATGCAGACGCTGTGCGAAGGCGCGCCGGTGCAGAAGGAAATGGCCCAGGAAGCGCTGAACCGCTGGTGGTGGCCCACGCTGATGATGTTCGGCCCCGCCGACGCTGATTCGCCGAACACGGCCCAGTCGATGAACTGGCGCATCAAGCGCTTCACCAACGACGAGCTGCGCCAGAAATTCGTGGACATGATGGTGCCCCAGGCCGAGTTTCTGGGCCTGACCGTGCCCGACCCGGAGCTGCAGTGGAACGAGACCAAGAAAGGCTACGACTTCGGCGGCGTAAACTGGGAGGAGTTCTGGAACGTGGTAAAGGGCAACGGCATGTGCAACAAGGACCGCCTCGGCGCCCGCGTGAAAGCCCACGAGGAAGGCGCCTGGGTGCGCGAAGCCGCCTCCGCCCACGCCAAGAAACGCGCCCGGAAAATGGCGACGCAGGCTGCGTAGTGGCCTCACCCCTAGCCCCTCTCCTAGGGGAGAGGGGAACTAGCTTTTAGTTTTTTTTACTCTAAAAATCAGCTTTACCTAAAGCCCAAGCCAGCTGCTAGAGCTAGTTCCCCATCTCCCTTCGGAGAGGGGGCTAGGGGGTGAGGCCACACCAGAATCATGACCCAATCCGAATGGCCGCTGTGGGAGGTTTTTATCCGCAGCAAGCAGGGCCTCGACCATAAGCACGTGGGCAGCCTGCACGCCGCCGACGCCACCATGGCCATCCAGAACGCCCGCGACGTGTACACCCGCCGCCAGGAAGGCATCAGCATCTGGGTGGTCGAGTCGACGCACGTACACGCCTCCAACCCCGACGATGCCGAGGCCTTTTTCGACCCGGCCAACGACAAAGTGTACCGGCACCCCACGTTCTACGACGTGCCGGACTCCATTAAGCACATGTAGGTAAGCAGCTGACTGCCCGGAGCGGTCAGCTGGCCGCTTTTTACTTTCGCCCTATGCAAGTTGCCCCTTCCGATACGTCGGCGCTGAATGCCTACCCGCCCGAGCTGCGGCAGCTCCTGTTTCAGTACGTGCTGCAACTGGCCGATACGAGCCTGATTCTGGGCCACCGGCTGTCGGAGTGGTGCGGGCACGGGCCGGTGCTGGAGCAGGACCTGGCCATGGCCAACATCGGGCTGGATCTGCTGGGCGAAACCCGCAGCCTGTATCAGTACGCCGCCGAGCTCGAAGGCCAGGGCCGCACCGAGGACGACCTCGCGTTTCTGCGCATCGCCACCCAGTACCGCAACCCGCTGCTGGTGGAGCAGCCCAACGGCGACTTTGCCGACACCATCACCCGGCAGTTTCTGTTCGACAACTTCCACTACCACTGCCTGGTGCAGCTGCGCGCCAGCGCCGATGAGCGCCTGGCCGCCATTGCCGAAAAGGCGGTGAAGGAGGCCGCCTACCACCTGAAATGGAGCTCGGAGTGGATCATCCGCCTCGGCGACGGCACGGAGGAAAGCCGCCAGCGTCTCGACAAAGCCCTGGCCAGCCTCTGGCGCTATTCCGGTGAGCTGACCACGCCCACAGCCACCGAAAAAGCCCTGCAGGCCACCGGCCTCATTCCCGATTACGCCGCACTGCTGCCGAAAATGGAGGCGCACCTGGCGCACGTTTTTGAGGAAGCTACGCTGCCCGTTCCGCAGGGCGTGTTTATGATGACCGGCGGCAAGGAAGGCCGGCACACCGAGCACCTGGGCTACATCCTGGCCGAGCTGCAGTACATGCAGCGCACGTATCCGGGCCTGACATGGTAGCCGCGGCGCCCACCGAAGAACGCGTCTGGCAGCTGCTGGAAGAGGTATTGGACCCCGAGGTGCCCGTGCTCAGCATTCTGGATTTGGGCATCGTGCGCAGCGTGCGGGTGGAGGGCGAGCAGGTGACGGTCAGCATCACGCCGACGTACTCAGGCTGCCCGGCCATGAACACCATTGCCACCGACATCCGGCTGCGGCTGCTGGCCGAGGGCATCACCCGGCTCACCATTCACAACCAGCTCAGCCCCGCCTGGACCACCGACTGGATGAGCCAGGCGGGCCGCGACAAGCTGGAAGCCTACGGCATCGCGCCGCCCGTGGATGGCACCGCGACGGGCCACATGCTCAACCTGTTCGGCAAGGACACGGCCGTGCGCTGCCCGCTCTGCAAATCAGCGCACACGCACCTCGTCAGCCAGTTTGGCTCCACGGCCTGCAAAGCCCACTATCAGTGCGACGACTGCCAGGAGCCCTTCGACTACTTCAAGTGCCACGCGTGAGCTAATCCAGAACGTCATTCCGAGCTTGCCGAGGAATCTCGCGTGCTGACGTCTGAGTAGTAATTCAACATCAGCACGCGAGATTCCTCGGCTTCGCTCGGAATGACAAAAGTCTTTATATCACTTTACTTTCACGGATGATCATCGGAATAATCGGCAGCGGCGCTATGGGCGCGGGCATTGCGCAGGTGGTGGCCACGGCCGGCCACACCGTGCGCCTGCTCGACCAGAACGCGGAAGCCCTGCAACGGGCCGGCAGCGCCCTGCAAGCCAGCCTGACCAGGCTGGCGGAGAAAGGCAAGCTGACCACCGAGGCCGCCGCGGCCACGTTTGCCCGCCTGCACCTGACCCAGGACGTGTCGGATTTCGGGGACTGTGGGCTGGTGCTGGAAGCCATTGTGGAAGATCTGGCGGTGAAGCAGCAGCTATTTCGGGAAGTGGAAATGCTGGTTTCCGACACCTGCATTCTGGCCTCCAACACGTCTTCGCTCTCCATTGCCTCCATTGCCGCCGCCTGCCGGAAGCCGGAGCGGTTTATCGGCATTCACTTCTTCAACCCCGCGCCCATTATGCAGCTGGTGGAAGTCATTCCGGCGGTGCAGACCCGCGCCGGGCTGGCCGAGGAAGTGCGCGACCTGGTGCAAAGCTGGGGCAAGCTGCCGGTGCTGACCAGGGACACCCCGGGCTTTATCGTGAACCGGGTGGCCCGCCCCTTCTACGGCGAGGCCATCCGCATTATGGAAGAAGGAATTGCCGACCTGGCCACCATCGACTGGGCCATGACCGAGCTGGGCGGCTTCCGCATGGGCCCGTTTGCCTTGATGGATTTCATTGGCCACGACGTGAACTACCGGGTTACCGAGTCGGTATTCGCCTCGTTTTTCTACGACCCGCGCTTCAAGCCCTCCTTCACCCAGAAGCGCCTGTTCGAGGCCGGCTACTACGGCCGCAAGTCGGGCCGCGGCTTCTACAGCTACGCCGCCGATGCCGTGCCACCCGAGCCGAACCGCGACGAAACCCTGGGCCGCACCGTACTGCACCGCATTCTGGCCATGCTCATCAACGAAGCCGTGGACGCGCTGGCCCTGAACGTGGCCTCCCGCGAGGACCTGGAGCTGGCCATGACCAAGGGCGTGAACTACCCCAAAGGCCTGCTGGCCTGGGCCGACGAACTGGGGCCCGAAAACGTGCTCAAAACCCTCGACGACCTCTACGCCGAGTACCACGAGGACCGCTACCGCGCCAGCCCGCTGCTGCGCCGCATGGTGCGCCAGAATCAGCTTTTCCTTCAGCATGAGCCGGCCGCTGCCCCACGCTAACCACCCGGCCGAAGCGGTGAAGGAGCACATGCTGCGCCACGACGCTTTCACCCGCCTGCTGGGGCTGGAAATCGACGAGGTGGGCCCCGGCTACTGCCGCCTGCACTTTCGGGTGCGGCCCGACATGCTCAACGGCTTCGGCAACCTGCACGGCGGCGTCACCTACTCCGCCGCCGACTCGGCCTTCGGCTTTGCCTGCAACAGCCACGGCCGCTTCAGCGTGGGCCTGAGCGTGACGATGGACTACCTGGAAGCCGGCCAGCTCCACGACCTCATCACTGTGGAAGCCCGGGAAGAGAGCCTGAAGCATAAAATCGGCGTGTACCAGCTGCGCGTCACCAATCAGCACGGCACGGTGCTGGCCCTGTTCAAAGGCACGGCCTACCGCACCGGCACCGACATTTTGAGCATCCCAACCCAAGAACCAACAACCTAACCACCCCTGTGAAACAAGCCTATTTAGTTGACGGCATCCGCACCCCCATCGGCAGCTTCGGCGGCACCCTGGCCACCGTCCGGCCCGATGATATGGCGGCCCTGGTTATCCGGGAGCTGCTCCGGCGTAACCCCACCGCCGACCCGGCTGCCATTGCCGACGTGCTACTGGGCTGCGCCAACCAGGCCGGCGAGGACAACCGCAACGTGGCCCGCATGGCTTTGCTGCTGGCCGGCCTGCCCGCCACGGTGCCCGGCGAAACCGTGAACCGCCTCTGCGCCTCGGGCCTCTCGGCCAGCATTGCCGCCGCCCGCGCCATTCAGAGCGGCGACGGCGACCTGTTCGTGGCCGGTGGGGTGGAAAACATGACCCGGGGCCCGCTGGTGATTTCCAAGGCCAGCACCGCCTTCGGCCGCGACGCGCAGATGTACGATTCCAGCTTCGGCTGGCGCTTCATCAACCCCCGTATGGAGGAGCTCTACGGCACCGACGCCATGGGCGAAACCGCCGAAAACCTGGCTGAGCGCGACACCATCGGCCGCGCCGACCAGGACCAGTTTGCCCTGGCCTCCCAGCAGAAAGCCGCCGCCGCCCGGCAGCGGGGCCGGTTTGCCGAAGAAATAGTGGCCGTCAGCATTGCCCAGCGCAAGGGCGAGCCGCTGGTATTCGACCAGGACGAGTTCATCAAGGCCGGCACTACGCTCGAAGGGCTGGGCAAGCTGCGGCCGTCCTTCAGCAAAACCGGCACCGTCACGGCCGGCAACGCTTCGGGCCTGAACGACGGCGCGGCGGCCCTGCTGTTTGCTTCTGAGGAAGGTTTAAAGCAGCATAATCTTACGCCCAAAGCCCGCATCGTTTCGATGGGCGCGGCCGGCGTCGAGCCGCGCATTATGGGCATCGGGCCGGTGCCGGCTTCGCAGCAGGCGTTGAAGAAAGCAGGTTTGACGCTGGATCAGATGGATATTATCGAGCTGAACGAGGCGTTTGCGGCCCAGAGTCTGGCCTGCATCCGGGCGTTTGGCCTGGCCGATAACGACCCGCGCATCAACCCCAACGGCGGCGCTATTGCCCTGGGCCACCCGCTGGGCATGAGCGGGGCGCGCATCCTGAACACGGCCGCCCTGGAGCTGCACCGGCAGAACAAGCGCTACGCGTTGGTAACCATGTGCATCGGCGTGGGCCAGGGCTACGCGGCCATCATCGAGCGGGTATGATTTACTCGTTCAACGGCTTCGTTCCGGTCGTCCACGAGTCGGCTTTCGTGCATCCGCAGGCCACGGTTACCGGCAACGTCCTCATCGGCCGCAACGTGTATATCGGGCCGGGTGCCGCTATTCGTGGCGACTGGGGCCAGATTATCATCGAAGACAACTGCAACGTGCAGGAAAACTGCACCGTGCATATGTTTCCCGGCACCACCACGCGGCTGCGCGAAATGGCCCACATCGGCCACGGAGCCATTATTCACGGCGCTACCGTGGGCCGCAACGTGCTGGTAGGCATGAATGCCGTCATTATGGATAGAGTCGAAATCGGCGACGAGTGCGTGATTGGGGCTTTGAGCTTCATCAAAGCCGACGAAATTATTCCGCCCCGCAGCCTGGTGGTCGGCAATCCGCACAAAATCATCCGGCAGGTAACCGACGAGATGCTGGCCTGGAAAACCCAGGGCACCCAGATTTACATGCAGCTCCCCGCCGACTGCCACGCGACTTTGCAGCCTTGCGAGCCGCTGCGCGAAATCCCCGCCGACCGACCGGTGCAGACAGCCGGCTACCAGACGTGGGCTGAGCGTAAAGCTGATTGAACGCCTGGCCCAAAACGTCATTCCGAGCTTGCCGAGGAATCTCGCGTGCTGACATTGCAATAGAATCCGTCATGCTGAGCTTGCCGAAGCATCTCTACCGCTTCGTCGCAACGGCATTTAATAGAGCACTGCGGTAGAGATGCTTCGGCTTCGCTTTGCTACGCTCAGCATGACGTTCTGTTCTCAACAACATCAGCACGCGAGATTCCTCGGCAAGCTCGGAATGACCGCCTGAAATTCAACATCTACTCCTCTCCTACCCTTTCCCGATATGAAAACGCCCACCCTCGAAAACTACGCCCTCGGCCGCTGGATGCCCGGCTCGGGCCAGCACCAGGAGCTGCTTGATGCCAGCACCGGCGAGCTGATTGCCACCACCAGCAGCGAAGGCCTCGACTACGCGGCCATGCTCGACTACGCCCGCCAGAAAGGCAATAAGGCGCTGCGCAAGATGACCTTCCACGAGCGGGGCCGCATGATCAAGGCCCTGGCCCTGCACCTCGACAGCAAAAAGGAGGATTTCTACACGCTCAGCTACCGCAGCGGCGCCACCCGCGCCGACAGCTGGATTGACATTGAGGGCGGCATCGGCAACCTGTTTGCCAACGCCTCCTTGCGCCGTAAATTTCCCGACAAGCCGTTTTACGTGGAGTCGGACCCGATTGCGCTGTCGAAAGCCGGCAACTTTATCGGCCACCACATCATGGTGCCCAAGGAAGGCGTAGCCATTCACATCAATGCCTACAACTTCCCGATCTGGGGAATGCTGGAGAAGATTGCGGTGAACCTGCTGGCCGGCATGCCCGCTATTGTGAAGCCCGCCGTGCCCTCGGCCTACCTCACCGAAGCCGTGGTGCGCGAGATTATTGCCTCCAAAATATTGCCCGAAGGCGCGTTGCAGCTCGTGTGCGGCACCGGCCACGGCATCCTCGACCACGTTACGTACCAGGATGTCGTCACCTTTACCGGCTCGGCCGAAACGGGCCGCAAGCTGAAAGGCCACCCGCGCATTCTCGCCGAAGCCGTGCCTTTCAACATGGAAGCCGACTCGCTGAACTCGGCCGTGCTCGGCCCCGACGGCGTGCCCGGCACGGCCGAATTCGACCTGTTCATCAAGGAAATCCGCAAGGAAATGACGGCCAAAGCCGGGCAAAAATGCACCGCCATCCGCCGCGTAATTGTGCCCGAAAACCTGCTCGAAGACGTGCAGATTGCTCTGGGCAAAGCATTGGCCCAAACCACCATCGGCCACCCGCAGGCCGAGGGCGTGCGCATGGGCGCTTTGGCCGGCATGGACCAGGTGCGCAAAGTGCGGGAGCAGGTGCGCCAGCTGGCCAAGAACACGCCCATCGTGTACGGCGACCTGGACAACGTGCCCGTCATCGGGGCCAACTGCGAAACCGGCGCGTTCATGTCGCCCATCGTGCTGCTGAATTCCGAGCCGTTCAGGTTTACCGATACCCACGATATCGAGGCGTTCGGGCCGGTAGCCACGCTGATGCCTTACAACGACTTGGACGAGGCCATTGCGCTGGCCAATCTGGGCAAAGGCTCGCTCGTGTGCTCGGTGGCCACCAACGACCCGCGCACGGCCCAGGATTTTGTGCTGGGCGCGGCCACCCACCACGGCCGGATTCTGGTCATCAACGGGGAAGTGGCCAAGGAAAGCACCGGCCACGGCTCACCGCTGCCGCTGCTCATTCACGGCGGCCCCGGCCGGGCCGGCGGCGGCCAGGAAATGGGCGGTATGCGCGGCGTAGAGCACTTCATGCAGCGCGTCGCCATTCAGGGCTCGCCCAGCATGATTACGGCCATTACGGAAGTATATCAGCCCAAAGCCAAACAGATTGAGCGCGACAAGCACCCGTTTCAGCACTACTTCGAGGAGTTGGAAATCGGGCAGACCTACACCACGCACCGCCACACCGTCACGGAAGCCGACATTACTAGCTTTGCTCAGGTGTCGGGGGATAATTTCTACGCCCACGTCGATGCGACTTCCCTGGAAGGCACGCTCTTTACGGGCCGCGTGGCCCACGGCTACTATATTCTGAGCAAGGCCGCCGGCATGTTCGTAGACCCGCGCAAAGGCCCGGTGCTGCTGAATTATGGCCTCGACGAGTGCCGCTTCACTAAACCCGTGTATCCCGGCATGACCATCGGCGTACAGCTGACGGTGAAGGAGAAAACCGGCCAGGAAAAGCGCGACGCCGAGGATGTGGCCAAAGGCATTGTGCGCTGGCTGGTGAATGTGAGCGACGAAACGGGCGAAACCGTAGCCGTGGCCACGATTTTGACGATGGTGAAGAAGAAGGACCAGGAATAGAAGCTACCACCTGTCATCCTGAGCTTGCGAAGGACCTTATCACGTTTGAGTAAGTCGTTCGTATTCCATAAGGTTCTTCGCAAGCTCAGGATGACAGCCGATTCATAAAAATCCCCATGAACGATACCCTCTCCGCTGGCAAAGTCGAGCGCACAACCGATATCCACGGCATTAGCACCATCAGCTTTTTCCACCCCAGCCACAATTCCCTACCCGGTGCCTTGCTCACCCAGCTGGCCAACACCATCAGCGCCGCCGGCCAGGATGCAGCCGTGAAGGTGATTATCCTGCGTAGTGAGGGCGAAAAGACCTTCTGCGCCGGCGCCAGCTTCGACGAGCTGATAGCCATTGAGGACGAAGCCCAGGGCCTGGCGTTTTTCTCCGGCTTCGCCAAAGTGATTAACGCCTGCCGCACCTGCTCCAAAATCATCATCGGCCGGGTGCAGGGCAAAGCCATCGGCGGCGGCGTGGGCGTGGCCGCCTCCACCGACTATTGCTTTGCCACCACCCAGGCCGCCGTGAAGCTCAGCGAGCTGGTCGTCGGCATCGGGCCATTTGTGGTGGGTCCGGCCGTGGAGCGCAAAATCGGTAACGCGGCCTACACCCAGCTGGCGCTGGATGCGGCGGAGTTCCGCTCGGCGGAATGGGCCAAAGACCGGGGCCTCTACGCCGAAATATTTGCTACCACCACCGAGCTGGACCAGGCCGTGCAGACCTTTGCCGAAAAGCTGGCTCAGTACAACCCTGAGGCCCTGACCGAGCTGAAGCAGGTGTGCTGGCAGGGTACCGAGCACTGGGATACGCTGCTCCCGCAACGCGCCGCCATCAGTGGCCGGCTGGTGCTGTCCGATTTTACCCGCCAGGCCATTAGCCAGTTTAAGAGCCGCTAAAAAGAAGCCGGCTTAGCATCTGCCAGCTGGCACCATGCTTACTCAAGAGCTTGTTATTCAACTATCAGCTTGTGGGTGGCACCCTGGCAGCGCAGCAGGTAGAGGCCAGCAGGCAAGCCCTGCACGTTCAGGGTAGCCGAAGTAGCGCGGGCCGGAACCTGGAAAGTGCGCACCGGGCGGCCCAGCTGGTCGAGTAGCTGCGCCTCCCGTGCCGTAGGGCCGGAGTCCGTTTGAAGCGTAGCGGCGGAGTGCGCGGGGTTCGGAAACACCTGCAGCACCGGCACTGCGGCCATGCTCCGGTTGGAGGTCAGCAACGAATTGGTGAGCCGCGCCAGCCCCACCCGCTGCTGCCCATTGACCCGGGTGAAGGGCCCGAACAGCAGAATCTTGCCATCCTGGGGCTGCAAAACAATGCCGTTGACTCCGGTACCGGAGAAATAGCCACCCGGCACCTGTACCGTCTGGAACGTGGCATCCAGGCTACCATCGGCATTCAGGCGGGAAAGCTCCGTCGTATTGTTAGCCAACACCCGCTTCAGAAGCAGAATGCGGCTGTCGGGCTGGAGTACGACCCCGGAGTTAGCAGCTTCTTTGGCGGCGGTAAACGTGGCATCCGGGCTACCATTGGCATTCAGCCGCGCCAGGCCGTTGGGAGCCGCCTGCCCGTTGAAGCTGGTAAAGTTGCCCGACACCAGGAGCTTGCCGCCACGTAGCACGTACGCCGTGAAAAAGCTGGTGGGGCCGCCCGCACTACCCAGCGAGAAGGAATTGTCGGTGCTGCCGTCCGTATTGAGGCGCGTGAGATAGGCGCGGTTGGTATCGAACCAGCGCACAAGGATTTGGCCGTTTTCCTGTACTCCGTCAACGACAGGGAATACATTGCTGGGAGGGTTTGTTTCCCAGGGCGTAGTCGTGAGCACGAAGCTGGCATCCAGAGCTCCGGAGGCGGTTAATCGGGCTAGTCTGGCCCGGGCCTGGCCATTTACGGTATCGAAGAAGCCATAGATAAGCACTTGTCCGTTGGCTAGCTCCCTGACATTGGTGGTTATTATATTTCCGAAAGCACTAGTCAGGTTTACCACGCTGAAAGAGGCATCCAGACTTCCCCCCGGGAGCAGGCGGCGGATGGTGCCAGTGTTGGTGCCGGTGCTACCTACTACGTAGATACGGCCATCGGGCTGCACAAACTGGCTACCCAAAACAGCGGTATTGATAGTGGAATTGTAGCTACCGTCCGCGTTCAGCAGATGCGGCCGGCCATTGGTGACGGTCGTACCGTTGAAGCTCGTAAAGTTGCCCTGCACCACAAGGCGGCCGTCGGCCAGCGGCGTCACCCGCTCGACGGTACCGCGCTTTTCATACACCGGGTTGTAGGTGCCATCCAGAGTGCCGATACTGGTAAGCCGTACCAAGCCGGTACGGACCGTGTTATCGAAGCTCAGAAAAGGGCCGCCCGCCAGCAGCTGGCCGCCGGCAATGTCGGCTACGTCATACACCAGATTGGCCGTGCTGCCCACCGTGGCGCCGGCTCCCGGGGCAAAACCCGTATCCAGGGTACCGTTGGCGCTCAGGCGGGCGATGCTACCCCGGGCCACGCCGTTGTAGCTCGTAAACTGCCCGGCCACCAGCAGACTACCATCGGCTCGCAGGCGCACCCGGTATACGCCACCACCCGTAGATAAGGTAGCGCCTAGGAAAGTGTTGTCTACCGTACCGTTCAGATTCAGGCGTATCAGGCTCGGGCTGGCCTGGCCATTGAGTTGCGTAAAGAGCCCGCCCACGAGCAGCTTGCCATCGGGCTGCTGCGCAAGGGCCCGTACTTGGTTGTTGAAACCCGATCCGACAGCGAAGGTATTGTCTAGGCTGCCATTAGCATTGAGCCGCACTACATTGCCGACGATGGTACCAGCGACGGAAGAAAAGAGCCCGCCCACAACGATTTTGCCGTCGGCTTGCACCTGTAGCGCATCCACCCGCCCCAGACTAGCGCCGTTCGTGATTCCGCCCGCACCCAAGGCGAAGCTGGGGTCTAGCGTACCATCGGGGTTCAGGCGCAGTACGCTGCCGACGGCAGTACCATTGTAGTCGGTCAGGCCGCCGCCCACCAGAATTTTACCGTCGGGCTGCACGGTCAGGCTACGAATTACGCTCCCCCCGGCTCCGCCAAAAAAGCCCGTTCCACCTGCGTTGAAGCCCTTATCCACACTGCCGTCGGCATTGAGCCGCGCCAAGCTGCCCGTCACCACCCCATTGTAGTGGGCGAAGGCACCACCAGCCAAGATTTTGCCGTCGGACTGCAAGGCTAGGGCTTGTGCAAAGTTAACATCGGGCCCCAGGCCGGTTTTGGCTAGGAAGGCTGCATCAGGGCTGCCATCAGCATTTAAGCGACGTACCGTGCTGGTTATTACGCCATCGAGATAATCGTAGGCACCCGACACCACAACCTTGCCATCGGGCTGCACCACCAGAGCGCGGGTAAGAAAATCGGCAGTAGTAATGGGGTTTTTCAGCACGGTAGGCTGAAACGTGGGATCCAGCGTCTGGGCCTGGGTCACCGAAAATGATCCACACGCCAGGCAGGCCACTACTGCAACCTGCCACCACACTGTAGCTGTTATTTTCATGGGAGAGAAAAAAAGAGTGAAAGAATAGAATAGGCGCGGCTCCTGGTGGCCACTACTTGAAAGTAGAACACCTGCTAGCAGCGCACAATACCCACATCTGGGTAATATGTGCTGACAACTTGCCCCGGAACGGGGAGCTACCCTTCTGCTTAGCCGCTGCGGCGTCAAGACTCTGACACAAGATTACCAGTGGTGTACCACGCTCTAATATATATTTTTATATTAATTATTTCAATAATACAACATCAAAATTACAGCGACACAGCCTTTTTACGACTGTAGAAATTACATAAAAACGCAAAAGGCCCGTTTCCAGGTTGGAAACGGGCCTTTTGCAATGTAGAGAGCGAGGGATTCGAACCCCCGGAGGTTTAACCCTCAACGGTTTTCAAGACCGCCGCAATCGACCACTCTGCCAGCTCTCTAGCTGTGGGTACTACGCGTAGTAGGGTAAAAAGAGTTGCCCCACGCCTGAAGCAACCAGAAACAGTAGAGAGGGGGGGATTCGAACCCCCGATACCCTTGCAGGTATAACGGATTTCGAATCCGTCGCATTCGACCACTCTGCCACCTCTCTATAGGTATTCGGTGAATGGTTTCGGGACGGCAAAACTAACAGGCATTTGTTAGTGAACAATACCTGAGCGTGTTTTTTTCGCCGTTTCTTCCGGCTCAGTCCCTACCAACCGACGGTTTTACTGCGCCCGTAGTATCCTTACTGGTTCTTGCTGAAAGCCTTACCGGGTTTTAAGACGGCCCGTTACGGCATCAATACTCACGTTGACTTCGAAGCCCAGAATCAGGGTCATGCACACAAAGTCGAGCCACACCATGAAACCGACCAGCGTGCCGATGGAGCCATAGAAGTGATTGTAGCTGTCGAAAATCTTGACGTAGAGAATAAACAGAAACGAAACCAGGAAAATGAGCAGCGTGGCCACCACGGCTCCAGCCGACAAAAAAGGCCACTTATCGTGCACGGGCGGCACGTAATAGTATACCAGGCAGGTGGTGAGCAAAAACAGCCCGACCACCGATCCATATTTCAGAATAGAAATCAGTTGACTGGTAAACTGCTCGGGTACGATTTCGTGAAACACCAGCGCATCGATAATATAGGTGCCAAAGAAAATGCCGGCTATGGCCAGTAGCAGCACCGACGATAATACCACCGTCAGCAAGGTGGCAATCACGCGCTTGCGCAGGTAGGTGCGGCGCTTAAACGAGGGATATTTCTTCTCGAAGGCATCCAGCAGCGCCATTAGCCCGTTGGAACTGAGCACCAGCGCCGCCAGAAAACCGAACGACAGCAGTCCCCCGTGCGGAATGTTCACGATGTCCTCAATCGTGCCCGACACGGCCACATACATTTCGCGCGGTATCAGGTCGCTCAGAAACTGTAGGATGTCAATATTCAGGTTCGGAACCGGAATGTAGGGAATCAGGGTGAACAGGAAGATGATGGTCGGGAACAGGGCCACCGTGAAGTTGAAGGCCATGTAGCTGGCCCGCTTGGTGATGCTGTCCAGCTTCAGCTCCTGAATCATCCGGTCGACGACATCGTAGACCGAAGCGCGGCCGTGGGCAATATGCAGCTGCTTGAGCCACACGATGAACTTGCGGTAGGAACGGCGGCGACGCACGTCGGGCAGGTGGTAGCGGCGGACGGGCATGCGCATTGCCATAGCTACTCGGTTGGGTGGGCGGGCTTGTTGGGAATGAAAGCGGCAGCAGCCGGAGCTTCCGAGGGCAGCTTCTGCGCCGCGGGCGTCATGGGCCCGGCCAGCTCGTCGTCGCTGAAATACGGGGCCAGCTTGTTCTGAATCTCGGCCGGAATCGGGACCGGGCGACCAGTAGCCGTACTCACAAACACCATCAGCGTGTGGCCTTCGGTGAGCAGCTCTTTGGCCTCGTTGTAGATTTCGTACTCGAATAGCACCCGCGAGCCTTCGGCAGGCTGCTTCAGCAGCAGGCGCACCGTGAGCAGGTCGTCGTAGCGGGCGGGTCGGCGGAAACGGGTCCGTATCTCCCCTACCGGCATGCCCACGCCATCGGCTTCCAGGTCTTTATACCGGATGCCGAGCTGGCGAAACGCCTCGGTGCGGGCTACTTCGAAATACGCCGCGTAGTTGCCATGGTACACGTAGCCCATCTGGTCGGTTTCGGCGTAGCGCACACGGATCTGGGTGTCGGAAGAGTACATAGGTTGAATAAATTAGAGTAACGCGGCGCAAGCCACAGCCCGAAGTTCTGTTATTTCATAATCCCGGCCCGACTCAGCGCCGCCTGATAGCGGCGGGCATTTACCAGATGGCCAGCTTCATTGGCCGCAAAAGCGTGGTAGCCGCTGAAATCTTCTTTGGCGCAGAAATACAGGTAGTTGTGCTGTTCCGGGTTCAATACGGCATCAATACTGGCAATGCTGGGCAGGTTGATGGGGCCGGGCGGCAGACCAGCGTATTTGTAGGTGTTGTAGGGCGAGTCTTTTTGCAGATGTACGTTCAAGACGCGCTTAATGCCGAAGTCGCCGTTGGCGTACACCACTGTGGGGTCGGCTTGCAGCTTCATGCCCCGCTTGAGGCGGTTGAGGTAGACGCCCGCCACGCGGGGCCGCTCGTCGGCGTGCTGCTGCTGCTCGGCTTCCACGATGCTGGCCAGGGTGCTGACCTGCGCACGCGTGAGGCCAAACTTTTCGCGCTTGGCGTCCCGGGCCGGCGTCCAGAACTTCTCATACTCCTTTTTCATGCGTTGCATGAGGTTATCGGCCGAAGAGTTCCAGTACAGCTCGTAGGTATTTGGAATAAACATGCCCAGGATACTGGTCGTGTCGAAACCCAGGCTGCGGGTGTAGCGGGGGCTGCTCAGCAGCGAATCGAACTGGTTGGGACGCGTATCGATGGCCGTGCTGAGCTTGCGGGCCAATTCGTCGCGCAACCGGATATTCTGAAACGTCAGCTTCAGCGGCGACTGGCGGCCCGCCCGCAGATCGGAGATAAGCTCCCGGTTGGTATAGCCGTCTTTCAGCTCGTAGCGGCCGGGCTTCACCAGCTTGTCATATTTCATCAGCCGGGCCACGAAGTGCAAAGACAGCTTATCGACGATGGCCCCGGAGCGGTCAATAGAGTCGAGCACCGATTTGGCCGTTTGGCCTCGGCGCACCAGCACGTACATCGACTGGCCTTTGGTCTCGACGTTGGCCGTGAAAAAGACCTGGTAGAAATAATAGAAAAACGTGATGAAGATCAGGCCCAGCACGCCCACCGTGTAGGAGAAGCGGTTGCGGCGGCGAAGCGCTATGGCTTTGTAGTCGATGCGGGGTTTGGTCATTGGAAACGAAAGGCAGACAGAGTACCGAAAAAGCAGAGATAAGAGCAGCTTGATACCCTCAAAAACAGGATCTGAGCGTGCGACGGTAAAAGTACGGCTTATCCGCTGTTCTACCAGTTTGCTTGTGTAAGGCTGGTATATAGTTTAGCCTGTTTATCGGGTTTGCCGTTGGCAAGAATGGTTCTGCATTTTTCGGTCATTTTCTTCATCAGCTCTGTGAGTTGAGGTGCATAAGCCGGCGTAACGTAATGGTAACATCAGGTCAATCGACACGAAATTTGAGGGTTGCAGCTCATTATCCCACTTTTAGGTTGCTGCCCGGAACCGCGCCGCTTTCCAAGCCTTTTCCTTTGCTTATCTTGTGCTCGGATTTCGGCTACATACCCTAACCTGTCGTTTCACAGTTCTCCCTTTCCTCAACGTTTCACCTTTTTCCAACTGTCTATCGTGGCACTCTTTACTCCCACTCTCGCGCGTCTGCGCGGCTTGCCGGTTGCGGCACTTCTCCTCGGCTTCTCGCTGTCGGCCCAGGCTCAGGCTCCTACTCCCATCAACATCACCGGCGGCACGGCCATTTACACCCAGAATTTTGATGGCTTGACACCAGCTGGCACTACCTACCCCGACGGCTGGACAGGTCTGCGCTACGGCCGGTCTGCCACCAACACCACGGCTGTCCTCAACGAGTTCCTGCCGCTGGTTGTCGTAACGGATGCCAGCAGCTCCGGTGCCGTATACAACGCTGGCGCTCCTGACGGTACCCCCGCTGTAGACGACCGTGCGATAGGCTCCATAGGCTCCGGCAGCACTGTTCCCGCTTACGGTGCTGTGTTCGTGAACAAGAGTGGTGCCGCCATCACGCGCGTGTCCATGACCGCTCGCAACGAGCAGTGGCGTTCGGGCAGCAGCGCTTCCACCAACGAAAGAGTGGTATTCGAATACAGCCTCGACGCTACCAATCTGAACAGTGGCACTACTGCTACCTGGACGCCGGTCACCAGCCTTGACCTGATCGAACTGGCAACGGCTACGACCACTGCCGGTGCTTTGGATGGCAATGCGGCCGTCAACTCACGCTTCATTGGCGGCGTGGCTACGCTCAACTGGCCCAACAACGGCACGATGTGGATTCGTTGGAGAGACAACGACGACATTGGCTCCGATGGCCTGCACGCCGTCGATAACTTCTCGCTGGCTACCGGCGCCACCACGCTGTCGAACCAGAACCAGGCGTTGCAGAACGCGCTGAACGTATTCCCGAACCCAGCCACCAACCGCCTCACCCTGAGTGTAGGCAAGGATGGCGTAGGGGCTTCCGTTGAAATCTTCAACGCCCTGGGCCAGCGCGTGCGTCAGGCTACGGCTACGCAGGCAGAGCTTACGCTCGACGTATCGGCCCTGCAGGCTGGCGTATACACCGTGCGGTTCACCACTGCCGGCGGCAGCGCTACCCGCTCGTTCGTGAAACAATAAGCTTTCAGAATAGCTGTAGAAAAAGCCCTGACCCGTGTGGTCGGGGCTTTTTTTATGTCTTTTTTAACCGATAGGCAGTAACCCTACACACAGAATGTGCGAATGAGTGGTAGTTGTGTACCGCAGCTAGTACCTTGTCCCGATCCAAACGCCGGCCGGCGTTCTTGTTTTTTTCACTCTTCACGTTCTTCCTATGGCCGCCACGCTGCTCCGCATTCACCCCGAAAACCCACCCCAGAACCGATTGCTGCAAGCGGTGGAAGTGCTCCGGAAAGGCGGCGTCATTATCTATCCTACCGATACTATCTACGGCCTGGGCTGCGATATTCACAATGCAAAAGCAGTGGAGAAGCTGTGCCGGATCAAAGGAATTCACCCCGATAAGGCCAACTTATCCTTCATCTGCTCCGACCTCTCGCACATCACCGATTATGCCAACGGCATCACTACACCCGTATATAAGGTCTTAAAGAAAGCCCTGCCGGGGCCATTCACGTTTATTTTCGAAGCCAGCCCCAAAGCGCCCAAATACGGCGGGGTGAAGCGCAAAACGGTCGGCATTCGGGTACCCGACCATAGTATTTGCTTGGGCTTGGTCCGTGAGTTGGGCAACCCCATTGTCAGCACCTCCGTGCGCGACGATGACGAGTTGCTGGAATACACCACCGATCCAGATCTTATTTTCGAGAAATACCGCTCCTTGGTAGATCTGGTTATCGATGGCGGCTACGGCAACAACATCGCCAGCACCGTAGTCGACTGTACCAATGAGGATTTCGACATCGTTCGGCAAGGAGCCGGCGACATTGAGCAGTATTTGTAAGAGGCAAAAGTGAAAGAGGAGGCCTGCAATTGTGACTGCGCGGATTGCGCAGTCACAATTGCAGGCCTCCTCTTTCACTTTTGCCTCTTACATGAGCTTACCGCTTGTGTTTCCAGCGGCGGTGCGTCCACAGATAAGCGGCAGGCGCGGCCTGTACGCTCTTTTCCAGATGGCGGGCGAAGGCCTCCGTCAGCACGAAAGCCTCTTTGTCCAGCGGAGTAGTACCATCGTGCAACGGCTCAATGATCAGGTCATAGTAACCACGCTTCACGCGCTGAATGTTGACGTACACCACCGGGCAGTTGAACTGAGCTGCCAAGCGGTCGGCGCTGGTATAGAAGCTGGTTTCCTGGTTGAGAAAAGTGGTCCAGTACGGTCGGTCTTCGGGCCCGGCCGCCTGATCGGTGAGCATGCTCATGGCCCGGCCTTCGCCCCGCCGCCGAATCAGGTCCCGCAGCGTATCCCGCATCGGAATGAGCTTCGCGCCGCTACGAGTGCGCAGCCGGTACAGGAAATCCTCGAAAAAAGAGTTGGACAAGGGCTTGTATACGCCGTAGGCCCGCCCCGGAAACTCCAGCGCGCCGGAGGGCAGAATCCATTCCCAGTTGCCCGCGTGCGAGCCGAGCGCCAGCACCGTGCGGCCCTCGGCGAAAGGGCCGGAAAGCAGCTCCGGATTGCGGATAACAACCCGACGGCGCAGCTCCGCATCCGTCATGGCCGCCAGCTTCAGGGTTTCTACCAATACCTGGGAGAAGTGGCGGTAGAAATCCTTCCGAATCTGCTGAATCTCCAGCGCTGACTTCTCCGGAAAGGAATTGCGCAGATTCTCCAGCACCACTTTTTCCCGGTACCGGATGACGTAGTTTAACAGGACATAAAAACCGTCGGCCACAGCATACAGAATGGCAAACGGTAGTTGGGCCAGGCCCAGCAACAGCCATTCCAGGAGCCGGTAGCGCCAGGAATAGTCTCGGGTGGTATTCGTATTCATCGGGGAGCTACGACGCCGGCCGGGGCATAGTCGGTCGTATTGCGGTGCAGGGGCGTGTGGTGGGAAAAGAGAACTTTGTTTTTAGTGTCGCGGGCTTCCACGGTCAGCGTGTAGTTGCCGGCGGGCAGCTTGCCCATGTCCAGGTTTCCTAGCACGGGCGTATTCTGGCCAGCCAGCCCCCGAATGGGTACAGTAGTCATCAAGGCGTCTTTCTTGTCGGCATCCAGGCGCAGCCGATACCGCAGCTGCACCACCTGGTCGGCTTTTATGTTGTAAAGCTCCGCGTAGAAAAATACCCGGTCGGCTCCACGGCCATAGTGCCCGCCTGGGGTGCGGGTCAGGCTGAAGCCGCCGCGCGCAAAGTTACTTTGCTCCGGTGATTTTGAGGCTGGCCGGGCCAGCAACACAATATCACTCAGCGCCAGTGTTTTACCCGACGACTCTATTAGCAGGGGCTGTTCTATCACATTGTTCTGGCCGGCCCGGTACTGGTCGCGCACTTGGCCGCGCAGTGTGTACTTGCCGTCGGGCAGCACGATGCGCTTCTGGAAGCTGACGGGGTTTTTGAGGCTAATTGAAGTGTCGCTCAGCACCGGGGGCTTCAGCGTAATAGTTTCCTGATACGCGGCCGAGCCATCTTCCCGGATTATTTCCAGCGTCACACTGGCCGCCGCCTGAAATATTTTAGGCGCGCGCCGCTTATAGGTTAGCGACTGACCGGGCACAGTGGCATACAATTCCACTACCGCGCCTTTCACAGCAATATCCTCGTTGCGGAAGCGGGCGACGTCGAGCAACAGCTGCGGCGGGGTAGCCGCCACCACCGGGCTTGCGGTTAGCAGCGCCAGTACCAGAAAGCAGAAACGCATAGTGTCAGTTTGGCGGGTTAATAAGCAATAGCCTCAGCCGGGAGAAGCGCTTTGGGCAAGGTAATGGTTCAGACCAGAAAAATAGATTCCGTTTCTTGCGGCCGCCGACGAGCTGTGGCTGTGTCTGGCTTTTTTCATCTGTAGCGAGCTGCCTATTGGCTGGCTCCGGCCTACATCTTACGTACCTCTCCGTGCCCGTCCTGTTCGAATCTCAATACAATCCGCCGGCCGCCTTCTTCGCCGAGCTGGCCGGCACCGATGCGCTCTGGCTGGAGCGTCACGACCATTACCACAAGCAAACGTACCGTAACCGCTGCCTGATCTTAACGGCCCAGGGCGTAAAACCGCTAACAGTGCCCGTAATCGATGGCAACCGCAGCGAAAAGATCAGCACTTCGGCCATCGAAATCGACTACCGCCAAAACTGGGTGCATCAGCACTGGCGCAGCCTGCAAACCGCTTATGGCGGCACGCCGTACTTTGAATATTACGCCGACTACCTGCACGATATTTACGTACAGAAGCACTCGTTGCTGTTCGACCTGAATCTGGCCTTTTTGCAGTTGTATCTGCGCTGCCTGCGGTTGCGGACTCCCGTGGAGTTCACCACCGAATATCATCCCCGTTATGCTCCTGCAGCCGTGCTCGACCGGCGCGACTGCCTGACACCGAAAGCCGTTGGTGGAGCCGAACCTGACAGGAAGTCGGTCCAGCCCTATATGCAGACGTTTGGTAAAGATTTTGTACCGGGCCTCAGCATCTTAGACCTGCTTTTTATGCAGGGCCCGGCCGCCGGCAGTTTTCTTGCGTAGTGCACTTGTCGCCGCCGAACCTTCGCCCGTACTTACCTGTTTTCAGGTTATATCGGCCCAAACCGCTTCCAGCTGCCAAACGTTGGCTTGCGGAACACCGTTTTTCTTCATTACTTATCTGCATGGAAGCTAAATTCTCAAATCGAGTCAAGGAAGTAATATCCTTGAGCCGGGAAGAGGCCATCCGGCTCGGTCACGACTATATCGGTACCGAACACCTATTACTAGGCATGATTCGCGAAGGGGAAGGCACTGCTATTGGTTTGCTCAAGAAATTGGGCGTATCGGTAGAAGAGCTGAAGTACGCCCTCGAGCAGGCTACTCGCAATACGGCCACGCAGGGCACGAGCATCACCGGCTCCATCCCGCTGACCAAACAGACCGAGAAAGTCCTCAAGATCACCTACCTGGAGGCCAAAATCTTTAAGAGTGAAATCATTGGCACAGAGCATCTGCTGCTTTCGATTTTGCGCGATGAAGACAATATTTCGTCCCAAATTCTCAGCAAATTCAACGTGAACTACGAAGCCGTTCGCGACTCGCTGGACTATCATGGCAACACTGCCCCCACCGACCGCGCCCCCGACACTGACGACGACGACAACGACAAGCTCTTTGGCGGCAGCGCCGGCCGGGGCGCTTCGGGCAGCAGCTCGGCCGCCAAAAAGCCCGGTGAGAAGTCGCGCACGCCCGTTCTCGACAACTTTGGCCGCGACCTGACCAAGCTGGCCGAAGACGACAAGCTCGACCCCATCGTGGGCCGTGAGAAGGAAATTGAGCGGGTTGCCCAAATTCTGTCGCGCCGCAAAAAGAACAACCCGATTCTGATTGGGGAGCCTGGTGTTGGTAAAACGGCTATTGCCGAAGGCCTGGCCCTGCGCATCATCCAGAAAAAGGTGTCGCGCGTGCTGTTCGGTAAGCGCGTCGTTACGCTCGACCTTGCTTCCCTCGTTGCTGGCACCAAGTATCGGGGCCAGTTTGAGGAGCGAATGAAGGCTGTGATGAACGAGCTGGAGAAGTCTCCTGACGTTATCTTGTTCATCGACGAGCTCCACACCATTGTGGGGGCCGGCGGCGCTTCGGGCTCGCTCGATGCCTCCAACATGTTCAAGCCAGCATTGGCCCGCGGCGAGATTCAATGCATCGGTGCTACTACGCTGGACGAGTATCGGCAGTATATCGAGAAAGATGGTGCTTTGGCCCGTCGTTTCCAGATGGTAATGGTGGACCCCACCACGCCGGAGGAAACCATCGAAATTCTGCATAACATCAAAGACAAATACCAGGACCACCACCACGTCGTGTACACCGACAAGGCCATTGAGGCCTGCGTAAAGCTGTCGGACCGCTACATGAGTGACCGGTTCCTGCCCGATAAGGCCATCGATATTCTCGATGAGGCTGGCGCGCGTGTGCACATCAATAACATTGTGGTGCCCGAGGATATTCTCAAGCTCGAAGAGAGCATCGAGAATATTAAGACGGAGAAAAACCGCGTGGTGAAGTCGCAGAAGTACGAAGAAGCCGCCCAGCTCCGCGACAAGGAGAAGAAACTCTTGGAGCAGCTCGACACTGCCAAAAAGAATTGGGAGGACGAGACCAAGAAGAAGCGCTACACAGTGAAGGAGGAAAACGTGGCCGAGGTAATTGCCATGATGACCGGGATTCCTGTGAGCCGCGTGGCCCAGAACGAAAGCCAGAAGCTGCTCAATATGGGCGAAGAGCTTCAGGGCCGCGTAATTGGTCAGGACAAAGCCATCAAGCAGCTGGTGAAAGCCATTCAGCGCACCCGCGTGGGCTTGAAGGACCCCAAGAAGCCCATTGGTTCGTTCGTATTCCTTGGCCCAACGGGCGTAGGTAAGACAGAGTTAGCCAAGGTCTTGGCTACCTATCTGTTCGACAAAGAAGACGCCCTGGTACGCGTAGACATGAGCGAATACATGGAGAAATTCAGTGTATCGCGCCTGGTGGGAGCACCTCCCGGCTACGTAGGCTACGAAGAAGGTGGCCAGCTGACGGAGAAAATCCGCCGCAAGCCTTACTCGGTTATTCTGCTCGACGAGATTGAAAAGGCGCACCCCGACGTGTATAACCTGCTCCTGCAGGTACTCGACGACGGTATCCTGACCGACGGTTTGGGCCGTAAGGTGGACTTCCGGAATACCATCATCATCATGACCTCCAACATTGGAGCACGTGACTTGGCGGACTTCGGGGCGGGTATTGGTTTCGGCACCAAGACGCGGAACGAGAACATGGACGAGATTACCAAAGGCACCATTACCAATGCCCTGCGGAAAACCTTCTCGCCCGAGTTTCTCAACCGCCTGGATGACGTTATCGTCTTCAATTCCCTTGACAAGAAGGATATCCACAAGATTATCGACATCTCGCTGGCCAAGCTGCTTTCGCGCATTCAATCGCTGGGTTACAAGGTAGAGCTGACCGAGGCCGCCAAGGACTTCGTGGCGGAGAAAGGCTACGACCCCAAATACGGCGCACGGCCGCTGAACCGGGCTATCCAGAAGTATGTCGAAGATCCGATTGCGGAGGAAATCCTGAAAGCGGAAATCGCACAGGGCGACGTTATCACCGCCGACTTCACGGAAGGCGCTGAAGAGTTGGTGTTCGCTGTGAGCAAGAGCGGCGAGGCGACCAATCTTGCCAGCGACGAACGGCCTGAAGAGGCTCCGGAGTCGCCGGACAATGAGAAGGGCAAGTAGTCTGCTTGGAGAAAAGAAAAAGCCAGTCCTGAGAAGGGCTGGCTTTTTTATTTTTGATGCATTCTATCTTATAATAAAGCTATTTAGAAAGTCTGTCGAACGTCATGCTGAGCGAAGTCGAAGCATCTTTACCGCTTCATTAGAGCTATTCTACGAAGCGGTAGAGATGCTTCGACAAGCGTACGCCAGATCAGGCATGACGTTCTGAATTAATTATACCCACTTCCTGAACCGCTTCAACTTGATGGCATAATCTGGTGCGGCTTTTTTTGCGCTCTTACGTTACCTTTGACTTCATTACTCACCCCACCAGTTTCCTCGAATGTCCGATCCGCACGCTGAAGCCCAACTAAGCAAACTAGAAATCCTCGACCGCAAAAATCAGGAGGCGCTGCTCGGCGGCGGCCAGGCCCGCATCGACGCCCAACACGCCAAAGGCAAGCTGTCGGCCCGGGAGCGGGTAGACTTGCTGATGGACGAAGGCTCGTTTGAGGAAATCGGCAAATTCGTGATGCACCGCTCCAAAGACTTCGGTCTGGATAAGGAATATTACCTCGGCGACGGCGTGGTGACGGGATATGGCACGGTGAACGGCCGTTTGGTATATATTTTCTCGCAGGACTTCACGGTGTTTGGCGGCTCCTTGTCGGAAACGCACGCCGAGAAAATCGTGAAAATCATGGACCTCGCCATGAAAAACGGTGCGCCCGTTATTGGCCTCAACGACTCGGGCGGGGCCCGGATTCAGGAGGGTGTGGTGAGCTTGGGTGGCTATGCCGACATTTTCTATAAGAACACCCTGGCCTCGGGTGTGGTGCCGCAACTGTCGGCCATTATGGGGCCCTGCGCCGGTGGCGCGGTGTATTCGCCCGCCATTACGGACTTTATCCTGATGGTCGAAAACACGAGCTACATGTTCGTGACGGGCCCAAACGTGGTGAAAACCGTGACCCACGAAACCGTGACCAGCGAAGAGTTGGGCGGAGCCAGCACGCACTCGGCTAAAAGCGGCGTGACGCACTTTAGCTGCGCCAACGAGGTAGCCTGCATCAACCAGTTGAAGGCCCTGTTGAGCTACATGCCCCAGAACTGCGAGGAAACGGCTCCTGCCCTGCCCTACACCGCCGCCGGGGATGAGTCGCGGCCGGTGCTGGATACCATTATTCCCGAAAACCCAAACCAGCCCTACGACATCCGGGAAGTGATTGAAGGTATTATCGACGCGGGCTCCTTCCTGGAAGTACACCAGAATTTCGCCGAGAATATCGTGGTCGGCTTTGCCCGCTTGGGCGGCCGCAGCATCGGCATTGTGGGCAACCAGCCGGCGGTGCTGGCGGGCGTGCTCGATATTAACGCCTCGACGAAAGCGGCCCGTTTCGTGCGTTTCTGCGACTCTTTCAATATTCCGCTGCTGGTGCTGGAAGACGTGCCTGGCTTCTTGCCCGGCACCGACCAAGAGTGGCGCGGCATCATTACCAACGGGGCCAAGCTGCTCTACGCTTTCTGTGAAGCCACCGTGCCGCGCATCACCGTGATTACCCGCAAGGCCTATGGCGGCGCGTACGACGTGATGAACTCCAAGCATATCGGGGCCGACATGAACTACGCCTGGCCCACGGCCGAAATTGCAGTAATGGGTGCGAAGGGTGCCGCCGAAATTATTTTCAAGCGTGAAATTGCGGCCGCGGCCGACCCTGAGGCCAAGCTGGCGGAGAAGGTGGACGAATACCAGCAGAAGTTTGCCACGCCGTATCGGGCAGCCCATCGTGGGTTTGTAGATGAAGTGATTCTGCCTTCCTGGACCCGTCAGAAACTAATTCGGGCCTTTAAGATGCTGGAAAACAAAGTGGATGTACTACCACGCAAGAAACACGGAAATATTCCGCTGTAGATTAAATCGATTTTAACCCTAATATCGTAACTGCCCTGCCCCGCTACTATGGCATGCCTCACGCATCTCATAGTAGTGGGACAGGTCTAACTTTTCATCCGCGCGTAGTGCGGCTTGTCTCTATTATCCATGCGTACAGCGAGCTTTGACTTCTTAGAGAAGTACCTGAATAATGCCTCACCGACCGGTTTCGAGAAAGAAGGCCAGAAGATTTGGCTTGACTATATAAAGCCCTACATCGACGAGTACTTTGTGGACACCTATGGTACGGTCGTCGGTGTTATCAATCCGGAAGCTGCCTATAAGGTCGTTATTGAAGCCCACGCCGACGAAATCAGCTATTTCGTTAATTATATCACCAAGGAAGGCTATATCTATCTGCGCCGCAATGGTGGTTCGGATGCCTTGGTAGCCCCTTCCAAACGGGTAAACATTCACACCGATAAAGGGGTGGTAAAAGCCGTATTTGGGTGGCCCGCCATCCATGTCCGCAAGGTGGAGCAGGACAAAGCGCCAACCATTGAAACGATTTTCCTGGATTGCGGCGCCTCTTCCCAGAAGGAAGTAGAGGCGATGGGCGTGCATGTGGGCTCGGTCGTCACCTTCGAGGACGAGTTCATGGTGATGAACGAGAAGTTTTACGTAGGCCGGGCGCTCGACAACCGCGTGGGCGGCTTCATGATTGCGGAAGTGGCCCGCATGCTGCAGGAAAACGGCAAGAAATTGCCATTCGGCCTCTATATCGTGAATGCGGTGCAGGAGGAAATCGGTTTGCGCGGAGCGGAAATGGTTGCGCACCGTATCAACCCCAACGTGGCCATCATCACCGATGTGACCCACGACACACAGTCGCCGATGTATGAAAAAAAGACGGCTGGCGACTTGCATTGCGGCAAAGGGCCGGTAATCACCTACGGGCCCGCCGTGCAGAACAACCTGCGCGACCTCATTATCCGGACCGCGCAGGAAGCCGACATTCCGTTTCAGCGGGCAGCGGCTACCCGCGCCACCGGCACCGATACGGATGCGTTTGCCTACTCGGGCTCGGGCGTGGCCTCGGCACTTATCTCGCTTCCTCTCAAATACATGCACACAACCGTAGAAACTGTGCATGCCGACGACGTGGACAACGTGACCAAGCTGATCTACGAAACGCTGTTGCGCATCGAAGACAACCACGATTTCCGCTACTTCAGCTAAGCCTATCTTTGGCCGCTAATAGAAACGCATGGCTGGCTTGCTTTCGGGCAATGCCGGCCATGCGTTTCTGTACCGTGCCTCTTCTTGCTTCACCTTGCCCATGAAAATTTCCGGCTTCACGATTGTTCGAAACGCGGTTCTTAATGACTACCCGGTGGTGGAGGCCATTGCGTCTATTCTGCCCGTGGTGGATGAAATGGTGGTCAGCATCGGGGACAGCGACGACGGCACGGAAGAGCTGATTCGCTCTATCAATTCGCCCAAGCTGCGCATCGTGCACTCGACCTGGGACCCGGCGCTGCGCAAGGGCGGCCACGTGTTGGCTATTGAAACCGACAAGGCCTTCCGGCAAATTTCGCCCGATGCCGACTGGGCATTTTATATTCAGGCCGATGAAGTAGTGCATGAGCAGTACCACGCGGCTATTCGGGCGGCGGCCCAGCGCTACCTCACCGACGAGCGGGTGGAGGGCCTCTTGTTTAAGTATCTGCACTTCTACGGCACCTTCGACTACGTGGGCGACTCCCGGCGCTGGTACGGGCACGAGGTGCGGCTGATTCGCAACGACAAAACCATCACGGCTTTCAAAGATGCCCAAGGGTTTCGGCGCAACGGCGAAAAGCTGCGCGTACAACCGGCCGACGCCTTCGTGTATCATTATGGCTGGGTAAAAAACCCGAAACAGATGCTGCAGAAAATGAAGCACATCAACCAGTTTTGGCACGGCGACCTGCCGCCAGAAGAGCAGCCTCTGGCCACCACGGAAGTATTCAACTTCGACGACTTCGACTCGCTGGAGAAATTCACCGGTACGCATCCCGGCGTGATGAAGTCGCGCATTGCCCGCCTGAACTGGCAGGTGGCCATCGACGTCGCGCAGAAGCGCTTCTCGTTTAAAAACAAACTTCTATACTGGGTTGAAAAGCAGACTGGCAAGCGGCTATTTGAGTTTAAAAACTATAAGCTGCTCTAGGTAGCGCTACCCCCACTCCTGTTAATCCTCCGCTCTTGGACCTGCCTTTCATTCAGCCGCCGCTCACCTTCACCGACCAGATGCAGCGGCGCGTGACGGTGGCATATCCGCCGCAGCGCATCGTTTCGCTGGTGCCTTCCCAAACGGAGCTGCTCTTCGACCTGGGGCTGGGAAGCCGCGTAGTAGGCGTCACCAAATTCTGCATTCACCCGGCCGAGGCACGCCAGCAAGCGACGGTAATCGGGGGTACCAAGAATTTTGATTTTGCCAAAATTGACTCGCTGAAGCCCGACCTGATTATTGGCAACAAGGAAGAGAACTACCAGTCGGGCATCGAACAACTAGCCGAAAAGCACCCAGTCTGGCTGAGCGACATTACCACTCTGGAAGATTCCTTGCGCATGATTCGGCAGCTGGGCACCATCATCGGCACGGCTGCCCGCGCCCAGCTTCTGGCCGACACGATAGAAGCTTCATTCACCGCGCTGCAACCAGCGCCCCGGCCGGTTTCGGCAGCTTATTTCATCTGGCGCAAGCCCTACATGGTAGCGGCCGGTGGTACGTTCATTGATGAGATGCTACAGCGGGCGGGCTTTCGTAATGTGTTTGCCGACGCTACGCGCTATCCGGATGTCACGGCGGCCCAGCTGGCGGCGGTATCCCCAGAGGCTATCCTACTTTCCTCGGAGCCTTACCCATTTGCCGAAAAGCATGTGGCCGAGTTCCAGGCGCTTTGTCCCTCGGCCACGGTACGCATTGTCGATGGCGAGCTGTTTAGCTGGTATGGAAGCAGATTGCAACACTCAGCCGCCTACTTCCAGAGTCTGCTCCCACTATCCTAGATATTTCAGGTCTGCTCTGTTACGGTGAAACCTGCCGTGCCCAGCTCCCGCCAAAATTGCGGATACGACTTACGCACTACCGCCGGGGCCAGTATCGTGAGCGGACCGCGCAATGCCAAGGGCGCGAAAGCCATAGCCATCCGGTGGTCGTGGTAGGTGTCGATGCTCTGACCCGATACCTGAAATGCCGCGCTGGGCACCCGAAACCGGCCGTCACCCTCATCCAGCAGCGCCCCGCCGAATTTGGCCAGCTCAATTTGCAGCGCGGCAATCCGGTCGGTTTCTTTAATCCGCAAGCTCTCCAGGCCCGTGAGAACTAAGGGCACGCCCGTAGCGGCGGCCACCACGGCTACGGTCTGGGCCAGATCGGGGCAGTGGGTAAAGTCCTGCTCTACGGCTAGCGCTGGGGCTTGCTGGGTCAGCGTTACGCCTTCGGCTCCGAACTCCGTAACCACCCCCAACTGCGCCATAATACCGACGATGGCCTGGTCGCCCTGCCACGAATACTGGCGCAGCCCCGGCAGCACAATAGATGAGCCAGCCGGAGCCAACGCCACCATAGCATACCAATAGCTGGCCGCCGACCAGTCGCCTTCAATGGTATAATCGGCGGGCTGATAGGCGTGGGGCCGCACTTCCACCACCTCGCCCAGGTCGCGGCACTGGGCTCCGAAATGCTGCATCAACGACTGCGTCATGCGGATATACGGACGGGAGCCAACTTTGCCAAGCAGGCGCAGGCGCAGGCCGCCAGGCAGCTGCGGCCCAATCATCATTAGAGCCGAAATATACTGGCTGCTGATGTCGCCGCGTACGCGCAGCTCCACGGGCTCCTCTGCGGGCGGTTGGGGCGTGCGCCCTTGTAGCTGCAGGGGCGGAAACCCGGCTTGCTCCGTGTAGTCGATGCGGGCTCCGAGCTGCCGTAAGGCATCTACCAGCACCCCGATAGGCCGCTGCCGCATGCGGGCCGTGCCCGTGAGCAGCACCTGGCGCCCGGTAATGGCCAGATACGCCGTCAGAAAGCGCATGACAGTGCCCGCATCCTCAGCGTTGAGCGTGTCGGCTGTGGCGGGCTCCGCCAGCAGGCGCTGCATCAGCTCCGTATCGTTGGCGTCCGACAGGTTGTGCAGCTGTCCGCCCCCGGCCAAGGCCTGAATAATCAGCGCCCGGTTGCTTTCGCTTTTGGAGGCTGGTAGTTGGGCGCTGCCGCTGAGGGGCCGGCCCGACCAGCTTAGGTGTAAGGAAGAAGAAGTATCGATGAGTGAAAATCAGTTAGGCTGGAGAAAAAATCTGACGGCAAATTACCGGCTTATAGCCGGTGATAGTAGCGCAGCGCCTCCGTTATTTCGGCCACAGGCACGGGCTGGTCGTACACGGCCTTCCCGATGCCGTCGAGCAGCGTGCAGTTAATGGTGGTACCGCTGTTCTTTTTGTCCTGCAGGGCTAGTTGGGCAATAACAGCGGTTTCAAGGGTTACAAACTGTACTTTCTCGAATACCGAAAACAGGAAAACCTCTATTTGCTCCAGCTCCTGCGCGCTCAGCATGCCTCGTTGCGCCGATAGCCAGGCTTCGCACACCATTCCGGCAGCTACGGCCTCCCCGTGCAGTATTTCGCGGCCGGGCTGCTGTAGCAGGTAGCTTTCCAGGGCGTGGCCGACAGTATGGCCAAAATTAAGCACTTTCCGCAACCCCGATTCCAGCGGATCGGCCTCCACGATGTGCTGTTTAGTAGCGACGGACGCCCGGATGATGTCCGTCCAGTCTTCGACTACCACTCCCGCGTGGCGCTGGAACGCAAATGCTTCAGCATCCGCAATCAGCCAGTGCTTCACCACTTCGGCATAGCCCGACTTCAGCTGACGGCCGTCCAGAGTGGTCAGAAAGCGTGGGTCGATAAAAACGCCCGCTGGCTCCTGAAATACGCCAATCTGGTTTTTGAAACCCAGGAAGTCAATACCGGTTTTACCACCCACACTCGCATCAACCTGGGCCAGCAACGTGGTCGGCACCTGCACAAAGCGAATGCCCCGCTTGTAAGTAGCGGCGCAAAACCCGCCCAGGTCAGTTACTACGCCACCGCCCAGGTTCACCACAACGGCAAATCGGTCGGCGGCTTTCTCCGTGAGGCGACACCATACCGAGTCGCAGCTGGCTAGGGTTTTGTGTTCCTCCCCGGCCGGAATTTCAACCAAGGTGTGCTCCGGCAGATAGGCCTTCACCAGCGGGTAGCAGTGCTGCACCGTGTTGGAATCGACTAGCACAAAAACCTGGCTTACGGCTGGCTGCCGGAGCACAGACGCCAGCTCATCCAATGCCTGAAAACCAATTGAAATTCTATTATCCAATTTTTTCATCTTTAAACAAAAAAATACACCTAACAAGAAGTATTTAAGCCAAATAAAACTTACTTTGGTGCAAAATATAGACGTGCCATTATTCCACATCACAAAGAAAACAACTCCTTTCACTACTCTTATGAAAGCGCCCTGCTCCCCTTGGCTTTATGTATTTGCCGTAGCCACCAGTGGCTCAGCCTGCAGCCGCGATGCAATGCCAACAATGGAAGACCAGCTGGTTGGTCGCTGGGAATGGGTGCAAAGTGCCAACGCGGCCGGTAGCGCCACTCCGGCTACTACCGGCCACACGGTGGTCGTTGAGTTTGACCGACGCGGCCGGGCCCGGTTCTATCAGGACGGAGCCATGATCGGAGCGGCTAAGTTTCGGCTGAAAGCCGTGGGCAACGGCTGGCGTAAAAGCAAGAATATGATCATCTATCGTGGCTACAAAAGCCAGCAGTTTTATTCTGTTTCGGGTAATAAGCTTGTTCTGCAGGATACCGAGAATGGCAAAGGCGGCAACGTGTACTACAAAGGAGGGCACAAGGGCCAGTACACCGAGTTTACCGGCAAGCGCTAAAGCTCACCGGCCGACCAATCGAGGACAGTTAGTCCGGGCGCTGTAGAATTTCGGTTTGCTTTCGAATGCTCTCCAAATGGATGAGCTTATAGAGCTCCGCCACAAACTTCTCGTTTACCCGCAGCTTCCCTGCCCATTGCAGCCGGGAAGTAAAAATTTCGTTCCAGCGGTCGAGCTGCAGGATCTTAACGTTATTTTCCCTTTTGTATTCAGCCAGCTCCTCTACCAAAGACATGCGTCGCGCCAGGGCTTCAATGATTTCCCGGTCGGCCACATCCATTTTCTGCCGCAGCTCCTCGGCCTTGTTCAGGTAATCTTCGTTGTCGCTGGAGCGGTAGCGATACTTTAGCTCCGCCAAAATCTCTCCCAGGCGCTGCGGGGTCACTTGCTGCTCGGCATCACTGAGCGCATGGTCGGGGTCGGGGTGGGTTTCAATCATGAGCCCATCGTAGTCCAAATCGAGGGCTTTTTGGGAAATAGGCAGCAGCAGGTCGCGCCGGCCCCCAATGTGGCTGGGGTCACATATTAGTGGCAAGTGCGGAAAGCGCGTTTTGAGCTCAATAGCCAACTGCCAGGTAGGCGCGTTGCGGTAGCGCGACGGAGCAAAGGTGCTAAAGCCCCGATGGATGGCCGCCAGCTGCCGAATACCGGCCCGCTCTAGCCGCTCCAACGCCCCAGCCCATAAGGCCACATCCGGATTGACGGGGTTCTTCACCATCACGGGGATATTGGTGCCCGCCAGGGCATCGGCCAGCTCCTGCACCGCAAACGGGTTTACCGTGGTGCGAGCCCCGATCCAGAGTACGTCTACGCCATGCGCCAGAGCCTCTTCGACATGGCGGGGCGTGGCCACTTCCACCGTCACGGGCAATCCTACTTCCTCTTTCATGCGGCGCAGCCAAGCCAAGCCCTGTGCTCCTACCCCTTCGAAGGAACCGGGGCGAGTGCGGGGCTTCCAGATACCGGCCCGGAACAGATCGATGTTCCCCAACGCCTTCAGCGCTTTGGCCGTCGTTAGCACCTGCTGCTCCGTTTCGGCGCTACAGGGCCCCGCGATAAGCATCGGCTGGCCCTTGGCGGCCAACAGCCGGGTGAAAAATGTATCAGCAGTAGGTACGCTTTCCATAGATGAGGTAAAAAAGAACAGAGAAGTGGGCTACCTCCTTTCGGCCAGCACAAGCCAGCACCCAAAAAGGCGGGGCAACCTGGTAACTATGCGGCCCGAAACGATGTTTAACGGCTATCTTCGCCTTGCCAAACAGGCCTCTCTCATTAGCCCGCCCAAAGCTAGCCACCCGCATGCCAGTAACCCAATCCCCGCCCATTTCCTTTACCGATACGGCCGTTGCTTTCGCCTCCAAATCGGATATTGAGCTACGCAAGATGTACGCTCTGTTCGCGGCCATGAACAACACTACCTTGGTCAAAGCCGGGGGCGGCCTGATGAAATCGGCGCTAAAATGGAAGCTACCGGTGAAGTTTTTGATTAAGAAAACCATTTTCGAGCAGTTTTGCGGCGGCGAGACCATCCGCGAATGCCTGCCTGCCATTGAGGAACTGGGGCGCTACAACATCGGCACCATTCTCGATTACTCGGTGGAAGGCGAAGGCAACGACCACAGTTTCGACCACACGCGGGATGAGATTTTGGCAACCATCGACTTAGCGCACCGCTCTACTCACATTCCTTTCTCCGTGTTCAAAGTCACTGGCGTTGCCGATAGTGCTTTGCTGGAGAAAGTGCAGAGCGGCAAGGCTCTTTCCAGCGCCGAGCAGGCCAGCTACGACCGGTCGAAAGCCCGCGTGGAAGCCATTTGTGCCCGAGCGCATCAATACGGGGTTCGGGTGTTTATCGACGCCGAAGAAAGCTGGTTTCAGGGCACGATTGATGCCTTGGCCTACGAAATGATGGCCAAATACAACCACGACTCAGCCATCGTCTGGAATACGTACCAACTCTACCGCCACGACCGGTTAGAGGCCATCGAACAGGCGTGTGAGGCGGCTGCGCGGGGCAATTATTTTCTGGGCGGCAAACTGGTGCGGGGCGCTTACATGGAAAAAGAGGGCCGGGTAGCCACGCAGCGCGGCTATCAAAACCCCATCAATGCCAGCAAAGACGCTACCGACCAGCTGTATGATGATGCACTGCGCTATTGCATAGCTCATGCCGACCGGATCAGCATTTGTGCCGGCACCCATAATGAGGCCAGCTCTCTGCTGCTCACGGGTTTAATGCAGGAGGCTAACATACGCCCCGGCGACCCGCGCGTCTGGTTTGCGCAGCTCTACGGCATGAGCGACAACCTAACCTATAACTTGGCTAATGCGGGCTACAACACGGCTAAATACGTCCCTTACGGCCCCGTGGAGTCAGTAATGCCTTACCTGCTGCGGCGCGCGGACGAGAATACAGCCATAGCGGGCCAGAGCAGCCGCGAGTTTCTGCTGATCCAAAAAGAAATAGCGCGCCGGAAGACTCAAAAATAAGGTTTTCCCTCCTCGGCACAGTTTTGGTTGCCGGCGGCCCACACCTCAGGAATGATAATTCTGGGTTGTGGGCCTTTTTTTGTTACTTTCAGCACCAATTTCTCTCCCTCCCTACGATGATCGGCCGAGTACGCAGCCATTTAATTCGATTTGCCCGCCATCAGGTCGGCACTACCAGTTACCTTAATCTGGTACAAGAAGCAGAGCTAGGCCTCAACCTGGACATTTCCCACGAGAAGGCGCGTCTCAACGAGCTGCTGTCCGAAATCTCGGAAGCCGAATTTCAGGCGGGCCGGCCTATTCTGAGCTGCCTGGTGAAAGTGGAAGGCTCGAAAGGCCAAGGCGACAACTTCTACAAGCTATGCGAACGGCTGGGCCTGGGCGAATGGCGAACGTTGAAGCAGGACCCGGAATTCCTGAAAACGCTACGGCGCGAATGTCGGGCGTTTTGGCTGGCTCCCGGCAGTTTCGAGCAGTTTTCCTAAACACCGACTATAGTGATTTAGAAGTGTACAGTTGAGCTTTGGCAAGTGGGAATACAACCGATTCACGGATTTTTGTAACCCCCGATTCAAAGGACACGTTAAGAACCCCGAAGCTGAAGCAGACACCTCGTGGTGGTTTTGCTCTCTCAGCTGGTACTTACTATTCCTTTCCTCACTCAACCAACCCTTCCTATGAACACCAACGATTCGAACAACCCACAGAACACTGGTACTGGCGCAGGCTCTAACTACGGCACCACCAATTCGGGCACAGGCATGGGCAACAGCTCAAGCTCGAGCAACGAAGGCACGTCGTACAATGCCGGTACCGGCGCATCTTCGCACGACTATAGCGCCACGCAAAAAGGTGCAGCCGTAGGCGGTGCTGCTGGTGCTGCTGTAGGCCGCGCTGTAGATGGTGTACAAAATACGGCTTCCGATGCGGCCAACGCAGTATCGGGTAACAACTACCGCGAAGGCAGCACGCTGACCAGCACGTTCCGTGACCGGGACAGTGCCGAGAAGGCCTACCAGTCCCTCTCGTCACGTGGCTACGCCAAAGACGACGTTAACTTGTTGATGTCGGACGAAACCCGCAAGAATCATTTCGGCGACCATACGGCTGACACCGACCTTGGCGACAAAGCCATGGAAGGAGCTGGTGTTGGCTCGGCCATCGGTGGCACGGCTGGTGCTATCATCGGTGCTATTGCTGCTATCGGCACTTCAGTAGCTCTTCCAGGCCTCGGCTTAATAATTGCCGGTCCTATCGCAGCAGCGCTGGCCGGTGCTGGTGCTGGTGGCCTGACGGGTGGCTTAGTAGGCGCACTCGTTGGTTCGGGCATTCCCGAAGAGCACGCTGCTGAATACGAGAGCGACATCAAAAACGGTGGTATCGTGATGGGCGTGAAGCCGCGCAATGCTGAAGACGCTCGTTATTTCGAAGATGAGTTCCGTCGCAGCAACGGTGACCGTGTACGCCAGTACTAGGTTATCGGTAACTCCGAAAACCCTTTAGCTTAAAAAGGACCTTCCGCACGTTGCGGGAGGTCCTTTTTGTTTGACCTGTTATCAGCTATTCATCGTATACTGTAGAGCCGCACAAAATGCGCTTTGCGCTGTTAGTATGGTACCCGTAACTACTACCGTCTAGCGAAAAGACAAAGTACGATTTGTGTGTGCAACCTCGATGCCCGAATATCGCCCCTTACCACCGAAAGTGCGCCAAGGGCACTTATTGTGGCCGCTCTGGCGTTTCGTCTAAAACCGACACTCTGACGGCCTCATAGCGTTAGGAACGGCTTTTGTTTACATTTGATTTTCCTCCATTCCATTCTGATTCCCATGTCTTCCCCCCGACTGAAAGTAGGCCTGTACGCGTCGTTGGTGCTGGCAATCTTTATGCTGGCATCCTATAAGCTGTATCGGCGCAATGATACCAGTCCGCCCCAAAAGGATGAGGTGCTGATCAAAGCCATGCTGCAAGGCCTGAGTGCCGCCCATTACCAGCCTGAAAAAGTGGACGACACTTTCTCTAAGCGCGTATTTGACTTGTACCTGAAGCGCGTTGATTACAACAAGAAGTTCTTGCTGCAATCGGATGTGGCCCAGTTGCGCAAATATCAAGGCGACATCGACGACCAGGTTCGACGCGGCACCCACGAGTTTCTGGACCTGAGTACGAAGCTGATGGAGCAGCGCACCAAAGACATCCAGGCACTATATAAGGACATACTGTCGAAGCCCTTTGACTTTACTAAAGAGGAGTCATTCGAGACAGAGCCCGATAAGATGTCTTTTGCGGCCGATGCGGCAGCTCAGCGTGAAGAGTGGCGCAAATACCTGAAATACCAAACCCTGATTCGGGTATCGGAAATGATGGACGAGCAGAAAAAGAAGAAGGATAAGCCTTTAGCTTCGACTTCCGTACAGCCTTCGGCCGTTACCACATCCGAAGCTATCCGCACGCCGGCCGAAATGGAAATTGAGGCCCGCAAGCGGGTGCTGAAGTACTTTGAGGAGCAATTCAAAGACTTGGCTCAGACCGATGCTAATGAGCGTCTGGCAGTTTATGCCAACACCATTGCCAATACGTACGACCCGCACACCGAGTATTTCGCCCCCCGTGACAAGGAAAGCTTTGATGTAGCCATGACGGGCCGCTTCGAAGGTATCGGAGCCTCGTTGCAGGAGAAAGATGGTCAGATCAAGGTGACAGACGTTATTCCTGGCAGTGCTTCTTACCGCCAGGGCGACCTAAAGGCCGGTGATATTATTACCCGGGTAGCGCAGGGAGCCGCCGAACCAGTATCGGTGGAAGGGTTGCGGCTGGATAAGGCCGTAGCGCTGATTAAAGGCAAAAAGGGCACGGAGGTTCGCTTGACGGTGAAAAAGCCGGATGCCAGCACCAAAATCATTGCTATTATCCGTGATGTAGTAGTGTTGAAAGAGACTTATGCTCAATCGGCTACAATTCAGGAAAACGGCAAGAAAATCGGCTACCTACGGCTGCCTACTTTTTATGCCGACTTCAACGACAACGGTGGGCGCAGCTCGGCCGAAGACGTGAAGAAAGAGTTGGAGAAGCTACGGCAGGAAAACGTGGATGGGGTGGTATTCGACCTGCGCTTCAATGGCGGTGGGTCGTTGCAGGACGCCGTGGAAATGGCGGGCTTGTTTATTGAAAGTGGCCCCGTAGTGCAGGTTCGCTCACCCCAGGGCGCACCGAGTATTCTTAACGACCGTGACCCCCGCGTGCAGTATAGCGGACCATTGGTAGTACTGGTGAACAAATACAGTGCTTCGGCTTCCGAAATTCTGGCAGCAGCCATTCAGGACTACAAGCGCGGCGTGATTATGGGCTCAGCCAGCACCTATGGCAAAGGCACCGTGCAGCGCATCTTCGACTTGGACGATATGCTAGGTGATTTCAATAGCCTGAAGCCTTTCGGCTCGTTGAAGCTTACTACTCAAAAGTTCTACCGTATCAATGGCGGCTCGACTCAGTTCAAGGGTGTGGTGCCGGATATCATACTACCGGATGCCTATAGCTACCTCGACCAAGGCGAGAAGGAGTCAGATTACCCGCTGAAGTGGGACGAGATTTCTCCGGCCCGCTACAAGTCCTGGAGTGCTGCCCCAGCTGTCGACAAGCTGCGCACGGCTAGCCAGGGCCGAGTGGCCAGCAGCCCAAGCTTCAAACTGATGAACGAGATGGTGCAGCGTATGCGCAAACGCAAGGACGACACGATGGTGTCGCTGAAGCTGGCATCGTTCCGCGCCGAGCAGGAGCAGGCAAAGGTAGAATCGGAGAAGTACGAGAACGTACAGAAAGCCGCCCAGCCTATGACCATCGCGCCGCTTGCTATTGATGTCCGCCAGCTAGGCTCCGACACAGTAGAAGTGAATCGTGCTGGCCGCTTCACGAAAAATCTAAAGAATGATATCACACTGCGGGAAGCCGTAGCAGTCATCAAAGAACAGATGTAAGCAACAGCCTCAGCTGTTTTGAAGCCTCCGTGCCGCTGGTACGGGGGCTTTTTTGCGGGCTTTTATTCACACCCAACCTTGTTAGCAAATAGCTTATGTAAACCACGGCAAACCAGAGCTCTAATTTTACTAATAAACATCTTATTATCATATACTTAACACATTTTTAGTTTTGCGAAAATAATTAGCAAATGTGCAACTCAAATCAATACTCTCCTGTTTACTTAGCATGACGACGATAACCGAGAACATCATCTTTCCGCTCGTTACGGACGAGCAAAAGCAAGCGGAGGAAACATGGCGCAAGTCTATCCCGGCGCAGGTGTTTCTCAACTACTTTTTTGCCATCAACTACCACATTCAGGAGAATGACGATGCCACCGGCGGCTTGCAGCACCTCCCCTTCTTCCGGGCGCATCAGGCCGAGTTGACGGAAGTCGACCTGCAGGCTGTAAGCAAAATGCTACAGGCTTGCTGGAGCACAGAGTACGCGTTGCGGGCTACGGCAGAGCTCGGTGACGAAGAGTACCTGCGCAACGCACTGCACTGGACTTTTCCGCAGGCGTACCACACTATCCTGTCGGGCCTGCAGGCATTCCTGTACACCACGGGCACGCGGTCGAACAATCCGTCGCTGATACGGCGGGAAGTGGGCCGACTGGTGGTGCGCAATGCGTACCCGCGCCCGGTTTCGTTTTATGCCGCTGGGGCTTATGGCGACTTCAGTATTCATCGGCTACCGCTGGCGGGCTACAAGCCCGGCCTACATATAGCGGGCAAGGAAATAGAGGCGCAAGCGCAGATCGGCCAGTTTTTGCGCACAACGCGCAAGATGAAGGCCCAGTGGACGCGGCAGCAAGTGCAGGGCAACCCCAACACGGCGTTGCGCAGCCAGAAAACAGGCAAGGTGCTGGACAAGTGGACCGCTTCGCACTGGCAGCAGATTACGTGGCGCTTGGGCTACACCACTATTTTCGATCTGCTGGGCCGTCTGCGCATTTCACAGACCAGCCGGGAGATTGAGCGCTACGTGGAGGCAGAAATTGATTTCAAGCTATTCCACCAGTCGCTGCTCAACATCGTGAGCTACCTCAACGGCATTCATGAGAGCTATATCGCCAAGGCAATGGGCTTGGAGCGCTACCAGCAATTGGTACAAGAATTGCCTAAGCACTTGCAGAACACCTTCGTAGCCGAGCGCCTGCATACCCGCATTGAGCCACTGCTCACGGGCCAGGAGCCGCCGCAGCAGATGGGTATAGCTGCCTAAGCAGCGCATCACTATTACACTGTGCCTTACTCCATATAGACCTAAGCGCCATTCCTTTGGGATGGCGCTTTCTGTTGGTGCCCGGTACCAAAAGCCAAGCTGTGGCTTGCCTTTTGGTTGTGTGAGGCTGTGCCGACGGTCAAATCGGGACAGAGCATTGGAATCGACTGTGAAAATCTGCGATTCAGACTACCTTTGCAGGCTTATACAACGACCATTCTCATGCAGCACCTCAGCGAACAGGAACAGATACGCCGCCAGAAGCTGGAGGAACTTCAAAAGCTCGGCATTGAACCCTATCCGTCCGAGTTATTCGACGTCAACTTCTACGCCCAGGAAATCCTCGACAACTACCACCCCGAGCTCAACAACTTTCAGGAGGTGAGCCTGGCGGGCCGGCTGATGTCGATGCGGGTGAAGGGCAAAGCCTCGTTTGCCGAGCTGCAGGATGCCTCGGGCCGCATTCAGCTGTATATCAACCGCGACGAAATTTGCCCCGGCGAAGACAAGGAGCTGTATAACACGGTATTCAAAAAGCTGCTCGACCTGGGTGACTTCATCGGCGTGAAAGGCCATGTGTTCGTGACGATGGTGGGCGAAACCTCCATTCACGTAACCAGCCTGACGGTGCTAAGCAAAAGCCTGCGCCCCCTGCCCGTGGTGAAGGAGCGCGTGGACGAAGCCACCGGAGAGAAAGTGACGTATGACGCTTTCACTGACCCTGAGCAGCGCTACCGCCAGCGCTACGTAGACTTAGTGGTGAACCCGCACGTGCGTGAGGCTTTCGTGAAGCGTACGCACCTGGTGCAGGCCATGCGCAACTACCTCAACGACAAAGGCTACCTGGAAGTAGAAACCCCGATTCTGCAGCCGCTGTACGGCGGCGCGGCGGCGCGACCCTTCAAGACATTCCACAACACGCTGGACATGACGCTGTATCTGCGCATTGCCAACGAGCTGTACCTCAAGCGCCTCATCGTAGGCGGCTTCGATGGCGTCTACGAATTCTCGAAGGACTTCCGCAACGAGGGCATGAGCCGGTTTCACAACCCGGAGTTCACCCAGATGGAGCTGTACGTAGCCTACAAGGACTACTACTGGATGATGGACTTGGTGGAAGAAATGGTGGAGCGCGTGGCCATGACTCTGCACGGCAAGACCGAAGTACAGGTCGGCGACAACCTCATTAACTTCCAGCGGCCCTGGAAGCGCTTTACGATGGCCGAGTCCATCGAGCACTTCACGGGCTTCAACATTGAGGGCAAGAGTGAGGACGAGTTGCGGGCGGCCGCAAAGGAACTGAAAGTGGGCCTGGACCCCAGCATGGGCAAAGCCAAAATCATCGACGAAATTTTCGGCGAGCATGTGGAGCCCAAGCTCATTCAGCCCACGTTCATCACCGACTATCCGGTGGAAATGTCGCCGCTGGCCAAGAAGCACCGCTCGAAGCCGGGCTTGGTAGAGCGTTTCGAGGCTATCTGCAACGGCAAGGAAATCTGTAATGCCTTCTCCGAGCTCAACGACCCAATTGACCAGCGCCAGCGCTTCGAGGATCAACTGGAGCTGGGCAAGCGCGGTGATACTGAAGCGATGGTGCTCGACGAGGACTTTCTGCGGGCGCTGGAGTACGGCATGCCGCCCACGGCTGGCCTGGGCATCGGCATCGACCGCCTGAGCATGATTATGACCAACTCCAACTCCATTCAGGACGTGCTTTTCTTCCCGCAGATGAAGCCGGAATACACCAAGTCGGAAAATGCGCCTAAGCCGGAGGTGACAGAGTAAACAGAACCCGGGTAAAAATCGAAAAGCCTCCTGCGTAAGTCGCAGGAGGCTTTTCTTTTGATAACTAACCTATCGTCGTTTTAACGGAACAAGGGAAAGAAGCTCACACGCTACTGTTTGGTTTCACTAGCAGAGGGTTCGAATTTCTGGTAGCGGTGCTACAGCCGGCAATTCTGCTTTCACTATATCCCAACTCCTTATAAGTCGGCTACAAGTACTGTAACGAGCTGACTGAAAAATGGTTACGCGAGGAGCATCTTTTGTTGCTTGAATGAAAAAAAACCCGACCAGCTGAAAAATCGGAAGGCCTCCCACGTAAAATCGTGGGAGGCCTTCCTTACGTCAACTCGCTTACCCTTCCAATCGGGTCTTGATAAAGAAACCTGCGATGGACAAGTCTGATTTTACTGGCGGATTAGAACTACTTCTGCCAGAAGCTCCTACTGTCGGCAATTTTACTTTACCAGCTTCTCCGACCTTCTTTCAAGCTCGTCGTAATAGGGTTAACGAGTCTGTTATCAGAAGGTTACGCATCTGCGTAAAAAAATTATAGCGACTTGCCGTAGCCGGAGCCACTGTGGCGAGCGTCACTGCCGGAGCCATCGTAGTCAGAGTCTCCTTCCTCGAAGCTCGCCACAGATTTATTGGAAGTAGCATGAGAGCTGGCGCTAGTATCCTGGCTCATTGACTTGAGGAGCTCATCGGCGGCATTGCGGCCATCCTGATGCGGTGCGGGGGCAACCTCACCGGCCGCCGGAGTATTCAGGTGAGCCAGCGAATCTTTGAGCAGCTTACCCAAGTCGTCGCTCCACTTGGAAGCCGATTTTTTGAGGCCCGTGCGCGTTTCGGTACCGGTTTCGGGGGCCAGCAACAGGCCCGCCACAACGCCGGCCGTGGCCCCTACCAACAAGGATAGAATTACTTTACCGCTATTGTCTTTCATACGAAAATGGGTAGGTCGTGAAATAAGTGAAACCAGAAAGGCCGCCGCAATGTGGTGCCCGCAAAAATATAACGCGGATACAAGCCGAAGGTTGTACCAATAAAACTGCCCCGCCTCCTTGCGGAAGCGGGGCAGTTTGCGTGCTTGCTTGAGCTACTGCTGGCTTACAAGTCGTTCAGCATTTTCGTGATTTCACGCTTGCCTTTGCCTAGCTTGGTTTGCAGACGGCCTACGAGCTCATCACCCTTACCCTCGGTGTAGTCGAGGTCGTCGTCGGTCAGCTGTGCATATTGCTGTTTCAGCTTCCCTTTGGCTTCGTTCCAGTCACCTTTCAGGTTCAGGCTGCTGCCGATGCCGGTAACGCCCATATCTTCGAGTTTCTCAACGTAGCCTTTGAATTTCGTGTCAAGCTCTTCGCCATATTTCGAGAGCTGATCGCCCAACGTACCGCTATATTTGGTGGCTGCGCTGCGCAGGTTGTCGCGGGTAGCTTTGCCTTTATCGGGGGCCATCAGCATACCGGCAATGATACCAGCACCGGCACCAGCTAAAGCAGCTAAAAGAATTTTACCCGAGTTGTCTTCTTCGTGATATGACATGGTGTTGAAAGAGAATGGATGAATGATGGAACAGTGGTTGGTCAGACTAGGTGGTGCGGATTGGGGCAGCCCGGCAGCCGGCTTGCTCCACGGCAAGCACAACCGCTAAGGGGTCAGTCAGTCTGCCTATACGAAGGGCAGCGGCCGGGGTTATAACCCAAAGATAAAAATAGTTAAAGTAAAATATCTACTCTTACGTTACCCGTTTGCAGTCAGCGTGTTTGCTGTTCCTCCTCACTTCTCCAGCCTTGCCATGTTCCGATTTGGTGCAGCCATTCTGTTGTTTTTCTCGTTTCTGTCCTGCCAGCGCGCCACGCCGCCCACGCAAGCCACTGCCTGTATCAATCCGGCCAACATCCGGCCGGATGGTATCTGCACGATGGACTTTGCGCCGGTGTGCGGCTGCGACGGCAAAACCTATAGCAACGCCTGCGTGGCTACTAACGCTGGCGTAAGGACCTACAGCCAAGGCGAGTGCCCGGGCTCCACTACCAAATAACCTTCTGTTTTATGTCTGAAAAGCGGTATTTCCGTCAACAGAATCCATTTCGGGTTCCTACCACCGATGGTAAGCTCATTGAGGAGCACATTGGCTGGGCCAGCACGCAAACCGACGCGTACAGCGTGGCGCATATGGTAGCTCCGCCGCACTGGAGCGAGCCGCATCAAAACCCTGAATTCGACGAAATAACCATAGTCGTGCGGGGCCGCAAGCAGTTTGAAGTCGATGGCGACCTTATCGAGCTGGGAGCCGGCGAATCGTTGCTCATCAAGGCCGGGGCGCGGGTGCAATACTCCAATCCGTTTGATGCTGAGTGCGAGTATTGGTCGATTTGCGTACCGGCCTTTACAATGGACACCGTAAACCGCGAACAATAATATAACCACGAACACACAACCCACGGACAGGAGGTGCCCGCTCGCTCAGGCTGTATGGGCAGTAAGCAGATACCACATCCTGTCGAGCAGTCTGCACACCAGGCAATGAACGAAGAATCTTGCGTGCTCCGGTACAATAATTTGCGTGCCGCACGCGAGATACTTCGACAAGCGGGCCCCAGAGCAAACGTGACGTGTGAAGAAAGCAAAGTACTCAAAAGTGCTACTGGCCACACCCCCTAGGCTGTATAGATAGTGACCGAAAATAGCTATTTTGGTCTGTGCAGCACGTCATGCTTGATCTGGCGCCCGCTTGTCGAAGCATGACGTGCTTTCTGTTTACTGGCCACATCCCCTAGGTGTATAGTTCCAGAGTAAGGGTGGCGCTTGGAGTAGAGTTAAAACCCAACCATTGAGTTCTACTGTACCATTCCACGAGTAATGGGTGCCGCTGCTGGCATACTGTGGAGCAGCCACTGAAATAGCCTGTCGGCGTCGGCGGCGTGAAACAGCTCGGTGCCAGGGTTCATGGTGGCAGCCGTGCCACAGGCCACGCCCAAGCGCACGGCCTCGCGCAAGGGCCGGCCCTGACAGAGCGCGAACACCAAACCAGCCACCATGCTGTCGCCGGCTCCTACGGTGCTTTGCTTTTTCACGGCCGGGGCGGCAATATGCTCTACTATATCGCGCGTGACGAGGCAAGCACCGACCGGCCCCAGCGACACGACTACAACTTCACACTTATCCTGACCGATAAGAACCTGCGCCGCCGCCGCCGCTGACGCACTATCGAGGGAGGGCACGCCGGCCAGCCTGGCCAGTTCGCCCAGGTTGGGCTTGAGCAGGTACACGCCTTCGTCCACGGCGCGGCGCAGGGCTTCGTCAGAAGTATCCACAATGAGCTTGGCACCAACCTGGCGGGCCCAGCGAGCTATGTCGCCCATGAACGCTGGCGCCATGCCCTGGGGCAGGCTGCCGCTGACCACCAACAGGTCGGGAGGGGGCGCAATGACTGCCAGCGTGGTCAGCACCCGCACCTGCTCTTCGGCCGTAACGGTGGTGCCGGGCATACCGAAGCGGAACTGCTGGTTAGTGGAGCCATCGACCACGGTCAGGTTTTCGCGGGTCCAGGCAGCCGTGGGCACGGGGTGCGTGGCTAAGCCTTCGCGCGCCATCAGCTGCTGGAGCACGTCGCCGGGCGGGCCGCCGGCCACGAACACGGCCCGCGTGTGCAACCCGAGGCGCTGCAGGCCTCGGGCCACGTTGATGCCCCCGCCGCCGGGCTCTACCTTGGGCGGCGCACACTGCAATTTTTGGTCCGGCACTAGCTGGGGCACGCTCGTACTTTTGTCAATGGCCGGGTTCAGGGTGAGGGTGACGACGTGTTGCATAGTAAGAGGCGGTACGGCTTGACAGACTAATAAATCAGATATTCAGTACAGGTCTGGCCGCTTTGCAAAAAACGGTAACCGGCTGGCACCAAGCTGACCTTGGCCCGTCCGTTAATAGGCGGCTTTGGTTTCCACGAACTCTAGTAATCGCTCCATCAGCTCGGGACGAATGGTGGGTTTGGGGCCGTGGTGGGTGGGGGAGTTCAACGAGCCACTTTGCAGCAGGTCGTGCAGGTCGGCCACCGATGCGAGCCGGAAGCCCATGTTCCAGTCCGCGAAACTGCGTTCGGCACAACTGCCCTCCCCCAGCACCTGGCACTGGTAATGCCGCGGGTCGGACAGGATTTTTTCGTAGTAGAGCTGGCGCACGTCGGCGTCCTCGCCTTCCAGGATTTGCAGGAAGCGGCCGTCGGGCGCGTGCAGCAACAGGCCCGTGACGTGTACTTGCCGGTTGTTGGCGCGGGACCAAAGCAGCAGTGCCGTCAGTTCGGCGTCGGTGAACGGCGTAACGGCCCGGCTTTGGTAGATGAGGTGATAAAGGCCCATGGCAACGACAAGGAAATTGAACGGCAACCTCCCGTACGAATGCTGTGGGCAACCGCCTGACCTGAAGGAAATTGGCAGGGAAAGCCCTGATCCTTGGCTAGCTTCTGCCTGCTCCTCAACGGAATTGACGGCGAATAGATGCCCAATGCGGGGCAAAGGGCCGGCTGAAGGGTAACGCTGACGCTGGCTCTCACGGGAATTCCTGCTACGATCCAGCAGAAAAACCAACTGCTATTCGGCGACTACCTGCGCCGAGCCGAGCTTACGCAGCAGCAGCGGCACGATGGCCTCGCCCTCGGGCAGGCCGGACTCGCGCAGCAGCTCGACTCCCTGCCGCACGAGCACGAAGCAGGGCAAATCGGTGGTGTGGAAGCTGTGCACCACGCTGGGGTGGCTCGCCTCGTCCACTGTCAGCACCCGGATGGCCGCGCCCAACTCCCGCTGCAAGGCGGCCAGCGCCGCCAGGGTGGCCACCCGCACCTGCGGGGCCGTGCCGACGGGCGGCAGCAGCACCAGCAGCATCGCGGCGTCGGCGGACTGTAGCGGTGGAAGGGGAGTGGCTGTCATTGGACCCGGAGTTAAACAAGTAGCTGCAAAATTATCGTACGGGAGAAGCGAGCCGTATGATGCCCATCAGGCGGTGAACTGATAATTGTCAGGTCCGGGCAGATTAATGCCGACCTTGCCGAGGCGTCCTACCCTACCGCACTGGCCTACTCCTTTCCCATGCGACCAAGCCCTTCTTCCAGCGTCCTGACCGAGCTGCTGTACACCCAGGCCAAGGAATTCTTTGGGCTCTACGACCCGGCGCTGGGTTGGTTCACGCAGGTGAACCCGGCGGGCGTGCGCCTGCTGGGCTACCCCTCGGAGGAAGTGTTCCTGGCCGACCCCGACCACTCGCTCCGCTCGCCGCCCTGGACCGGCGCGCAGTGGGCCGCCCTCTGCGAGCAGGCCCGGCGCGACGGCCACCGGGCCGTGGAAGCGGAAATCCGCCGCCACACCGGCGAGGCCTTGAGCGCCTACTTGGAACTGACCTACTTCCTGGACGGCGAGCGGCCGTTCTTCCTGATTCACATCACCAAGCAAAACCGCCTGCAGCAGGCCGAGCGCGAGCTGGCCCACAGCGTGCGGCGCTTCGAGGCCGTGTTCACCAACGCCACCATCGGCATCATCGTCTGCAACCGCGCCGGCGACATTGTGTCGGCCAATGAGCTGGCCGGTCAGCAGTTTGGCTACCCGCCGGCTGCGCTGCTGGGCCAGCGCATCGAGATGCTGGTGCCCAACGCCGCCGGCCGGCACCACCAGCAGCTGCGCGAGAGCTTCAACGCCCACCCGCAGGTGCGCGGCATGGGCCACAACCGCGTGCTGCTCGGCCAGCGCCAGGACGGCACCGACTTCCCCGTGGAAGTGAGCCTGAGCTACTTCCACCTCGACGAGGAGCTGTATGTGGTGGCCTACGTGCTCGACGTGACGGCCAAACACGACGCCGCGCAGGAGCTGGTGGCCCAGCAGCAGCGCGTGACCCGCCTCAACGCCGACTTGGAGCAAACGGTAGCCGACCGCACCCACGCCCTAATGCTTACGCTGGAGCAGCTGGAAAAGCGGGGCCAGGAACTGGCCCAGGCCCTGGCCGCCGAGCAGGAGCTGGGCGAGATGAAATCCCGCTTCGTGAGCATGGCCTCGCACGAGTTTCGCACGCCCCTCACCGGCGTGCTCACCTCGGCGGAGCTCATTGCCGACTACGCCCAGGGCCCGCAAAAGGAGAAGCAGCTGAAGCACGTAAACCGCATTCGTTCTTCGGTGAAGCACCTGAACGACATTCTGGAAGAATTCCTGTCGGTGGGCCGCATTGAGGAAGGCCGGGTGGAGGCCACACCGGCCACGCTGGACATGGAGAAGCTGCTGGGCGAAACAGTGGCCGGCGTGCAGGGCCTGCTCAAAGCCGGCCAGCGCATCGAGTGCGAGGGCGAGTGCGCCGGCCTCATCCGGCTCGATGCCTCGCTGCTGCGCAAAATCCTGGTCAACTTGCTGTCTAACGCCATCAAGTATTCCGGCGAAAACACCGTCGTCCACGTCCATGCCGCGTGCCAGGACCGGCAGCTCACGCTCCGCGTGGAGGACCAGGGCGTGGGCATTTCCCAGGAAGACCAGGAACATCTGTTCGAGCGGTTTTTCCGGGCCCGCAATGTGAGCACCGTGCCGGGCACCGGCCTCGGCCTCTACATCATTGCCAAGTACTTAGAACTGATGGGGGGCACTATTGCCCTGCACAGCGAGCTGAACGTGGGCACCACCGTCACCATCACCATCCCCTATGAAAACCATTCTGCTGATTGAAGACGACGTAATCATCCGCGAAAACACCGCCGAGCTGCTCGAAATGGCCGGCTTCGCGGTGCTCACGGCCGAAAATGGCCAGCTAGGCGTGGCGCAGGCCTTGGCCACCAGGCCCGACCTCGTGGTGTGCGACATTATGATGCCCGTGCTCGACGGCTATGGCGTGCTCCAGATATTTAATCAGAATGCCCAACTGGCCGGGGTGCCCTTCATCTTCCTCACCGCCAAAACCGAGCGCACCGACCTGCGCCGTGGCATGGAGCTGGGCGCCGACGACTACCTGACCAAGCCCTTCGACCGGGCCGAGCTGCTGAGCGCCATCACCGGCCGGCTCAACCGCTTCCAGCACCTCAAGCCCGAGTACGACTTGCAGCAGGGCGGCCTGGGCGAGTTTCTGGACGATGCCCGCGCCGTGGGCAACCTGCACAGCCTCTCGGCCGACCGCAAAGTGCACGCCCTGCGCAAAAAACAGGACATCTACCTCGAAGGTGACGAGCCGACGCGGGTGTATTTCGTGCAGACGGGCCGGGTGAAAACCGTGAAAACCACCGACGGCGGCAAGGAGCTGATAACCGGCTTTTATGGCCCCGGCGAGTTTTTTGGCTACCTGCCGTTGCTGCAGCACACCGCGCACAGCGACTCGGCCGTGGCCGTTGACGACGCGGAGCTGATCTACATTCCCAAGGACGACTTTACGCAGCTGCTGCTGCGCCACCCCGCCGTGGGCCAGCAGTTCATCCGCCTGCTGGCGGGCCGCGTGAGCGAGCGGGAAACGCAGCTGCTGGCCATGGCCTACAGCTCCATCCGCCGCCGGGTGGCCGACACGCTGCTGCGCCTGCACGAGCAGGCCGGGCCGGAGGGCAGCATTCAGCTCTCGCGCGACGACATGGCCGCCCTGGTCGGCACCGCCCCCGAGTCGCTGATTCGGACCCTGAGCGAGTTCAAAGCCGACGGGCTGATTGAGCTGACCCCGAAAAACGTGCGGGTGCTGGAGCCCGAGAAGCTACGCCGGGCCCGGTGGTAGGTGGGTTGGGGTGTTTTCAACGAGGCGTTGTGAAAGCTCCGGTTAGACCGGTTACGGCCGGAAGATTCGGATGGTGCGTTTGGCCGGTTGACCGGTTTCCACCAAGTACACCCCGGTCGGCAAGTCTGCCATCGGCACCTCAGCACCTTGCCCCTTCCGCAGCACCCGGCCCAGCAGGTCGCGCACGGTGTACGGGCCGGGGGTGTTCAGGTGCAGCACGTCCGTGACGGGATTCGGATAAGGTTGCCCTGGCTCGGAGGGAGCCCTTGCGGCCAGCACCTGGCAACTCTGCAAGATAGTGGCCGGTGTACAGGCGGGGGCATTACTGGCAATAAAGGCACCGCCGCCGCGGCGCAGGTAGGCACACACCCACGGCTGGGCGCAGGCCGATAACATAGTGTTGCCGAAAATGGTCAGGCTGCTAAGGGTGGTATAAGACCCAAAGACGAAGCCCCGGGTGAATCCCCGCAGGCGAGGGTTGCTTGAGAGGGAAATGGCCGTGGGCGCCCGGGGCCCAGCAAACCCCGTCACGCTGTCCAGCTGAGCATTGTTAATGACGTTCACAGCCCCCGTGAACTCCGTGTTTCGGAAGCCGGAAAGGGCCGTGAGAGCCGGGTTCGCGCTGATGCCGACCGTGGCGAAGGTGCCGGCGTTGAAGCCGGCGATGTCCAGCAAGCGGGCGTTGTCGCTGATGTACAGCCCGGGCGCGCTCGCTCCGGCAAAGCCGGTGATGGCTTGCAACTGCGGGTTGTTGGTGATGTCGGCCCGGTTCGAGAGGGTCACGCCGGCAAACCCGGTAATCGACCGCACCCCGTTGCCGCTGATGTTCAGCGTGCCCACGTTGCGCAGGTTGTTGAACCCGGCCAAGACCTGCAGCGAGGGGTTGTTGTTGATGGTTAACAAATCGACGGCCGTCAACGCGGCCAGCCCGAGGATGTCTTCCAAGAGGGCGTTGTCGCTGATTTGAACGGTGCTCGAGGCGCGGGGCGTGGCCAGGGAGCCAAAGCCGGTGATGGAGCGCAGGGCCGGCAGGCTCGCAATCCGCAGCAAGCCAGTGTCTTGCAGCAGGTTGAAGCCCGTGATGGTGGCCAGGGCGGCATTGCCGGTAATGGAGACGTTGGGCGCCGAGCGCAGGCGAAAGAAGCCGGAGATGTTGACCAGAGACGGATTGCCGCTGATGTAGAGCCCGCCCCCGATGGCGGTCAGGCCGCTAAAGGCGTTGCTGGGGCCCACGTTCAGCGACAGGTCGGTCAGGCTGGTCGCCCCTTGGATGTACAACTGCCCCCCGATGGTGGCGATGTTGTTCAGCCCCTGAATATTGACCAAGTCTTGCAACACGAGGGTCACGTCACCGGTAACGGTCGTAATGCCCGCTAACGGGGTCAGGTCCACGATTGGGTCGTCTCCCGGCGTCGTATTGCTGATGCCGCGCAACGCCAGGCTAGTGACCGTCGTGCACCCCGTCGCGGCGAAGGCATTCACTTGGCTTTGGGAGGTGAAGTTCAGGTTGGAGCATTGGGCCCCGGCCGTTCGAACGAGTGCGAACAGCAGAACCGTGAGGAGCCGTAATTTCATGGAAGAGGGGAAGGGTGCGCCGCACAAAACGCCGGCTGCATGGGGAAAATGTTGCGCAACGAGAACTACTGCAAAACAAAGTTATGGGATTACAACGGCCAGCACAACACCTGTTTATAGGTAATTGCAGTTCTTTTAACACGCGATGAGATGAGCAGAAGCTTCTTTCGCCAAACGGAGCGCGTTTCCGGCAGCACCGTTTGGGTGAGCCCGCGAATTGTCCCAGTACCTACCCGGGTATGGCTGGCAACTCCAGGACGGGCTGGCTTAATGTTTCGGCCAAGGCTACTAGGTCCTGCTCTTGCCATCCGCTCACGTTGGCTTGCACTTGGCAATGGTTTCATTGGTGCCGATGTCCGTAATGGCTAGCGCCATAAACGTAATTCCCTTCGGCCCCACAGTGCACTGGTACTGGCCCGTTACGCTCGACCGGGGCGCGGTCCGGTGGACCCGACGGCCGAAGGAAGCGAACTCAAACGTGACGGTTTGGGCATCCAACACGACGTTGCGCAGCACCCCGCCACGGAGAGGCATGGCGCCGCATAGGGTGACAAAGGCCGCGATGAACCCGATGCCATATTAGTTGACGTGAAGGGCCCACAGGATAGCCCCGAGTACAGCCAGCGTTGCAAGCAGTGGCACGCGGGCGCGAGTGTGTAGAGGCGGCAAAGACTAGCATTGGGGCAGGTTCCATAAGCAACGCAAATCAACCGCGTGGGTTGGCGAAGGTAAGCCTGCCAAGCAACCAAGAGAAACGCTCCTTTTCGTGAACGACAGGAATCAGCTTACATCTGGTGGCCAGCTTGCCCCTACAGCGCGGGGCGAGTTTAAGAAACCCGTCTACGATTCATGGTTCACGAAATGCTCCGCAAAGATGAGTTTCGTGAACGCTCAAAATTGAAGTCCTGTCCCCGGCAAAGTATCACGGCGAACGCGGCGGCGCGTTTCGCTGGCCGCCTGGGCCACGGCCGGGGCTGATGAAGCTCATGCCGGTGGGTGAGGTTTGTCATGTGGGGGCCGAAAGGGGGCCGGTAGTTTTGGGCCATCCACTGGCGGTAGGGCAAGCAGCTTTCTGAACCAGTAAGAAAGCCGCTTGCCCTACCGCCGCTTCTCACCAGCCCATGACGCAGGAATTACAATTCGACTTGGAGAACAACGCGAAGCAATGGCTGGCCCTGTAGCTGTCCATTTCCTCGGCGGAGCGGGTGTCGTTTGGCAACGTGCACGACCGGTCTTTTGCGCGCTACGGCCCCAATTTCATGGCCCACGTGTACCGTACAGCTATTGAGCAGGTACTGCCGAGCCTGCCCGAGGCCGCCCGCACGCAGCTCCTGGATGCCTTCCAGCAAGCTATGGGCGAGGCCATTCAGAAGCAGGCCTATGCTCTGCCCACGCTATCGGACTGCGCCTCCCGTCACTCCCAGAAGTTCGGATAGCGCAGGGCGGCTGTTAAAATAGTCCTGGCCCGGTTGCGAAAAGAGAGGCTGGAGTAACCGGCTCTGAAAAAACAAATGACTGTGGGGGCCGGCTTCTGCCCAAAATTATAAGGCGTGGCCCGACGGCCAACGGCAAAATTTTACCGTCCGACGTTCTGTTTTTTATGATGAAGCCATTTAGGAAGCAGACTTGTTCCTGAATGGGGAATGACACAAAAAAGAACGTCATGCTTCATCTGACGTCCGCTTGTCGAAGCATGACGCCCCAATCTACTTTCTCTGTATTTGCAAACAAGTCCAGTCGCTAAAATCCAATAGGAGGTCATGTCGAACAGCGTGAGACAGCTCGTATGCCGTAGACTCACCTTACTAGTGCACGCGAGATGTCTCTTCTTTGCTTGCTACGCAGAATGGCAGACAGGACGTTCTAGTTTACTTTCTAAATAGCTTCGATAGCAAATCATTATCCGTGAAAGCAATCATACTTTTTTTTACGTTCTGCTTGTCCGTTTTTCCCTCACACTGAGAAAAGGGCCTGCTGGAGTCTGCACCACGACGGCTGCCAGCTGCGTAGGGTCCGGCAAAAAATGCACCCAGGTAGCGCAGCATACAGCGTTGCACGGCACTCCCCAGCTTGTCGTAAGGCCGACGGTGCCCAGCCGGAAATACCTGTCCTGGGGGCTGAGGTCAAAAAACCGGGTGAGTCGCTCCGGGCTCTGGTCGGTGTGGTAATTGCCATAGCAAGCCGCCCGCTCGTTGCTGGGAAATTCGACCGGCATAGCGCGGCAGGATGAGTTGTTTCTGTTGCGCCACACGGCGGGTGGCACGACGTACGACGCTTTCAGAATGCTGGCGCCCTTGCATGCCCGCTTCGGGCCGCCAGGTAGGTGGGGGAGGATACCATCAGCGGACCCGCCCCCGGTAAGAGGTCATGCTGTGCAGAATCCGCCGTACTTCGGCCTGGTGCGCCACGAAAGCCTCGGGAGCCCCCGTGACGTAAACGAGTAGCAGGTGCCCGCGGTGCGCTGCGGCCAGCGCCCGGTAGCGCTGCGGCTGGCCGTCGAGGCGGCCCGTGCCGGTGGTTTCCAGGAATTGAACGCCGTCGTAGGTGGCTTTTACCGGCGGGTTTGCGGCTATCCCGTACTGCCGGGCCAACTGCACCAGGGCCTCGGCGGGCGTAGTGTGGGCGGCAGCATTCCGCACCTTGCCGGCGGTGAAGCGCAGGGTCCGATCGGGGTTGAAATAAGTGACGACCAGACTGGTGTCGGTAAGTTGGCGCACCGGGGTCCAGTCAGCCGGCACGTGGTACTGAAGCTGGTACTGCGGCAGGCGAACCCACTGCAAGGGCCCATCGGGCTCAGTTTGGGCGCGTGCGCCCAGCGGCAGCAGAAGGACTAGCAGGAAAAGAAAGCGGTTCATGGCGAAGGAAAAGTGAGGTGGAGCAAGAAAAAATAATGTACCAGGATTGCCGTACCCAAGGCCGGGCAGGTCCCATCACGGGCACCGGAGCGGCCCGGCCTACCCCTGGGAGAGAACCGGCAGCCGGCCCGCCCCGACTGGCCGGCCTACCTCCGCCCCACTGGCGGGACGCAAGGCCCGGTGCGCCATGTAAATGGCCAGCGGCGCTTCCACTAGCAACAGCCCTTTCCGCACCCAGTCGCTGCGCAGCAGGCGCTCCATCAGGTCGGGCGAAAAGCTGCCCTGGCTCAGGGCGCCTTCCAGGGGCCACTGCACCAGCACCGTCGATAGCCAGAACACGACGTGGCACGCCATAGCCAGCCACAACGCGGCGCGGGGCACGGCGGGGGGCAGGTGCCAGTAGAGCAGCACCAGCACCCCGCTCAGCAGCATGGCCGGCACCGTCAGAAAGGGCACGGTGTGCTGGGCGGTGGCCAGGTGCCAGGTCGCGAAATCGGCCGCGCTCAGGTACGGGCCGAGGTCGGCCCAGCTCTGGTACTCCACAAACTCGTTCATGACGGCCGCGCCCAGGCAGTAAAACGTGAGGACCAGGTAGGCCAGGAAAATCCAGTGCGGAGGAAAGGGGAAGGTCTTCATGGGAATAAGAGAAAAGCAGAAAGAATGGGCCGTTAGCGACTGGCCGGTTTCGGTAGCCCGGTCATTGTGTTCCGCCGGCCGAATCAGACGGCACAGAGCTGGCGCACCCGGTTGGCTTCGGCGTCGTTGACGTGCGTGACGGGCGTGGCATAGATGCGGAAGTCATTGCCGGGGAAGCGGGCCTCCAGCAGCAGCTCGATGCGGCGGTAGAGCAGGGCCTTGGTCAGGAACAGCACCCGGTACAGGGGCTGGGTTCCGATGGTGCCGTCGGTGGCCAGGCAGTGGTTGCCGATGGCTTCATCGAGAAACACATCCGTGGCCAGGCGCTCGGTTAGCACCAGCTGGGTGGCAGTTTGTGCGTGCTGCTTACTCAAGGTGAGCAGGTTGAACAGGATCATGGCAAGCGCGAAAAAGGAGGATTTAATAAGAAAGGACAACCGGCGGCCAACTTCGCCGGGGGCCCGCCGCTAGCGGCTAGGCTCCCGGCGGACCTTGTAGGGTGCCAGGCTGTGCAGGACGTGCTGCACCAGGGGCTCGTGGGTCATAAAGGCATCGGGGGTGCCCGAAACGCAGATGAGCAGCACGTGGCCCCGGTGCCGGGCGGCCAGCGCATCGTAGCGCAGCAACTGGCCGTCGCGGTTGCCCGTGCCGGTCGTTTCCAGGAACTGAATACCGTTGTAGGTGGTCGCAAACTGCTTGTTGACCGGGACGCCGAACTGCTCGGCCAAGTGGTACAAAGCCTGGTTGGGCGTCATGCGGGCGGCGGCCCCGCTTAGCTGGCTGATGTAGAGCATCAGGTCACGGCCGGGGCTCAAGTGAGTGAGGGCAACCGTGGTGTCGCTAGCCTGCCGCACCTGGTCCCAACCGGCCGGCACCTGGTACTGTAGCTGGTACTGGGCGCTGTGCACGGTTTCGTACTGTATTTCGGGTTCGGACTGCGCCCGCAGGCCCAACGGCCACAAGAGGGCGAGCAACAAGAGCAGCTTTTTCATGGCGGGCAGGGAATAACAGGGTGAAGAAAAAGGGATAAAGTAGGCCGGACGAAGCCGCTACTCGCTCCGCAGCGGCGTGAGGCTATCCAGCACCCGGTGCAGCAGCGGAGCCTGGGTGGTGAAAGCGGCGGGGGTGGCATACACGTACATCACCAGCACGTGGCCCTGGTAGGTGGTTACGCGGGCATCGTAGCGCAGCTCGCGGCCCCCGATGAAGCAGGTGCCGGTGCTCTCCAGAAAGTCGAAGCCGTGGGACGACACCCGGTGCTCCTCGTGGCGGGTAGCACCCAGGTGGCGCAGCAGCCGCTGCAGGGCGCGGGCGGGCGGCAGCCCGGCGTGGCGGCCCCGGAGTTGGCCCACCCACAGCCGGGCGTCGTCCTCGGGGCTGTGGTAGCGGAGCACCTCCACCGAGTCGGTGCGCTGGTGCGTCACGGTCCAGAGCGGAGGCACGGCGTACTTCACCTGGAAGGTGCGGTTCTGCACCATCTCCAGCTCCTGGGCCGTAGCGGGCAGGCCAGGCATCAGCAACGCGAAAAGCAACAGCAGCAAGCGGCACATGGCGGAAATGAAGCAGGAGGTGAAATGAAAGAAGCTACGACCCGGACCGCATCATTGGGCCAGCATGTTGACGATAGGCGTACTGCCACCTCCGGTGATAATGGTTTTCGAGTTCTGCGACTTCGCCAGCTCCCGGAACGCCTCGATGGATTTGTACCGGAGCACGGCCGGGCTCAGGTCGCGGTTGATGAGCTGGTTGGTGAGGCGCACGGCCTGGGCCTCGATGCGCATGGCCTCGGCCTTGCCCCTGGCCTGAATGATGGCGGCTTCCTGTTCGCCCGTGGCCCGCACCACGGCTATGCGCTTCTGGCCCTCGGCCTCAATCACGCGGCGCTCGGCGTCGCGGGTTTCGCGCTGCTTGAGAAACTCCATGCGCAGGGCCTCCTGCTCCGATTCGAGCTTGTCCTCAATGGCCTTGGCCAGGCCAGCGGGCAAGGCAATGTTTTTGAGCAGCACGTTCTCAATCTCGAAGCCCCGGGTGGTGAGCACCCCGTTCATCTGCGTGAGAATAGCCTTCTCAATGACTGAGCGCTCGGCGCTATGCATGTCCTTGGCGAAGTAGCGGGCGCACACGTCGGCGGCGGCCGAGCGGAAAACGGGCAGAATCAGGATGTTCTCATACGCGAGACCGGTGGTTTGCAGGACATTGGGCACCTGGTCGGCCTTCACGCGGTAGAGAATGGAAATATCGGAGGCAATGGACAAGCCTTCCTTCGAGGGCAGGCTGGAGCGGATTTCCAGGTTCTGGGTCGTGACGGGCACCTTGATGATGGTCGTCAGGAAAGGGTTGAACGTCTTCGGGCCCGACACCACGATTTGCTGGTCGAGGCGGCCGAGCGTGCGCTTCACGCCCACCTCGCCCTGGCGCACCGTGGTGCAGCTGCTCAGCGCCGTGGCCCCGGCCAGCAGTAGCATGGCTAGCGGCCGGCGAAGCGTCATCAGGGAACGGTGCAGGCTGTAGGAGTGGAACGTTTCCAGCAGCACGCGCACCTTCTCGCGGCCTAGCAGGTTGTGCGCGGCCAGCGCCGTGAGCGGAAGAGTGGGGCGGAGCGTGGCGAAGGGACGCCTTAGTAAGCAGGAGCGGAAAACCGGCAACTGTATCATGGCGGATGACGATTAAGTTAAACTACCATTATTAGTAGCTTTACTATTACATACAAGAGTCGAGATATTAAGGTTGCAGCAGGTACCAATTATTTTTAGTAAAGCTACCTAAATATATTAATCTACTTCTTTTATAAGAAGTAAAACTATTATTTAGAAAAGTATGCCTAGTTTTGTAGCCGCCGGGCCCGATTGGGCCATGGCTACTCCTCCCCTATACTTCACCCTCCATGCAGCCCAAAACCCTCATCACGGTAGCCGTCGGCGACGGCATCGGTCCCGAAATCATGACCCAGACCCTGCGGATGCTGGAAGCCGCCGGGGCGGCGCTGGAGCCAGAATTCATCGAAGTCGGCGAGCAGGTATACCACGCCGGCTACAGCTCCGGCATTCACCCGGCCGCCTGGGAGTCGTTGCGCCGCACGCGGGTGCTGCTTAAGGCCCCCATCACCACGCCGCTGGGCGGGGGCTACAAAAGCCTGAACGTGACGCTACGAAAGACCCTGGGCCTGTATGCTAACGTGCGACCCAACCGCTCACTACACCCGGCCGTGGCGACCCGCCACCCCAACCTGGACGTGGTCATTATCCGCGAAAACGAGGAGGACCTCTACGCCGGCATTGAGCACCAGCAAACGCCCGACGTCGTGCAGTGCCTCAAATTGGTGTCGCGGCCCGGCTGCGAGAAGATTGTGCGCTACGCCTTCGAGTATTGCCGGCAGCACGGCCGCCGGAAGCTCACGTGCATGACCAAGGACAATATCATGAAGCTCACCGACGGCCTGTTTCACCGTGTGTTCATGGAAATCGGGCAGCAGTATCCCGACATCGAGCAGGACCACCAGATTATCGACATCGGCACGGCGCGCCTAGCCGACACGCCCGAGCGCTACGACGTGGTGGTGACGATGAACCTCTACGGCGACATCATTTCCGATGTGGTAGCCCAGCTCACGGGCTCGGTAGGGCTGGCCGGCTCGGCCAACATCGGCGACGGCGGGGCCTTGTTCGAAGCCATCCACGGCTCGGCCCCCGACATTGCGGGGCAGAACGTGGCCAACCCCTCCGGGCTGCTGCAGGCCGCCGTGCTCATGCTGGGCCACCTGGGCCAGCACGACGTGGCCGCCCGCCTCCACAACGCCTGGCTGTGCACGCTGGAAGACGGCCTGCACCCGGCCGACATCTACTGCCCCGAAACCAGCCAGCAGAAAGTCAGCACCGTGGAATTTGCCGATGCCGTGATTGCGCGCCTCGGCCGGGAGCCGCGGCAGCTGGCGGCCATGCCCGCGCGGGAAGCGGCGACGCCGGCCCCCACGGTTAGCCCCGCGCCTTTGTATGACAAGGCCCCCGTGCAGCAGCAGCTGGTGGGCGTGGACGTGTTCCTGCGCTGGGACGGCAAGCAGGCCGACGCGCTCGGCCGGCAGCTGGAAATCCTCACCGGCCGCCGCATGCAGCTCAAGCTCATTACCAACCGCGGGGTGAAGGTGTACCCCGACGGCCACCCCGAAACCTTTTGCACCGACCACTGGCGCTGCCGCTTTGTGGCCGCCGATGCCCTGGTGAGCGGCTCACAGCTGGAATTTACCCCCGTACCCTTTATGGACGTGTTGTTTCTGCTGCACCGCTTGGTCGATTTTAACTTTTATATCATTAAAACGGAGCACTTGTATCTGATGGACGGGCAACGGGCCTTTTCGCTGGGCCAAGGCGAATAGTACCGCGCCCGGGAAAAAAGATGCCACCCAAACGCGCAGTAAACCTTTCCTTTGGGGTGGGGTTTCCTTTCACGCTCACTAGTCTTCCTTCCGTATGCACGCCACCCTCCGCATCGACTTAAACGAAAAACTCTACCTGCGCGACCCCCAAGGCACCGACCTGGGCCGCCGCCTGGTAGCCGAAAGCGTGCTGCTGATTGACGAAATCGGCTTTGAGCAGTTTACTTTCAAGAAGCTGGCCCAACGGATGGAGTCCACCGAGGCCTCGCTCTACCGCTATTTTGAGAACAAGCACAAGCTGCTGGTGTACCTGGTGAGCTGGCACTGGGCCTGGCTGCGCTACCAGATTCGGTTTCACACCCACAACGTGCCCGACGCCCGCGAGCGGCTGCGGCTGATTCTGGGCATTCTCACCCGGGCCCACGAGGACGACCCGGCCACCACCCAGCTCGACGAGGCCGCCCTCTACCGCATCGTAGTGCACGAAGCGTCCAAATCTTACCTGACCCGCGATGTGGACGGCGACAACCGGGAAGGGCTGTTTCGGGAGTACAAGCAGCTGGCGGCCGGCATCGTAGCCGTGGTGCAGGAAATCAACCCCGCCTACTCCTACCCCCACGCGCTGGTGAGCACCCTGCTGGAGTCGGCGCGCAAGCAGCTGTTCTTCGCCCAGCACCTACCTTCGCTCACCGATGCCATCACCGGCGACAAGGACGAAAACACCCTGCAAGACTTCCTCACCCAAGTGGCTTTTGCCACCCTGGCCTAGCGGCTGCACCCGCGCTCCGGACCGGCCGGAAGGCCCGGCTCCTCTTTAAGTACCCGACTACTTCTTCCTGCATGGCAGACCCCAATGCTTCCTTTCTCACGCCCGGCCAGCGCCTGTGGCGGCTACTGGCCTCCGAGCGGCGCGACATCACCTACCTCTACGTGTACGCGGCCCTGGCAGGGGTTATCAACCTGTCGCTGCCGCTGGGTGTGCAATCGGTTATCGGCTTTGTGAGCAGCGGGGCCGTGAGCACTTCGCTGGTCGTGCTCATCGCCTTCATCGTAACGGGCACGCTGCTGGTGGGCGGCCTGCAGGTGATGCAGGTGTATCTGGTCGAGTTTATTCAGCAGCGCCTGTTTGCCCGCATCAGCCTCGACTTTGCCCTGCGCCTGCCGCGGATACGTACCGAAGCCCTGGACGGCCAGTACCTGCCCGAGCTGATGAACCGCCTGCTCGACGCGCCCACCCTGCAGAAAGGGCTGGCTACCATTCTGGTGGAGTTTTCGGCCGCGGCGCTGCAGATTTTGTTCGGCCTGATTCTGCTGTCCTTCTACCACCCCATTTTTATTGCGTTCGGGGTGCTGCTGGTCCTGCTGCTGGCTCTGATGATTCGCGTGACGGGCCCCAAGGGCCTGAGCACGAGCCTGCAGGAGTCGAAGTACAAGTATAAGGTAGTGGCCTGGCTCGAAGATGTGGCCCGCACCGTGCAGACCTTCCACCATCCGCCCCGGCAGGAGCTGGCCCTGGACCGCACCGACACGCTGGTGGAGGGCTACCTGAGTGCCCGCCAAAGCCACTTTCGGGTGCTGCTCACCCAGTTCTGGGGATTCGTGGCGTTCAAAGTCCTGATTACGGCCACGCTGCTCATCATCGGCTGCTGGCTGCTGATCAACCGCCAGATCAACATCGGCCAGTTCGTGGCCGCCGAAATCATCATCATTCTCACCATCTCGGCCGTGGAGAAGGTGCTGCTCAAGCTCGACGTGGTGTACGATGCGCTAACGGCGCTCGACAAAATCGGCCACGTGCTGGACCTACCCCTGGTGACCGGCAGCGGCGGCACCACGCTGCCGCTGCCGGCCGTGCGCGCCGGTCTGCGGGCCGAGTTGCGCCAGCTCAGCTACCAGTACCCTAGCGGCCACCGCCACCCGCTCGACGAGCTCACGCTCACCATCGGGGCGGGCGAGCACCTGGGCCTGGCCGGCTACGACGGCTCGGGCAAAACCACGCTGCTGCGCATTCTGGCCGGCTTACTCACCGGCTACACCGGCGTGGTGGCCTACGACGGGCTGGCCCTGCAGGACCTGGCGCCCACCTCCCTGGGCGAGCACGTGGGCGACACCATTGCCCCCCAGCACCTGTTCGACGGCACCGTGCTCGACAACCTCGCCCTAGGTCAGAATACCGTTGCGTCCGACGACGTGGCCTGGGCCCTGGAGCTGGTGGGAATGCGCGACGATGTGTATGCCCGCCCGCTGGGGCTGAACACACCGCTGGGCATCGGCACGCCGCTGGCCGACAGCGCCCGCCAGAAGCTGTTGCTGGCCCGGGCGCTGGTGCGCCGTCCGCGCCTGCTGCTGCTTGACAATTTCCTGCCCAATGTGGAGCCTGCCGAGCAGCTGCGCATCCTGCGCCGCGTGCTGGCTCCTGAGCACCACTGGACCGTGGTGCTGGCCTCCAACGATTTGCGCCTGCTGGGCCTGTGCCCGCGGCTGGCCGTACTGCGCGAAGGCACCTTGGTAGCCGATGGCGCGTTTGCCGACGTAGCCCGACAGGCCGAGCTACAGGAGCTGCTGGCGTAAATTTCAATTAAGAATGACGAGTAAAAAGTTAAAAGCTGCCGTTATAGCCAGTTCCATCAGCGCTGGTTCGACCACTTTTGAATCATTTATCATCGTCGCTACTTCTTAATTACTACTTATTAACTCGAGAATACATGCCTTTCGCCGAACATCCTCTGGCCGAATCCAACCCGCTGACCGGGCGCTTTCGCTCCTATGCGCGGGTACAAACCCCGCGGGCCGGCCGCACGCTGGCCCGCTGGACGGCCGGGCTGGGCCTGCTGGTGCTGCTGGCCGGCTTCCTGCCCTGGACCCAGAACATCCGCTCGACCGGCTCGCTCACCACCCTGCGCCCCCAGGACCGCCCCCAGACCGTACCCAGCACCATTGCCGGCCGCATCCAGCGCTGGCGGGTGCGCGAGGGCCAGCACGTGCGCAAGGGCGACACGCTGGTCGACATCGTGGAAGTCAAGGAAAAATACTTCGACCCCAAGCTCGTGCAGCGTACCGGCGAGCAGCTCGACGCCAAGATTGGCTCCCTGGGCGAAAACCGGGCGAAAGGCACCGCCCTCAGCGCTCAGCAAACGGCGTTGCGCGCCGGTCTGCAGGTCAGCTTGAGCAAGGCCCGCAACTACGTGGAGCAAAGCCGGCTGAAGGTTAATTCCGATGCCGCCGACCTGGTGGCCGCGCGCAACGACTTCACCATTGCCGAGCGGCAGCAGCAGCGGCAGGAAGAGCTGTATAAGCAGGGCCTGAAATCACTCACGGAGCTGGAGCAGCGCCGGCTCAAGTTTCAGGAAAGTACCGCCAAGCTCCAATCCGCCGAAAACAAGCTGGCCGCCAGCCGCCAGGCCCTCACCAACGCCCAGCTGGAGCTGGCCTCGCTGGCGGCCGAATACCAGGACAAGCTCGCCAAGTCAGAGTCGGACCGGCGCTCGGTAACGGCCTACCAGTTTGATACCGAAGGCCAGATTGCCAAGATGCGCAACGAGCTGGCCAACCTCAGCATCCGGGCGGGCTTCTACCAGATTACGGCCCCCCAGGACGGCTACGTGGTGCGGGCCCTGAAAGAAGGTATCGGTGAAATCGTCAAGGAAGGGGAGCCCATCGTGACGGTGATGCCCGACGCGCCGGCGCTGGCCGCCGAGCTCTACGTGAAGCCCATGGATATTCCGCTGCTGCGCGTGGGCCGGCGGGTACGGCTGCAGTTCGACGGCTGGCCGGCCCTGGTGTTCAGCGGCTGGCCCGGCACCAGCTTCGGCACGTTCGGCGGCGTGGTGGCCGTCATCGACAACATCGACTCCCAGGGTCAGTACCGCATCCTCGTCACCCCCGACCCAGGCCATGAAGCCTGGCCCAAGCCCCTGCGCGTCGGTTCCGGCGTGTATGGCTGGGCCCTGCTGGATGATGTACCCATCTGGTACGAGCTGTGGCGGCAGGTGAACGGCTTCCCACCCAACTACGTGGGCGGCCCCGTGGCTGACGCCGGAAAAGCGGGCAAAAGCGATAAAAAGGCCTCGAAGGAAGAGCCGTCCACTGAAGAAGACGCGAAATGAAGCACCTGCGCATTTTCAGGCTGGGCGTATTGCTGCTGAGTATTGCTGCCGGGCAGGCAGCAGCTCAGACCACCCGGCCAGGCGCCCCACTGCCGGGACAGTCGTCGCGCACCCAGCAGCAGCTCCAGCGTCAGGCCCGGCAGGTCTACCCTACTGGCCCCCTGGGCGCGCCTGCCCTGGTATCCCGCCCGGTAGAGTTGGCCGATACCGGCCGCGTATTCAGCCTCGCCGATTTATTGGCCTTTGTAACGCTGCGCCACCCCGTAGCCCGGCAGGCGGGCTTACTGCCCGAGCGGGCCCTGCAGGAAGTGCGCTTGGCCCGCGGCCAGTTCGACCCCGCGGCGACCAGTAAATACTATGGTAAGACCTTTGGCGGCAAGGAGTATTTCCACGACTGGGACTCCCAGCTGCGAGTGCCGCTCTGGTTCGGAGCCGACGTGAAAGCGGGCTTCGAGCGGGGCGTAGGCACCTTCGTCAACCCCGAAAACTACACGGCCCCGGCGGGCCTGAGCTACGTGGGCATTTCGGTGCCCCTGGCCCAGGGCCTGTTGATTGATGAGCGGCGGGCGGCGGTGCGCCAGGCGCAGGCGCTGCAGGGCCTGGCCGAAGCCGAGCGGCGCGGGGCCCTGAACAAGCTGCAGCTGCAGGCCGCCAAAGACTACTGGGACTGGACGCTGAGCTACCAGCGGCAGGAGCTGCTGCGCCAGAATGCCGAGCTGGCCGAGGTGCGCTTCCGGGCCGTGCGCGAGCGGGTCCGCCTGGGCGACCTGGCCGCCATCGACTCGGTGGAGGCCCTCACGGAGCTGCAAAACCGCCAGGCCCAGCTGATACAGGCCCGGGTGCAGTGGCAAAACGCGACGCTCCAGCTCAGCAACTACCTCTGGGACGAGCAGCAGCAGCCCCGCGAGCTGCCCGCCGACGTGCGCCCGCAGGCCCTGCCCGGCCCCGCTGGCTGGCAGCCCCTGCCCCCCGATTCGCTGGCGGCCCTCACCGAGCTGGCCCGGCAGCTGCACCCCGACCTGCAAAAGAGCCGCGCCAAGCTGGTCCAGCTGGGCGTGGAGCGCCGCCTGCTGGCCAATAAGCTGCTGCCCAAGCTCACGCTCGACTACAACCTGCTGCAAGCCGGCCAACCCTTCAACCCCGAAACCGGCGCCAGCTTCCAGGGCACGTACCTGCAGAACAACTACAAGCTGGGCGTGAGCTTCGCCTACCCGCTGCTGCTGCGCCAGGAGCGGGCCAAGCTCCAGCTCAACCGCCTCAAGCTGAGCGAAACCGAGCTGGTCCTGCAGCAGGATACCCGCAACATCCAGACCGGCGTGGAGACCGTGGCCAACGACTGGGAGGCCCTGCGCGAGCAGCTGGTCCTGCAGGAGCAGGTGGTGCTGAACGCCGGGCGCCTGCGCCAGGGCGAGCAAATCCGCTTTGAGAACGGGGAAAGCTCGGTGTTTCTGCTCAACACCCGCGAAGCCAGCCTGGTGGCGGCCCGCGTGAAGCTGGTCGAGCTGCAGGCCAAGTATGCCCAAACCCGAGCTACGCTGCGCTGGGCGGCCGGCGGCGTCGAATAAGCCGCAGTTCCAGTCGGGCGCCTGCCCCGCACCTCTTGGTCCAGATTTCCGAATCAGGCCAGGCGCCGGGGTTGTCCTTTCATATGAGCCTCCGCTTCAGCCAGCGGGTGGGGTAGCCCATGCCGCCAGGGGCGGGACCGGTGGAACCACGCCCAATCGCCCCGTGCGATTGTCTCCGGGCCCCTTCGCTAGGGCCGCTTTCAATTCCTGCGCTACCCCTGTTCGCCACGATCAACGATTTAGAGCAGCTTTCAGGTTGGTGTACGGGTTGTAGAGACGCGACCCTTCGCGTCTCCTGTTCGCGCCGGGTAACGAGTGTCGTGCAACGCGGAGACGCGAAGGGTCGCGTCTCCGCGTTGCACCTCGTGTAGCAACTTGAGAACCACTCTAGGTGGTCAGCAGCGCCCGGCGGGCAGCCTCTTCTGAGCTAAATCCCCGCATCAGGCCGCCCCCGGCCTCGGCCATAACCACCTCGGTGGCGCGGTGCCCGTAGAAGTCGGCTGAGAATACCACCATGTGCGCCGTCAGCCCGGCACGGCGTGCCCGCGGGTACCAGTCAGTGGCCAGCCAGTCCGCCAATTCATCCCACATCAGGTAGGCTTGCCGCCGGTCGTCGAGCAGCCGGTGGCAATGCACGCTTTGCAGCTGCGCCAGCATTTGTTCGTAGCCGGCGCGGGTAGTATCCAGGTCTTGCTCCGGGGCCCAAATGGCGTGCAGGTAGTCATCGACCGAGTCGTAGTCCAGCGTTAGGGTAGCGGATTGGTGCAGAAGACGATGATGCATGAGCTAAAATAAGAGTATCAAGGGCCGGGTGCCGCCCCGGCGTAGGTGGGGCACCCAGCAGGAAATTACCGGTGAGCAACGGTCTCAAGCCGTCGCCTTCACGGGCAGGGCCGCACGAACTGTTGCTTCCGGAGCCGGCACCACCGGCTGAACCCGGCGGCGGCTAATCAGCTTTTGCAGCTCCACCGCCCAGAAAACCACGCTCGACGCCGCCACCGTGATGCCCAGCTCAATCCAAGTTAGCGGCTGCGTGCTGAACAGGTCGTTGAAAAACGGCGTGTAAAGGATCATCAGGTGCAGGCCCACCGTCAGCGCCACGGCCCCCAGCAGGGGTTTGTTGGAGAGCAGCCCGATGCTGAAAATGGACTCCTGCCGGGAGCGGATGGCCAGCGCCAGGCCCAGTTGACTGAAGCAGAGCACCGTGAAAGCCATGGTTTGCCAGTGCGCGATGCCGTTGCGCAGGGCCCAGGCCTCCGTCCCGATGGTCAGGCCCCCAACGAGTATTCCGACCAGGACAATGAACCAGCCCAGGCCGTTGGCGAAGATGGTTTGGCGCGGGTCGATGGGCGGGCGCTGCATGCTGTGCTTCTCGGAGGGCTCGTAGGCCAGCGCCAGGCCGGGCAGACCGTCGGTGACCAGGTTGATCCACAGGATGTGGATGGCCAGCAGCGGCACGGGCAGACCAAAGAGCGGGGCTAAGAACAGGGCCACGATTTCGCCCGCGCTGCCGGCCAGGATGTAGCGGATAAACTTGAGGATGTTGTCGAAGATGCGCCGCCCGTGCCGCACGGCGTGCACGATGGTGGCGAAGTTATCGTCGAGCAGAATCATGGCCGCCGCTTCCTTGGCCACCTCCGTGCCGTTGATGCCCATGGCCACGCCGATATCGGCATTTTTCAGGGCCGGCGCGTCGTTCACGCCGTCGCCGGTCATGGCCACGAACTGGTGTTTGGCCTGTAGCGCGCTGATGATGCGCAGCTTCTGGGCCGGGTCGACGCGGGCGTACACCCGCACTTTTTCCACCACGGCGGCAAAGGCCGGCTCGTCGAGCTGGGTCAGCTCCGGGCCGGTCATCACCAGCTCATCGGGCCCGGATAAGATGCCCAGCTGCCCGGCAATAGCCTTGGCCGTGAGCGGATGGTCGCCGGTAATCATGACGGCGATGATGCCGGCCGCCTTGCATTCGGCCACGGCCTGCCGGGCTTCCTCCCGGGGCGGGTCAATCAGGCCGGCAAAGCCGATGAAGCTCAGCCCGGTTTCGACCGTGGCGGGCGTGACTTCGGCCGGCAGCCCGGGCAGCAGCTTGCCCGCGTAGCCCAGCACCCGGAAGCCCTTGGCGGCCAACTCATCCACGCGCCGCCGCAAGTCGGGGATTTCGGCCTGCTGGCCCGCGTCGAGCTGATCGAACAGCGCGCTCAGCGCCCCTTTGGTAAGACAGAGCACGCCCTGATCGGTCTGGTGCAGCGTCGTCATGCACTTGCGCTCGGAATCGAACGGCAGCTCTGCGATGCGTGGAAACCGGCTTTCGAGGGCGGCCCGGGCGTGGTCTTGCCCGGCGGCATGTTGCACCAGGGCCACTTCGGTGGAGTCGCCCAGCCAGTGGCCGTCCGGGTCCTGGGTTACGTCGTTGTTCAGGGCCATGGCCGCCAGCAGGCCGGTTTGGTTATCCAGCACGGGCAGGGTAAACGCCGGCGCGGCGTACGTGTCCTCCACCGTCATCTGGTTGAGCGTGAGGGTGCCCGTTTTGTCGGTGCAGATGTAGGTGACCGAGCCCAGCGTTTCCACGGCCGGCAGCTTGCGGATGAGGGCCTGGTCTTTTATCAGCCGCCGGGCGCCCAGCGCCAGCGACACGGTGACCAGCGCGGGCAAAGCTTCGGGCAGGGCCGCAATAGCCAGCGAAATGGACACCAGCAGCAGGCTGCCCAGCGGCTCGCCCCGCAGCCAGCCCACCCCGAAAAACAGCGCCCCAATGACCAGCGCCGCCGCCGACAGATACTTGCCCAGCGTGGCCAGCCGCTTCTGCAGCGGCGTCACCGTTTCAGCGGTCTGAATGAGGGTGGCAATCTTGCCCAGCTCCGTTTTCATGCCCGTGGCCACCACGTAGGCCGTGGCCCGGCCGTTGGTTACGAACGTGCCCTTGTAGCCCATGTTCAGCCGGTCGCCGAGCGGCAGCTCGCCCGCGGGCAGCGCGTCCGGGGTCTTTACCACGTTGGCCGATTCGCCGGTCAGCGAGGACTCGTCCACTTTCAGGGCGTGGGTTTCCAGGAAGCGTACGTCGGCCGGGATGACGTCGCCGGCTTCGAGCACCGCCACGTCGCCGGGCACCAGGTCGGCCGCCGCAATTTCCACCGTCTGGCCGTCGCGCAGCACCTGGGCCTGGCTGGCGGCCATCTTCTGGAGGGCTTCCATGGCTTTGTCGGCCCGGTATTCCTGCACGAAACCAATGACGGCGTTGAGCACGACAATGGCCAGGATGACGTAGACCGATTTCCACTCGCCCACGGCCCCCGACACCCCGGCCGCTACCAGCAGCACCAGGATCATCACATCGGCCAGCTGGTGCAGCAGCAGCTGCCACACGGTTTTCTTCTTTGGGTCGGCTAAGATATTCGGGCCGTGTTCAGCCAGTCGCTGCCGGGCCGTGGCCGCGTCGAGCCCGGCGGGCGTGGATTTTAGCTCCTGCGCGACATCGGCAACAGCGGCAACGTGGTATTCCATGGGTAGCGTGTGAACGAGACCCGAAGGGCCGGGGCTTGGGGCCGGTGCGGTATTTGGGTGCTTACTGATGTTACGCAGTCTGTTGCTTGTTTCTGGTTGGCCGTTTTTTGGGCGCACATTTATCCAGAAACGAGAAACAAGCAACGAGAAACAACCTGAAACACCAGTTGCCAAAGTTGCCTGCGTAACAGCAGTGCTTATACGGCGGGCAGCACCAGCACGGGCACGGCGCTGTGCAATAATACCTGGGCCGTAACGCTGTGGTGAAACAGCTCGCCGAGGAAACTGCGCGGCCGGGCAATGAGCACCACCAGATCATAGTCGGCGGGCCGGGCTACCTGCAGAATGGCCTCGGCCGGCGCCGGGGCGGTCATGCTCAGGGTCCGGACGGGCGATACCAGGTCAGTGGTCAGGCCCGTACGCTGCACCATTTCCAGCGCGGCCGCCGCGCTTTCAGCCGCGGCAGATTTTTCCGTCACGTGCAGCACGGTCACTTCCGCGTGCAGGGCCGCAAGCAGGTGGCGGATGGCTCCCGCGTGCTGGCCCAGCGAGAACGGCTCGCCATCTACGGCCAGCAGTACCCGCCGCGGCGGCTTGGTGGTGGGCATGGTGTGGGGCACCACCAGCATGGGGTAAGGGGCGGTACGCAGCATATCCAGGGCGGTGGTGCTGACCAGCTCGTCGGGGGTAGCCTCGGTATTGGGGCGGCCCAGCACCACCAGGGTCGGGTGGTGGCGGCTCACGGCATCGGCCACGGCGTAGGCCACGCGGCCATGCCCCACTTCGGCTACTACCGGTACCGACAGGTTACTCGTGATGCTGCTTAAGGCCAGGGCGACTGCCTCTTTATTGAGATTGGACAGTTCGCCGGTAAACATCTCCGGATCAAGAATGGAGTCGCGGCGTACGTGTAGCAGCACCAGGCGGGCACCGAGCGGCCCAGCCAGATTGGTGGCGTAGTCGAGGGCGCGGTTGGCGGCCAGAAAGAAGTCGGTAAGAATCAGCAGGGAAGGAGCCATCAGTGGGGGTTGAGCAAGTGGTGAAACCACCGGTAAAGGACCGGGTATGCGGCGGCCATCGGCATGCGCAACGTCAGTTATAGCCCTGATTTTAATCATGGGACCAGCCCTGGCAATTCCTTAATCTTGCAGCATCTTCAGTGGATGGGCGAAGAAACAACGCTCTTTACGCCTTGCCCTGTCAAGCTCTGGCCGCGTTTACGCTACGGTTTCAACTGAACTTCCTCTTCCTAATCTCTCGCCATGACCATTACCGTTTTCAGCGCCTACCCCTTCGAGCAGCCCTACCTGATGGCAGAAGCACAGGGGCGCTATGAGTTGAATTTTGTAGCCGATGCCCTGACGTTGGAAACTGCTGCCCTGGCCCAAGGCAGTGCCGCAGTGGCCGTATTCGTCACCGACGACGCCTCCGCGCCTATTCTGGAAAAGCTGGCAGGCCTGGGAGTCCGCTACCTGTTGGTACGCGCCGCCGGCCACGACCAAGTAGATATACCCGCCGCTCACCGCCTGGGCCTGCGGGTGGCCAACGTGCCCAATTATTCTCCCTTTGCTATTGCTGAGCACGCCTTGACGCTGATGCTGGCTCTGAACCGCCACCTGCAGCAGTCCGATAGCCAGGTGCGCCGCGGTGATTTTCGGCTGGATAACCTCGTCGGCTTCAATCTGCACGGCAAAACCGTAGGCATTATCGGCTGCGGTACTATTGGCGGCACCCTGGCGGGCCTGTTGCACGGCTTCGGCTGCCGCCTGCTGGGCACCGATGTCGTGGAAGACGAAAGCTTGCGCCAGCGCTACGGGCTAGAATACGTGCCGCTGGACACGCTATGTGCGCTTTCCGATGTCATTTCGGTGCACACTCCGCTCACGCCAGCGACCCGGCACTTACTCAATGCTGAACAGCTGGGCAAAATGAAGCGCGGCGTAATGCTCATCAACACGGGCCGCGGCGCTATTCTGGACACGCAAGCAGCCTTGGCAGCGGTAGAATCGGGTCAGGTGGGCTACCTGGGCCTGGATGTGTATGAAAACGAAAAAGGCCTGTTCTTCAAGGACCACTCCGCCCAGCCGCTCCACGACCTACTGCTCAAGAAGCTCCTGTCGCTGCCAAACGTGCTCATTACCGGGCACCAGGGCTTCCTGACCAGTGAGGCGCTAACCAGTATTGCCAGCACGTCGCTGGCTACCCTGGACGAATGGCTGGCTGGAACACGACCGGACAATGAGCTTACGGCCGCTGTTAATGCTGGTCCAGCACTTTCGATACAAGCCTGATAACGGTGCCAGGAGTGGGAAACTGCTTAAAATAGTCGCTGCTATCTGCTCGCTTTTTCTGGCAGATCCATGTATCAGCAGCTCGATTTACCTGGCCACACAGTGAAGCTGTTTAGGGAGTCGGTAACAAGTTGAATCACTTTCGTATTCTGCAATTCACCTTGTTAGATTTCAGAACATGCAAGTACAGATATGATATTCCTTGTTTTAGATGCATAGTTCCAGAGTGTAACAATAGATTCTCAGGGCTTGACTTTCGCGCCTACCTATGGGAAGGCCCTCTACGGCAGCGCCCGCACAACTCAGCTACTATGGGCCGCTCGCCAACATAGTCAGCAAAGCGTACAGGCCTTAGCTCCGTAAGCTCAGGCAAGCAGTCTTTTTACGCAGCTACTGTGTCTTTACTGCAAGCGGCCGCTTCTGATCCTTGTACTCGAAAGGTTCAGAAGCGGCCCCTTGTCTTACTACAAGCCTCGCTCGAGCAATTCTTCCACTTTGCGCTCTAGCTCCGCCACCCGCTCATCCAGCAAAGCGGGGGCCCGCAAATGGGTAGTGAACACGCCGCGTACCTCCCAAATTTCCAGTGCCTGAGTCAGTTCCAGATCCTGACTGCCGTAGTCGGGATTATCGGCACGCAGGCGCAGCAGCCGGTCATCTTCCAGGCGTTCGGCCAAGCGCCGGATGAGCACCTTGCTTTGGGTTACAAAAACATATATGGTGCCGGTTTTTAGGCGTGGCTGAGCCTTATCGACCCGGCTGCACAGCACGATATCCTGGTGGCGCAAGCCCTGCCGGTGCAGCAGCATATCGGCCCCTGACACTTCAAATGCCCGCGTAGGCCCGGTAAGCTGGTGTGGCAGCTGCAACCATGGCAAAGTCGCTATAAAAGAGGAGTCGTGGTGGTGCACAATGTATTCCAGCGCCCGGTTCTTGTGCACCAGCGGCGTCACATGTTGTAGGGTACTGGCCTTTGCTACCGGCTCGGGCGGCGGAGCTGGCTGCTGTAACTGCTCCTTAAAAATATCGAAGTGGTACAGCTCATTTATCGTCAGCTCTTTTGTAAGTAGCAAGTCTACTGATAAGCCAAAATGTTGAGCAATCTGAATCAGAGTTTCCATCTTAGGCTCCGACCGCCCCTCTTCATACGCTCCCACACTAGGACGGGCCAAGCCAAAAAGCTCAGCAAAAGCAGCCTGGCTGAGCTTTTTGACCGTGCGAAGCTTGCGAATATTTCTCCCGACGTTGGACATAGTATCCCACTATTATTTTGCTCAAAATATGAGCAACAACAAAAATTTGCTTATTATTGCGTCGTAAATCTACCATAAGTATCGGGAAGCCGCAGCAACCACCGCTACTTTTTTGAGCAATCTACCTGTCTTTTGTTCATACTATATGCCCAACACCTACTTTACCGCCATCAAGGGCTACCTGCTGGAACTGGGCTTCGACATTTGCCACGCCGACGAGCAGGAAGGTGTGTTCGTCGTCGACAAGCCGGAGCTGGCCATTAAGAACCTCGTCATCGGCTGCGGCGACCCGCTGCTGATACTGGAGCAGTACCTGCTTGACCTGCCCGCCCCCTCGTTGGAAGTGTATCAGCGGTTGCTGCAAAAGAACCGTGACATCATTCATGGTGCCTTTGCCCTCGATGAGAGCGGCCGTAAGCTCATCTTCCGCGACACCCTGCAAATCGAAACCCTCGATTTGCCTGAGCTAGAGGCTTGTGTCAATTCCCTTGGCCTGCTGCTCAGTGAGTTTTCCGATGAGCTGATTCAGTTTTCCAAGCCCCTCACAGCCTAACCTCCCTTGCCATGAACATCCTCAACCGTCTCTTCAAAATCGGTCAGTCGGAAGCCCACTCCGCCGTGAACCAGCTCGAAGACCCCATCAAGATGACCGAACAGGGCCTGCGCGACCTGCGCCAGGACCTGGATAAAAGCCTGCACGGCCTGGCCGAGGTAAAGGCCATGGCCATCCGGGCGCGCAACGAAGGCGAAAGCTTCCGCACCAAAGCCTCGGACTACGAAAGCAAGGCCGTGCTCCTGCTCCAGCGGGCTCACAAGGGCGACTTGAACTCGGGCGAAGCCGACCGCCTCGCTGGCGAAGCCCTGCTGAAAAAGGCCGAAAACGACGCCCAGGCTGCCCGTGCCGCCACCGACCAGGAGAAATTCGAGCACTCGGCGGCCCAGATGGACCAGAACGTGAGCACGCTGAAGTCGACTATCAGCCAGTGGGAAAACGAGCTCAAAACCTTGAAGGCCCGCGTGACGGTGAGCACGGCCACCATCACCATCAACAAGCAGTTGGCCCAACTCGACTCCTCGGGCACGGTGGCCTTGCTGGAGCGTATGAAGGAAAAGATTGCCGTGCAGGAAGCTCTGGCCGAATCCTACGGGGAAATCGCCCAAGCCGGCAAGAGCATCGACGCGGAAATCGACAAGGCACTGGGTGCGACAGGTATCGGCAAAGCCAGCGAAGATCTCAAGGCCTTAAAAGCGAAACTTGGCTACAGTGAATAGTCAGAACAGGTCGGGCGGGCACTGGAATCAGTGCAATACGCCTACCTTTAAGCTGCCCTACTAATGCCCATGACCGAACTTTTACAAGCTGCCATCTCACCGCCTAATCTACTGCCCACGGGCTTGCTGGTGTTCGTGCTGCTGTACTGGCTCACGGTGCTGCTGGGCCTGCTCGATATGAAGACCGTGGACCTGAGCATTGAGGACCACGGCCACCTGCACTTCGACAGCGACGGGCCCCACGAAGGCATGGGCACCGGCTGGCTCAACGGCGCCCTGGCCTTCTTCAACCTGGGCCGCATCCCGCTGATGGTGTTCCTCAGCTTCGTGTTTTTGCCGCTCTGGGTGGGCAGTATTCTAGTCAACTACTACACGGGTAATACTTCCCTGTTGCTGGGCCTGGCATTTTTGCTGCCCTTGTTCATCGGCAGCCTGTTTGTGGCGAAGTTCCTGACGCTGCCTTTCGTAAAGCTGTTCGCGGCCCTGGAAAAAGACCACGACGGCGGCGCGGTGGTCATCGGCAAGGTGTGCACGGTGCTGCTGCCGGCCACGGCCGACAAGCTAGGCCAGGCATCGGTGCAAATAGATGGCGCGCCGCTCATGCTGAATGTGCGGAGCATCAACGCGCCACTGGCCAAGGGCGAAACGGCGCTAGTCATTGACTTTGATGCGGCGCGGAAATGCTATTTGATTGAGCCTTTCACTGATTAACCCCACCCGCGGCCCCTCCCCTCCGGGAGAGGGGTGCCAGACGATAAGTAAATATCAGAAATCACCCCTCTCCCGGAGGGGAGGGGCCGGGGGTGGCCCCCCCCCCCGACAGAACATCTTTAAAAAACCAACCACTCATATTTCTACACCCTTACTCGCATGTTAGCTTCTCTTTCCTGGGCCGTTTTGATTATTATCGGCCTGTTTCTGCTTGGCTTCCTGGCGGTTGTCGCCCGGATGTATAAAAAAGCCGTGCAAGGCGAAGCCCTGCTGCGCACGGGCATGGGCGACGCCAAAGTGTCGTTTTCCGGCATCATCGTGGTGCCCATCCTCCACATGCTCGAGGTGATGGACATCAAGCTGAAAACCATTGTCATTGCCCGGGCCGGCGCCGAAGGCCTAGTGTGCAAGGACAACATGCGCGCCGACGTGAAAGTCAATTTCTTCATTCGGGTGAACAAGACCCACGAGGACGTGGTGAACGTGGCCCAGAGCATCGGGGCCCACCGCGCCTCCGACCCCGTGGCGCTGGAAGGCTTGTTCGATGCCAAGTTTTCGGAAGCCCTGAAGACGGTGGGCAAGCACTTCGATTTCATCGAGCTGTACAACTCCCGCGAGCAGTTCAAGCAGGAAATCCTGCGCATCATCGGCACGGATTTGAACGGCTACGTGCTCGACGACTGCGCCATCGATTACCTGGAGCAAACCCCGCTGCACGCCCTCAACCAGGATAATATCCTGGATGCGGAAGGCATCAAGAAAATCATTGCCCTGACGTCGGAGCAGAAAATCCAGTCCAACCAGCTGCAGCGCGACCAGCAGAAAACCATCAAGAAACAGGACGTGGAGGCGCAGGAAACCATTCTGCAGCTCGAAAAGCAGCTGGCCGAAACCCAGGAAAAGCAATACCGCGAAATTGCCAACATCAAGGCCCGCGAAGCCGCCGAAACCGAGAAAGTGCGCCAGGAGGAACGCCAGAAGGGCGAAAAAGCCCGCATCTCGGCCGATGAGGAAATCAAGGTTTCGGAACAGAACCGCGACCGCCAGATTCTGGTGGCCGAGCGCAATAAGCAGCGCACCGACGCCATCGAGACGGAGCGCGTGGAGCAGGCCCGCGCCCTGGAAGTGAACGAGCGGGAGCGCATCGTGGCCCTGGCCCAGATTGAAAAGGAAAAGGCCCTGGAAGAGGAGCGCAAGAACATTCAGGGCATCATCCGGGAGCGGATTACGGTGGAAAAAGCTACGGTCATCGAAGAGGAGCGCATCAAAGACACCCGCGCCCAGGCCCTGGCCGACCGCGAGAAGCTGGTGGCCATCACCAAGGCCAAGCAGGAAACCGAACAGGCCACCATTACCTTCGTGGGCAACGCCGACATGGAGAAACAGGGCGCCGAGTTCCGCGCCAAGCAGTCGCTGATTGATGCCGAGGCGGAAAAAGCGTCGGCCGAGCACCGCTCGCAGGCCATCCGCATTATGGCCGAAGCCGACGCCAGCAAAGCCAGCGCCGTGGGCCTGGCCGAAGCCCAGGTGATGCAGGCCAAAGCCGCCGCCCGCCAGAAAGAGGGCGAGTCGGAAGCCAACGTGATGCAGCTCACCGCCACCGCCGAAGCCCAATCCATCCAGGTGAAAGCCACGGCCCAGGCCGAAGCCGACGAGAAGCTCGGCGTGGTAGCCGCCAAGGTGAACCTGGAAAAAGGCCTGGCCGAAGCCAGCGTCATCGAAGCCAAAGCCGATGCCGACCAGAAGCGCGGCCTGGCCGAAGTGACGGTGAACGAGCAGCGCTTCGCCGTGGAAGCCAAGGGCATCGAAGCCAAGGCCGACGCCATGAAGAAGCTCGACGGCGTGGGCAAGGACCACGAAGAATTCAAGCTGCGCCTCGACAAGGACAAGGCCGTGGAACTGGCCCAAATCAACATCCAGAAGGACATTGCCAGCGCCCAGGCGGGCGTTATCTCGGAGGCACTGAAGTCGGCCAAAATCGACATTGTGGGCGGCGAAACCATGTTCTTCGACCAGATTATCGGCTCTATCACCAAGGGCAAGATGATAGACCGGGCGGTGAATAATTCCGACGTGCTGGGCACGGTGAAAGATGCTTTCTTCGGCCACGAAGGCAATGGCGGCGGGGATTTTAAAACCAACCTGCGCCGGTTTGTGGACCAGTTCGGACTGAGCTCCGACGACATGAAGAACCTGAGCATTTCGGCCCTGCTGCTGCAAATGATGAACAAGGCTGGGGATGACGCCACGCGCAGCACCATTGCGCAGCTTACGAGCACGGCGGCAGCGCTAGGGCTTGGCGACAAGCCGGTGAAGACGCTGCAGTTGTGACCCCATCCCCCGGCCCCTTCCCCTCCGGGGGAAGGGGAGCCACGGCGGCGCATATTGCTAAATTCTAAATTATTGAGGGATGAAGAGATGAATCCTAGTGAAGAGCCGGAAAAGCGCCGTCAGGCTCCCCTTCCCCCGGAGGGGAAGGGGCCGGGGGATGGGGTGAACTCGCCCCACCCCTACGGCATGTACACCACCGATGCCAAGCGCTGGATGACCTCGCTGAAAGACTACGCCCGGCACAACCGCAAGAACCCCACCCCTGCCGAAAACCACCTGTGGCAGGAGTTGCGCGGCAACAAGCTAGGCGCCCCGTTCCGACGCCAGCACGCCATCGGCCCATTCATTGTCGATTTCGTGTGCCTAGCCGCATTGCTCATCATCGAAGTCGATGGCAGCATACACGGCGATGAGAGCCAGGCCGAATACGACGGCGGCCGCACCCACGAATTACAGGAAGGTGGCTTCCTGGTTATTCGCTTCACTAACGAAGCCGTGCTTTACGACACCGCCAACGTGTTAAAGAAGATTGCCGAGCATCTGACCGCGCTCTATCCCAACTATGAGCCCAAATAACATCTCTACTACCCATTCCAACAGCCAAACCAACAGCGCCGCCGCGGCTCCCCTTCCCCCGGAGGGGAAGGGGCCGGGGGATGGGGTAAACGGCGCCGGGGTCAAGCTAGAAGGCGGTACCTACGAAATCCTGCGCAACCGCCTGCAGAAAAGCGGTGCGGACCTTCGCGCGCGCCTCGAAAAGCTCAATATCGAGCGCAAAACCGTCTTTGGGTCCATCGACACCAAGTTGATTGGAACCGGCCGCATCAGCACCGAGAACAACTGCGTGCCGTGGGACATGGTGCCGGTTGGCAGCAATTTCCTGTTCGGCTACAACGTCGTTATCGGCCTGAAAACCGAGGTGGAATTATCCGATGTTTTTGGCGTGTATTCTTACGCGGAACACGAGTTCCATCCGCTGCCGCTGGACCTGGTTTCCAACGCGCAATTCGCCGAGGAATTCCGCAACCTGTACAAGTACTACAAGAACACGCAATTCGTAAAATTCGCGGTGCTCGGCAGCCATTTGTTCATGGTGTTCCGGGTGGGCAAAAGCGCGAACGACATTAAGACGTTTAAGTGGCTGCTGCAGGCCGGTACGCTCACCTACATCGACAACCGCAGCGACCACGAATACGGGTTTCCGCCGCAGCACGAGTTTACGTGGAAGCGCACCACGCGCGACATGCAGCGCAGCGGCAAACACCCGCATATCAGCATCGAGGATAAGGTTTTTGTGGAAACTATTCACGGCGACCTCACCATTAAAATTGAAAATAATACGGCTACGGGGCTCGGAATTTACTCCGAGCCCGTGTCGGACAAAGACCAGACGCTTGATGATTCAGAGATTTATTACGCAGTAGTTGGCAATATCATCCTGCTGAAAATCCGGCCGTATCAGGAACAAGATTATCGGTATTTTCTTTACAATGCCAAGCTGCAAACGGCGCAACGACTTGACGCTTTAGCCGAGGCTTGCGTGTTACTGCCGGACAACCAGGGCCTGATTTTTCCGCACGGGTTTTACCTGCAAACCGGCGAGGGAAAACTGTTTGAAAAAGGGCTGCGCGACATGCTTTTTGAGAAGCGGATAGTCTCGCCGAATGGAGAGGATTTCCTGTACGTCTTCTACAACAAGGAAAACGGCGCGTATTTGCTGCTTTCTTATAACATCATCGCGCAACGGGTCGATAACCCCATCAGCTGCCACGGCTACGCGCTGTTTGAAAACGGCGAGCTGTGCTACTTCCGCAAGGACGACGAGCCCAAGAAGCACCACGCGGTGCAAATCTGGCAGACGCCCTACGTGGCGCCTGATTTCCAGCTGCCGGTCACCTCCGATTCCTACCTCTACAAGCTGGGCAACAAGGAAATTGTGCGGGCCATGTCGGAGTCGCAGGAGGTGCTCACGCTGCTGGCCAAAGACGACAGCTACGCCGGCCTCTACCTGGACTTGATTCGCCTAACGACGACCCTCAACGACACCTATCATTGGCTGCGCGAACCGGCCGCCCAGGCCCTGGCCGAGCCCCTGCGCGACATTCAGCAGGCGGCCAACGCGGCGGTAGCGGAGTTCGACAAGGTGCTGAGCATCCGCAAGAGCACTGGGGCCGAAACCCAACGCGTATTGGCCAAGGCCGACGAATTGACCGGCCGCGTCAAGCGCACCGCAGCTACGGATGTGAACGAGTACGTGCAGCTGCTGGCGGAGCTGCGCGGCGTGCGCGGCGAGGTCATCTCCCTCAAGGAGCTGCGCTACGTGGAACTGCCCACCGTGGAAAAAGCCGCCGCCGAGCTGGAACAAACCAGCAAGGACGTGGCCGGTCAAACGGTGGATTTCCTGCTGAAAGACGACGCGCTGAAGCCTTACGCGGTGCGCGTGCAGGCCATTGCCGACGCCATCGAGAAGGTGCAGAAAGTAGCCGACGCCAACGAGCTGGAAAAACAGGCCAACGCGGTATCCAGTGAGCTGGAACTGCTGATTGAAGTGGTGAGCAACCTGCCGATGGAGGACCCCACGCAGACCACGCGCATCATCGACAACATCTCGACGATTTACGCCAGCTTCAACCAGATTCGGGCGGCGCTGAAGCGGCGGCGGCAGGCCCTGGCCGGCACCGAAGCCCAGGCCGAATTCACGGCGCAAATCAAGCTGCTCGACCAGGCCCTGGTGAACTACCTCGACCTGTGCGACGCGCCGGCCAAGTGCGACGAGTACAGCACCAAGCTCCTGATGCAGCTGGAAGAGCTGGAAGGTAAGTTTCCCGAATTTGACCAGTTCCTGAACCAGTTGGCGGGCAAGCGCGAGGAAGTATCGGAGGCGTTTGAGTCGCGCAAGGTGAGCTTGGTAGAAGCCCGCAACCAACGCGCCTCGGCCCTGCTGCAATCGGCGGAGCGCATCCTGAAAGCGGTGCAAAACCGCCTCGGCCGCTTCGAAACCGTGGCGGATATCAACGGCTACTTTGCTTCGGACCTGATGGTGGAGAAGGTGCGCCAGACCGTGCAGGACCTGCTCAACCTCGGCGACCCGGTGAAGGCCGACGACATCCAGAGCCGCCTCAAAACGGTGAAGGAAGACGCCGTGCGCCAGCTCAAGGACCGCGCCGAGCTATTTACTGACGGGGGGCAGGCCCTCAAATTTGGTACTTATGCCTTCACCGTGAACACCCAGCCGCTGGAGCTGACCGTGGTGCTGCGCGACGGCGACCTGCACTACCACCTCACCGGCACTAACTTTTTCCAGAAAATCACCGAGTCCGCCGTGCTGGCCGCCCGCGCCGTGTGGGACCAAACGGTGGTGTCGGAAAACGCCGACGTGTACCGGGCCGAGTACCTGGCCTGGCTCATGCTGCAAGCCGCTCAGCACCCCGCGCCAGCCCAAGATGGCGCCCCCGCCGTGCTGTCGGTGGCCGAGCTTTCCCACCTCACCGTGGCCGAGCTGACCGCGCACGTGCAGCAGTTCATGGCCCCGCGCTACGCCGAGGGCTACCTCAAGGGCGTGCACGACCACGACGCGGCCCTGCTGCTCGAAGCCCTGGTGCGCCTCACCCGCACCGCCGACTTGCTGCGCTATTCTACCGAGGCGCGGGCGGCGGCAGCGCTCTACTGGCATGGCTTCGCGGGGCGCAAGAAGAAAGCGGCCTGGCAGCATCAATTGCAGGGCATCGGCGTGCTGCTGCAGGTATTTCCGGACTCGCGGGAGTTCGATGTGCTGAAGGCGGAATTGCAGGTAGCGGTGGAGGAATTTGCGGCGGGCACTGGGCTTTTCGCCCTTCACGAGGTAGCGGAGGCCGGCGAATATTTATTCTACGAATTGACCCGTGGCGAGACATTCATCATTTCCAGCGAAGCTGCCGAGTTGCACCAGCAGTTCCAGCAGTCGCTAAAGGAGCGTAATGCGACGGCGCAATACGAAACCTCGGTAGCCGCGCTGGCCGACCAACCGGCGGCGCAGTTTCAGCTGGTGCGGCAGTGGGTGAAGTCGTTCGTGCGCTCCAACCCCACCCCCCAGCCCCCTCCCCTCCGGGAGAGGGGGAGCCTGACGCAAGCGCAGGCTCCAGAACAGAATCGTCAGGCTCCCCTTCTCCCGGAGGGGAAGGGGCCGGGGGATGGGGTGAACGAAGCAGCGGTCAACGAGTGCGCGGTACTGCTGCTTACCAATTCCTTCGACCCGGCCCGCATCATTCGCACGCCGCTGCGTGAAACCCTCACCGGCCTGCAGGGCTCGCACGCCCGCATTCACGAGCGGAATTATCAGCTGAATTTTCCGGAATTCCGCCGCCGACTACACCATTACCCGCACACGGTGGTGCCGCTGTTCGAAGCCTTCGGCACCCTAAAAAAGGAGTTGCTGGCCCGCTTCACCGAAGAGCTGCGGCTCAATGAGTTCCGGCCGCGGGTCCTCTCCTCTTTCGTGCGCAACAAGCTGATTGACGAAGTGTACCTGCCGCTCATCGGCGCCAACCTGGCCAAGCAAATCGGCACGGCGGGCGCGGATAAGCGCACCGACCTCATGGGCCTGCTGCTGCTGGTGTCGCCGCCCGGCTACGGCAAAACCACGCTCATGGAGTACGTGGCCAACCGGCTGGGGCTGATTTTCATGAAAATCAACGGTCCCGCCATCGGCCACGCCGTGACCAGCGTGGACCCCGCCCAGGCGCCCAACTCCGGCGCCCGCGAGGAGCTGCTGAAGCTGAACCTGGCCTTCGAGATGGGCGACAACGTCATGATTTACCTCGACGACATTCAGCACTGCAACCCCGAGTTTTTGCAGAAATTTATCTCGCTCTGCGACGCCCAGCGCAAGATTGAGGGCGTGTACCAGGGCCGCGCCCGCACCTACGACTTCCGCGGGCGCAAGGTGGCCGTGGTGATGGCCGGCAACCCCTACACCGAATCGGGCGAGCAGTTCCGCATCCCCGACATGCTGGCCAACCGCGCCGACATCTACAACCTCGGCGACATCATCGGCGACACGGCCAATACCTTTCTGCTCAGCTACCTCGAAAACGCGTTGGTGGCCAACCCCGTCCTCAACCGCCTCGCTGCCAAAAGCCAGGCCGACGTGTATCCCTTGATAAAACTGGCCGAAACCGGCGACAGCACCGGCCTGGTTTTCGAAGCCAACCACACGCCCGAGGAAATCAACGAGTACGTGGCCGTGCTGCAAAAGCTGCTGCGCATCCGCGACGTGGTGGCCCGCGTGAACGAGGAGTACATCCGCTCGGCGGCCCAGGCCAACGAATACCGCACCGAGCCGCCCTTCAAGCTCCAGGGCTCTTACCGCAACATGGCCAAGCTGGCCGAAAAAGTGCGCCCCATCATGAACGACGAGGAAGTGCGCGCCCTGCTGGCCACCCACTACGACAACGAAGCCCAAACCCTGACCAGCGGCACCGAAGCCAACCTGCTCAAGCTGCGCGAATTGCTGGGCTGGCTCCAGGACGCCGAAACCACCCGCTGGACCGACATCAAAGCCACCTTCGCCCGCAACCTGCGCACCAGCAGCGGCGGCCAGCTGCAAAGCGTGCTCACGCAGCTGGAGAACATTTCCAGTGGGCTGGGCGGAATCCGGCAGGTGCTGGAGAAGGAATGACGAATAGCTTTGCAATTTCCAGATAAGTAACTGTTGCCTTACTCTAGCTATGGTTGGCCTCTTCTGCAGCCACCGGAACGCGGGCACTACGCGGCTTCTTGTGGCGCGAGCTGCTTCGTTTTGCCCCGGCAGTGGGCGTTTATCATAAACTGCGGCAGCGTCGTCAAGGCAAAAGCATTGCTGGTAACTGCTACTGGTACTGAGCAGCCGTGGGTACTCAGTATCAGCAGCCTTGGGGGCCGAAGCATTGCGACGAACGAGCCCCTAGCTCCCTGCCGCCGTTGCTCGGACAATGGCCTCATTTCACTTGAGGATACCGCCTGTGACGGAAGAGCTATACGTCCCGCTTACCTGTATCACCTCAGTTTAAACAAACTGAGGCTTATCTATATCTTACAGAAAATTCTTCCGGTTTAACCTGTCCCGTATGGATCAGCGCATCATTACCCTGTTTGACGAATACACCCACAAACCGCTTACCCGCAAAGAGTTTATTGAGCGCCTGGTGAAGCTAACCGGCGGCATGGCGCTGGCCATGTCGGCCTTGTCGGTGCTGGACCCTGGCTACGCCCAGGCCGCTACCAGTGAGGAAACGGACAAGAACCTGGTAGTGGAAGAAGTGACGTGGCCAGGCGACGCAACGGTGATGAAAGGCCACTTGGCGCACCCCAAAGGTCGCAAAAAGCGCGGGGCGGTAATCGTAATTCACGAAAACCGGGGCCTGACCCCCCATATTAAAGACGTGACGCGCCGCGTGGCCCGGGCCGGCTATCTGGCGTTGGGCGTCGATGCGCTGTCGGCTTTTGGGGGCACGCCGACCAATGAGGACGAGGGCCGCACCCTGATTGGCAAGCTCGACGCGCAGCAGAATCTGAGCAATTACCTGCGGGCGCTGAACTACCTGCGCAGCCGCCAGGACAGCAACGGCAAAACCGGGTGCGTGGGTTTCTGCTGGGGCGGGGCCCTGGCCAACCAATTAGCCGTGCACGATTCGCAGCTGAACGCCGCCGTGGCCTACTACGGTACGCAACCCAAAGCCGAAGACGTACCGCTGATAAAATCTGCCGTGATGCTGCACTACGGCGGCTTAGACACACGAGTAAATGCCGGGGCGGCGGCCTACGAAGCGGCTCTGAAAGCGGCAGGCATCTCGTACGAGCAATTTATCTACGAAGGAGCCAACCACGCTTTCAACAACGACTCCTCCCCTGCCCGCTACAATGCCGAGGTAGCCAAGCTGGCCTGGGAACGGACCCTGCGGCTGTTTCAGGACAAGCTGGCGTAAGACGAACAGAACAAGAAAAGGCCCGGCAGCATATTTACCGGGCCTTTTTCACGCTCTTCTCCGCCGTCGAATTGGCGGCTTAGTTCACCTTCGTTACCCGCAGGTAGTCCAGCATGGCCTGGTTCACGTCGCCGTTCATGTTCTCGTTGGCCGGTTCTAGGGCCAATGTCAGCGGGTGCGTGCCTTTTTCCAGCCGCACCAGCACAGGGTTGGAAAAGCCCCAATCCGACCATTCGTCTACGCCGCGCTGGGGCAGCACCACGGTACCGAGCAGCTGCCGGCCCTCACGCAGCGTCCGGACGGCACACTTGTTACTGGTATTGATGGGGCCGTTGCCATTCGAATAGCGGAAATCCAGGGCGTAGAGGCCGGCGGCGGGCACGGTAATGGGCACCGAAAGGGTGTTATTCTGCGTTTTGCTGATTTCAACGAAGCCCTGCCCGGTATAGCCTTTGTAGGGCTTGGCTGATTTTAGCTTGCCCGCTCCCAGGTCATACAGCCGCTGGTGCGCGCCGGCTCCCACGGCCAGCGGCTCACTGGCAAACGACTCGTAGTTCAGCGCATCGACGGCCAGCACCTGATACTCGGCGTAGGCAGTAGCAGGCGGCAGCATGAATTCCGGAGTGGTCGTGCGGGCCGCAAACTGGCCGTTGCGGAGCACTTGGTAGGCTTTGGCCCCTTCTACCGGAGCCCAGGTGAGGCGGCCGGCCGCATGGCGCACGGCCGGCGTCATGGGCGACACATGATGGGCTACTTTGTGGCTGGCCACGGCGGCGGGAGCCTCCGAGCTGAGCACAATGCGCACGGTGTGGGCACCGGTCAGGGAAGCGGGAATGGTGGCAGCGGGCAGCGGCTGACCATCGAGCGTGATGCTGCGGATAGTGCGTCCGTAGCCTTCCATCTCGATAGTAAGCACGGCCTGGCGATAGGTGAAGCCCGTGAGCTTGCGCGGACCGCGCAGCGCCTGGGGCACGAAGGGCCGGAAGACGAGCTTATCGGCCTGGAAATCCATGCCGAACAGGCCTTTGTAGACCAAGCCCAGACTACCGGAAAGGCTCCAGAGCATCACGCTGCTATTGACCTGCGTACCGGCAAAGTCGCCGTTGCTGGCCACGAAGTTTTCCTTGTTGGTCAAAAACAGCGCAGCCGGGCGCGCCACCGCGGCCAGGCTTTCCATGAAAGCCGTTTCGTTGCCCACCTGGGCCGCTGCCAGCCCCCAATAACTCTGCACGAAGGGCCAGACGGCATTGTTGTGGTAGGGCGGAATGTCGGGAATCTGTGGGTAAATGCAGGGAACCCCATAGTCCATCACGGGCGTGCTGGCAACTACCGTGCGGCTGCGCGCCTCGTCGGCCACGCCGAACAGCACGGCCAGCGCCTCGCCCAAAGCCTCGGCCCGCGGCGACAGCACGGGAAAGGAACGACCGTACCGGTACTGGCCATAATAGCCTTTGTCGGCCTGCCAGAGGTGCTCATTGATACCCGCCCTGATGCGGGCCGCCTGCTGCCGGTGCTTGGCGGCCAGCGGCTCGTCGCCGGAATGGGCGGCTATCTGGGCCAGAATCTGGTTGCCCTGGAAGTGGGCCACATTGGTGCCCAGGTTTTGCGACTGGTAAATATCGGCGGGCTGCATCCACTTCGGGTAGGTCTGCTCGCGCCAGTCCAGAAACGACGACTCGCCGCGCACGAGGCCCGTTGCCAAGTCGTAGGCATTTTGCTGGTCGTCCTCAATCGACTTTCGGATGATGGGAAACACCTGCTTCAGCCAGGCTTCATCGCCGGTCGTCTTGTAGATTTCCCAGGCTGCCACGGCCCAGATAATCCGGTCGGTGGAACACGGGTAGGCGCCGCCGGTACCGGTATCCTGAATGATACGGCCAGCGGGCGAAACTTTGCGCAGCAGGCTGGTTTTGGCTACTTCGGGCTGTAGCAGCGCCTGGGCCAAGATGATGCTGTAGCTAATGTCGCGTGTCCAGACGCCGGCCCACTCCTGCCCGGTGCGGAAGGTGCCGTCGGGCTCCACGGCGCGCTTGGCTTCCTCCAGGGCCAGATTATAGAGGGCATCGGTGAGCGGATACTCGGAAGAATACTGCGGAAACGCCGACGTGTCGAGGGTTTGCTTCCACCGGGCGGCCGTCGTTTTGGCGTCGGAATGGGCATTGAGCACCACGGTGGTTTCGTAGATGCCGTTGCCGTCGGGGTCCTTCAGCTCCAGCTGAGGCTTGTTGATGAGGTTGTCGAAATCCCAGCTCAGCGGCGTGGTATTGCCGGCCACGAAAACGTGCTTCAGATCTTCTTTGTAGAGCTTCTGGCCGGTGTAGAGCGAATAGAACCCCTGTTTTCGGAAGGCCGCCAGCACGGGTCGCATATCCAGCCGAATGTGGAGCGGCGTGTTGGGGGCCAGAAAAGTATTGGCCGGCACCGGCGTTTTATCCACGTACTGCTGGCCGAACGTGATGACCGGCGTTTCCAACGGCTGCCCGGCCGTGGGCAGCGCCATGAAAACGTGGTCCTGGCCGGGCTGCATTTCGTTGTCTTTGCCGTTGAGGCTGAATTTGAAATTCACCTGCGGGCTCTGAAACTCGTTGGCCGGACTCTGGTAATTCGACGTCAGCTCGGTGCGCGAAACCACCCGCGCCACGTTTTTCCCCTGCACCAGACTATCCCGGTACAGTGTGTAGGCCGCCGACTGCCACACGGGCTCCACGGCGGCCGCCACTGCCGTGGCTACGGTTGGAGGAGTATTTTTTTGCACCTGACAAGATCCTAAAGCAACCAGGGAAAGGAGAAGGCGGGCGGGAAAAACAGGAGTCTTCATAGCGAGCAAAACGGACATGAATAGACTACGAAACTACAGCACGATTGGCAAAGAGTGCCGCAGCCGTGCCAGCCCCGCACCAAAACGAACGGGATACGTTCAGCACTTAAAGTAGTGCGAGCAGCCCAAGCGTTGCAGCCCGCTGACTAAGAAGCTGTTTGCGTTATTAAAAACGGTCATGCTGAGCACAGTCGAAGCATCTCTACCGCTTCGTTGAACGACTCCTACGAAGCGGTAGAGATGCTTCGACTGCGCTCAGCATGACCGGTCCGGAAGTTTTTCACTAACGCAAACAGCTTCTAAGTGCGTTGCCTACCGGCCTAAAACGCCACTACCCCGGCTGGCGGGGTAGCGACACTGGATGCAGTGAGGCGGCAGGCGACTTAGTTACCCGGCGGCAGCCGACTGGCCAAAGTGGGTATGTAGAATCTCTCTGATCTTCTCCTTCGTGAGAGGCTTGTTCAGAAAGCCGGCAATATTCAGTGTTTCGCCCCGCTGCACGTCGCGTGGGTGCAGCGAGGTAGTAAGCATAATAATCACGCTGGGCTTCTGCTGAGCGCCGATAAGCTGCTGGTACGCATCCAGAAAGTCGAAGCCGTTCATGACGGGCATGTTCACATCCAGCAGAATCAGCGCCGGGCAGCCCACCGAGAAAGGACAATGCTCTTCAATGAGGGCAATTGCCTCCTTGCCGTTCAGGGCGACCAACAGCTTATCGGTTAGCGCCAGCTCGTCGAGCAGGCGCTGATTCAGAAAGTTAGTAATCGGGTCATCATCAACCAGGAGAACACAGGGCAGTTTTTGCATGCGGAAGAAAGAGTAAGAGCAGAAACAGACGCCTTCAGCACCGGTCAATCTGCGTGCATACGCAAGTCTTGCCGCATCGTTCACCTTCAGCCGGAATCGTGGATTTCAGCCTTGGCCAGGCGGTGCACTGGTGCGCTACCACTACCCGAGCGGCTTCACACCCCGCGTTTGGGTCCTCCCACCAGCTTATCCGGCGTAATCGGCAGCTCCCGAATCCGCTGCCTCGTGGCGTGGTATACGGCGTTGGCCACGGCGGCCGTAAAGCCAATAGGGCCGATTTCGCTGGTCAGCAGCACGCCGTGGACTACACCAGGCACGGCGTGCTCGGCAGCGCAGCGGGCCTGCCCGGTTACTTTCAGGTGGCCATCGACGCGGCTCAGGGGCCGGCCGATGCTGGGCGGGGTAGCGGGCAGGTGGTTTTCCATAGAGCAGAAACGTAGGGGCACTTCAGTAGCGGTGGTGGCCGGATTTTCTGTACGCGGAAGGCAAAGCGGGTGGTAGTGGCAACAAAAAATATGCTACATACCGCTGATAAGAGCGTAATTCCCACCCTCGCACGGGCCTTGCTCAAAGCGTGGAGCGCCGGCTCCAGCTACACCTAATTGTTTTACGTTACCCTCACTCTTCGCTATAATGCCCGAATTTGCTACTCCTTTTCCGCAAGACTATCCATCTGAATCACCGATACTACTGGCATCAGCTTCTCAGCGCCTACTAGCTTACTTAATTGATATTCTGCCCCTCACACTGGCTATTACAGGTATTTTCTATTTATTCTTCGGCTTCGACCAAACCATAAGCACCTACCTCACTAACCGGGGTAACCTGGAGGCTCGCGCTTCTTTCTTACTACAGCGCAACCTGATTCGAAATCTGATTTTTGTGGCCTATCTTATCTTGACTTTAGCCCTACGCGGCCCATGCCAGGGCCTCTTGCCAGATGTGGAGTTGGTGGCGCGGGATTTTGAGCAGGACGGTGTCCTTGGGCGAGTTGTCAAAAAGCGTTTCGGCCCATAAATAGCG